>JBBKVS010000095.1:0-2773 GCA_037968555.1 Lysobacterales bacterium | reverse complement strand
AGCGACCTATGCCGTAATTGGCCAGGCGAAACTTGCGGTCGAATTGCAGGCAGCACTCAAGCAACTGGGTAGTAATGCCAAAGTATTGAGCGGTGCCGAGGGCTTACTGGAAGCAGCTGGTTTAGCGGAAGCTGAAATTGTCATGGCAGCCATTGTCGGTGCAGCGGGTCTCGGGCCCACCCTGGCTGCCGCCAGGGCGGGTAAAAAAATCCTGTTGGCCAACAAGGAATCGCTGGTCATTGCCGGCAGCCTGTTCATGCAAGCGGCCAAGGCAGCGGGCGCAACCGTATTGCCGGTTGATTCCGAGCACAACGCCATTTTCCAGTCCTTGCCGACCGGCTGGCAAAAAGGCCTGGAGGCCAGTGGGGTTGATCGAATCATTCTGACTGCCTCGGGTGGACCATTCCTGAACACGCCAAAATCCGAGATGTCGCAGATCACACCCAGCCAGGCCTGCAAACATCCCAACTGGGAAATGGGCCGGAAGATTTCTGTAGATTCAGCCACCTTGATGAATAAGGGCCTGGAACTGATTGAAGCGCATTGGCTGTTTGGTGCAAGACCCGATCAACTTGAGGTTGTGGTACACCCACAGAGTATTGTTCATTCCATGGTGGCTTATCGCGATGGTTCGGTGCTGGCCCAGATGGGCACACCGGATATGCGCACACCGATTGCTCATGCATTGGCCTGGCCAGAGCGGATTGAAGCAGGGGTAGAACGCCTCAACCTGACACAGGTCAGTGACCTTACTTTCTGTGAACCCGACCTGGAGCGTTTTCCCTGCCTGGGGCTGGCCTTTGCAGCCATGAAAGACGCTGCCAGCGCAGCAATTACCCTGAATGCAGCCAATGAAGTTGCGGTACAGTGCTTTCTTGACGAGGAGATACCTTTCAACCAGATTGCAGCCGTGGTCAGCCAGGTTCTGGAACGGTCGGAACGTAGAGCAGTCAATAACCTCGAAGATGTGCTGGACCTGGATCAGGCAGCGCGGACCTATGCAGTTGAAGTGATACGGAAAATTTTATGATCGAAGTACTGAGTTCCATCTGGTGGTTGCTGGTAGCCCTTGGGCTACTGATCACGTTTCACGAGTTTGGTCACTTCTGGGTCGCGCGCCGACTGGGCGTGCGCGTTTTGCGCTTCTCCATAGGTTTCGGCAAACCCTTATGGAAACACACTGGCAAAGACGGAGTGGAATACGTCGTCGCTGCGATTCCTCTGGGTGGTTACGTGAAAATGCTGGACGAGCGCGAAGGCCACGTAGAAGCAGCTGATTTGGACCAGGCTTTCAATCGCAAACCGATCTGGGCACGCATTGCCGTGGTCATTGCCGGGCCCGCCTTCAACCTGGTATTTGCCATCATTGCATTCTGGATCATGTTCATGGTGGGCATACCCGAAAACCGCCCCATCATAGGCGAGGTGACTGGTATTGCCGCGGCCGCCGGCCTGCAGACCGGCGATGAAATCCGCGCACTGGATGGTGATCGAACCAAGACCTGGACCCACACCCTGCTCGGTCTGATTACCTATGCGCTGGATCGGGATGACGTACAGATCTCGGTAGCGGATGAAAACGGTAATGAATCGCAACACCTGCTGAAATTGTCTGATCTTGGGGATGATTTCAGTGAAGAAAACGTCTTGGAAGCAATTGGCATACAACCCTGGCGCCTGGACTTGCCTGCCATCGTAGGCGAAGTTTCGGCTGATAGCGCAGCAGCTGAAGCTGGAATTTTTAGTGGCGACCGTATCATCAGCATAGACGGCGAAGATGTGCCCAACTGGAATTGGGTAGGCCACCTGGTGCAGGAACACGGCCAGGCCGGTAAGCCCCTGCCACTGATCATTGAACGCGATGGGGCTGATCTTGCATTGGAGATCAGCCCAAGGAAAGAAAGTAGCGGATTCTTTTCCAGCCGCCTGATACTGGGAATCAGCAATCAGGAAATCACCAGCGAACAACGGGCAGCCTGGGAACGGTCATCCGTCATCATGCAATTTGGACCACTGCAGGGCCTTCAGTCTGCTGTCAGTGAAACCTGGCGACTGACTACAGCCACTTTTGGGCTGCTGGGCCGCATGGTCACTGGCAGCGCATCCGTAAAGAATCTGTCAGGCCCGATTTCCATAGCACAATTCGCCAATTCGTCGGCACAGCGTGGTCTGTCCAATTTCCTGTTTTTCCTGGGCGCCATCAGTCTCAGCCTGGGAATACTCAATCTCCTGCCCATTCCGGTGCTGGACGGGGGCCATCTGATGTATTACCTGATAGAATGGGTCAAAGGAAGCCCTGTCTCTGACCGGGCACAGATGGCTGGCCAGTATTTTGGCCTTGTGGCCTTGGCTGGCTTGATGAGCCTCGCATTTATTAACGATATTTTACGGCTGGTCGGATAGACTCCTCGCTTCGTGCAAGCAGCTGTATCGGGTTTGAACGCATGTTAAAAAAAATAGCCTGGATACTGGGTTTGATGCTGTTTGCCAATATGGCACTGGCTGCTGATCCCTTTATTATTTATGACATCCGCGTCGACGGATTGCAGCGTATTTCTGAGGGCACGGTATACAACTACCTGCCTTTGAACGTGGGCGACGAAGTCACCACTGCAAATACCCGCTCTGCCATCCGCGAACTCTATCGCACGGGCTTTTTCAAGGACATCCAGTTCGGTCGGGAAGGCAATATCCTGGTCATTACGGTATTGGAACGCCCGGCCATTGCGGCCATCAACATCACCGGTAACAAGGCGATCAAGGATGACGATCT
>JBBKVS010000094.1:0-3711 GCA_037968555.1 Lysobacterales bacterium | reverse complement strand
TGGCCGGGCTGCAAACGGTGGCGATAGATCAGCCGCTTGTCCATGGAAGATTCCAGCGGCACTGCGTAATCCTTGTATTGCAGTGCAAAGTAGCCGGAGCGCGGATGGAAAGCTCGCGGCTGATAGTTGCCATCAGGTAATTGCACAAACTGGTGCGTGACCCGCACGGTGAGTGAGTCAGATGTGGGTGTGACATCCTGGATGAACTGACCCGGCTCACTGCCTTTGAAGGTCAGCACCGCGGGGATCAGGGTGTTCTGTGGAAAATTACGGATGCCGGCGGTATCGACTGCAGAGCGGTCCGGATCCAGTTCAAAGGTGCCTTGTTCCCGCTCCTTGATCAGCGCAGAAATGCGCGTCATATCGGATACCAGCAGCGGAGTCAGGTCGATGGTGAGCTTGGCTTCACCCGGGTTGGTGATCTCAAATCCTGCCAGCACCGACTGCGCAAAGGCTTCCGTTACCGCCCGCTGCTCAGCACGATTGCCGGTATCCGCGCGAAAATCCAGATTGGGCTCGATCAGTAAGACGCGGTTGCCGAAGCGCTCGAAACGCACCAGGCGGGTACGCTCCAGTTGGCCACGGTCCAGGCCGAGATCATTCGATCCCACGCCCGATTGCAGCGCCGGCACATAAAGCAACTCCAGGGGCAGGCTTTCCAGGCTGAGCAGTACTTGGCCGGTGTCGGCGTTGATCTCCAAATCCAGCAAGCTGGGTTCATCTGCATATGCAGTTGGCACGAAAGATAATAGAAATACGATAAACAGCTTTAACAAGGGCAGGGAGTTTTTCAAGGCAGAATCCTGAGGAGATTAGAGATAACCGGGCTCAGAGTACCATTTTCCCCCGGGCTTTCAGAAGCGGCCCGATTTAATTCGTGAGATCCTGCGAGTCTGTATACGAGTTCAGCGCCGAGTAGAGAAACGCAGGATTTATCGGCACTTGTTTCTCCTGCAGGCCACTAAGTGCCAGTGGCGATGTTTGCCAATTACTCCACTTTCAGAAAATTTCGTACGCCTTTTACTCCGGGGGCAGCCTTGGCGATACTTTCCGCAAGGTTTACCTGATTTTGGTTGTTTAATTGGCCATCAAGAGTGATCACGCCGTTTATGACGGTGACTCGTACGGCGCTATTTTCCAGCTCGGGGGCATCCAGCAGCTTCTGTTGGACCAGGCGGAAAATGGCAGTATCGTTAGCGCTGTTTTGCAGCAGTTTCTGCTCCTCTTCCAATTCTTTCTGAATGCCGCGCAGCTCTTTACGCGCTTTGGCGAGTGCTGCCTCTGCGTCGTCAACTGACTGTTTCCTGGCGGCCAACGCTGAAGCTGCATCAACCACATCTTCGCTCGCGCTGCGATGGTCTTCCTGCACGTTTTCAACAGCTTCTACATTCGCCTTCAGGCGTTCTTCCGGCGTTTCCTGTTGGCAAGCGGCCAAGGCCAGAATGCAAATCAACAGCGCTGTCCATTTATGAGAAATCCGATTAAAAGTCATAAGAATGATTTCCATGCCTGAATCCGCCCTGCGCTCAGTCGAGCGAAGGGCGGAGTGATTACTTCATTGACCAGGCTGTGCTCAAAATAGTGAGCCCAATCGTTAAAGCAGTCTGATTGTCGGTAAGTAAATCTTCTGGTTTCTGTAAGGGAGATTAGCTTCCACCGTCAGCTATTGGGGTACGGGTCATTTTTCGCATCACCCTGTCCGGATTTGACCTTCCATGCTTTCTTGCTATGCGGTGATTCATCGAACCTGGGGCAAGGTGGAAGCGACTTGACTGATTTGCAAGTAATGTCAAAGCCACAGTCTGCGCATTCGAAAGTGCCCGCAGAAACATCGCTTCCATAAGGCGCTGTCTCGCTGGTGTTGAAATCAAATAGATTTTTAACTCTTTCTACAGTATTCATGTTTTCCTCTGTGTTTGATTTGCTTCGATTACTGATGCGAAAACATTTGCATCCGGAATCAAGGCTCTCAGTAAATATGCCAATTCCCGTCAATGCGGTCTGTGCGCTAGCGAACGGGTGGTTACTGCCCAGCCATGTGTGTCACCGACGAGATGAAGCCGATCAGAGGAAAGTGGACGTGATCTCCCGCCTTAGGGTTTACGGGCGATGCTGGATGGACCAATGTCGGCAAGCGTTGGTGTACCCATTTGGCTCATCACCATAGCCAACTCGGCCCGGAGGATTTCCAGCACCCTTTCAATGCCGGGTTGTCCGAATGCGGCCAATCCCCAGATATAGGCCCGACCTATTCCCACAGCGTCAGCTCCCAAAGCCAGGGCTTTGAAGATATCTGTGCCACGCCGGAAACCACTGTCCACTAAAACCGGCTTCTCTCCGGAGACCGCACTGACCACTTCCGGCAAACTGTTCAGTGCACCCCAACCGCTGGCTTCTGCGCGACCGCCATGGTTGGAAACGTACACCGCGTCGCAGCCGCTGCGCACGGCAGCTTCAGCGTCTTCCGCCGTCACGATGCCCTTGATCACGATGTTCATGCTGGTGATCGATCGCAGTTCTGCAATGTAGTTCCAGGTCATGGCAGGATTGTCAAAATCGTCAATTTTCGCGCCGGTTTCAAAATACATGGGCGTACGATCGAAATAGGAATCCGGACGAGAAGCATCGTGGCACTGCGAACAGTCCCGCTCGTCGACAGTCATGTACCTATTCAAGGCAATCCGGTTGCTGCCACCGTTGAGATCCACGGTCAGCACCACGGTGTTGGCCCCGGCTGCTTCAGCCCGTTTGACCATTTTCTCCGCCACTTTGGAATCGCCGGTCGGGTATAACTGAAACCAGACCGGTGCGCCACGCCGGGCAATAACGTCTTCTATGGACACCGTGGCAACGTTCGACAATATCTGCAGGTGATCCATTGATTTTGCGGCACCCCCGGTAGCCAATTCGCCGTCGGGATGAAAAGCCCGCTGGCTACCCACCGGGGCAATGAATATCGGTGACGAAAGTTTCTCCCCCAACAAATCCAGGTGGGTGTCCAAAGCCGATGTATCGACCATGCGCATGGCGCGCAGGTAGTAGGATTCAAAGGCCGCACGATTGGCCCGCAAGGTCTCGTTGTTATCTGTGCCCGTGGCCAGGTAGCCGTAATGCGCTGGCGGCAGCACTTGCTGGGCCACTCGCTGGAAGTCGAACACATCCAGTGCCTGGTCCGGGCTTGTAATCAGTTTGAGCAAATCCAGCGGGATTTCTTCAGGACTGTTGGCCAGCAGTTGCAAAGGCCCAATGCCCGCCAGGACAGGACTGGCTGCCAGGAACTTCAGAAACTCACGACGTGCCAGTGTGTTTTGATGCATTCCAGTCACTCCCAGGTTCATTTCATATTACATTGGGTAACCTTGTCTGGCACTATGTGGACATGGAAATATTGGCCATTCACTCTCAACCCATAGAGCTCTGCAACGTGCTCAAGCTGCAGGGCATGGTTTCCAGTGGCGGTATGGCCAAAGCGGAAATTGCAGCAGGGCTGGTATCTGTGAATGGCGAAATCGAAACCCGTAAACGTAAAAAGATAGTTTCCGGTGATGTAGTTGAATATGCGGGAGATAAGGTTTTGGTGCGGCTGACTGATGGTCAAGCCAAAACGATGGATTAATCCAGCACGGTGGCCAGATCAGACCATCGATGTGGACATCGACGGCCTGATCCTGCCCCTATCGATGCTCAGGCAATCTCGACCAGACTGATATC
>JBBKVS010000093.1:0-7321 GCA_037968555.1 Lysobacterales bacterium | reverse complement strand
GCGCCAGCGAACACGGCAGCATTGCCGCACTGGATATCGCCCGCTCACATCCCGGGGAGCTGTTCGCAACTGCTGGTGTTCATCCGCATCTGGCCAGTGAATTCAACGACGAAACCGAGACGGTGCTGCGCGAACTCTGCGAAGAACCTGAAGTGGTGGCGGTTGGTGAAACCGGTCTGGATTATTTCCGCGATTTATCACCCCGGGATCACCAGCGCCATGCTTTTGAGCGCCAACTGCAAATCGCCATAGACAATGGTTTGCCGCTGTTTCTGCACCAGCGCGATGCACATGCCGATTTTATTTCCATCCTGCGCCAGGTCAGGGATAAGTTGCACGAGGTGGTGGTGCATTGCTTCACCGGCACGCAAGCCGAAATGCACGAGTGCCTGGACCTCGATTGTCATATTGGCATCACCGGCTGGATCTGCGATGAACGCCGCGGCACCCATATGAAAGCCTATATGGCAGACATTCCTGCAGATCGACTGCTGATAGAAACCGATTCGCCTTACCTGAAACCACGCAACCTGCGCCCCAAGGTCAAGAGCCATCGCAATGAACCCTGCTGGTTACCGTGGATTGCCAATACGCTGGCGGCTAGCAGAGGTGAGACTCCGGAACAATTGGCCGATCAAACCACCGTGAATGCACGGCAGTTTTTTCGTTTGCCAACACCGATCAAAGGGGTCAGATTGAGCTAAGCCCTTTGATCCATTGATCCCAAAATTAAAAGAGCCACACCATGACAAATACAAACGAGAACAATCAAGAACCCAAAAGCTCATCCCGCATGAGCCGTTTCGGCTTCAAAAAACCCCGCATTTTCCCGCCCGTGTGGCTGTTGTTCAGTGCGATCGCCATGTACGTGCTGCACCGCTGGTTGCCGCTGATTCGGTTTTATGAACCTTTGCCCAGTGGCTGGGCTTACTTGCTGGTTGCGCCCGGCCTGATCCTGGTTTTGATTGCCGCAAAAGGCTTCAAGAAAGCCAAAACAGGTGTTGTACCCTTCAGCAAATCCACCGCTCTGGTCACCGAGGGTATTTACCGCTATACCCGCAACCCCATGTACCTGGGAATGGCGCTGGTGTTAGCAGGCCTGGCCATTAAACTGGGTAGCCTGGGCGCCTGGTTGCCCATTCCTGCGTTCGTGGCCATTATCCAGCGCCAGTTCATACGCAACGAGGAAATTTTCCTGACGGCCATATACGGTGACGAGTTCCGACAATTCTGCCAGAAAGTCAGACGCTGGTTATAGAAACAAAAAAGTGGCCAGCTGGCCCCTTTTTCATACCTGATTGTCATGAATTAGATATGTACTTGCGATGTCAGAATGGCAACCCGTTTGTGTTGCATTTTGAGGCTGGCTTCGAGTTCGCGATAACGAGCAGTCAGGGCGGCTTTTTCTGATTCCAGTCTTGCCGAGAAGGCGGCTTTTTCTGATTCCAGGCGGGCCGACAATGCTGCTTTTTCAGCGTCGAAACGATCGCTGATCACCTGGCGGCCCAATTGTACCCGTTCAATTTGCAGCTGCTGCCACTCCTTGACAGTTTCCACAAACTGGGCGTATTCGTGTTCCAGCTGTTCTTTCCAACCGGCACCGCCGTCTTGCAGGCGTTCCAGTTTCTGCTGGGCACGTTTGAATTCCATGTTCAGTCGCGCGCGCAGAACCTTAAAAGCCGGTGCCCGCTTGCGGTTCTTCACCAGGCCCAGCAGAGCACAAGTGGAAATGAACCACTTGTTGATGTCCAGGTGCCACCAACGTATGCCGTTGCGGTAATCGCTCTGGAACAGGTGATGGTAGTTGTGATAACCCTCACCATAAGTGATCAAGGCCAGAAAATGATTGTCCCGGGCTGAGTTCTCATCGGTATAGGGTTGCGTACCCCACATGTGGGCCAGCGAGTTGATGAAGAAGGTGATGTGATGGCTGAGCACCAGACGGGCTATGCCGGCCAACAGGAACATGCCCAGCATATCGCCGGTGAGCCAGCCGAGAAACAGCGGCAAAGCCAGGTTGGTTAGCCATACCAGCGTCCAGTACCAACGGTGCTGGAACGCAGCGACAGGGTCCTTGAACAGATCAGGCACCACGCTGTAATCCACTTCCCCACTGGGGTAATCCTGGAGCATCCAGCCTACATGCGCGAACCAGAAACCGCGGCCGATGGAATAGGGATCCTTGTCATTGTCATCCACATCACGATGGTGTACCCGGTGGCGAGCCGACCAGACGATGATGCTGTTCTGCAAGGACATGCCACCGAAAAATGCCAGGAAGCATCTCAATATGGGATGTGCCTCATAAGTACGGTGTGACCACAGGCGATGGTAGCCACTGCCTATGCCGATTCCATTGAGCACCATGAACAAAGCGAAGAAACCCCAGGCCCAGGCGCTGTAACCGTGCACGATGCCATACCAGGGCACGATTGTGATGGCGACGAGAAAAGTCAGGCCAAGCACGGCAGTCACAGCCCAATTAATGGGCTTGGTTTCTGCGACTGGCGGTGCGGAAGAAGTATCTGTCATCAATTTATTCCTGTATTCAATGATTCAGTGACTGGCTTTGGACTGAAATAGCCCGCCGGCAGCCGGAATGTGTCAATTTTACCGCAAATTTACGACAGCTATCTGTGCGAAACAACACATTTAGATTTTGCAGTGGACTCAATATTCTGGCCAGCCGTTCAGGTGCGCATCCCAACGCCGCGGTGCAGCAACCATAAACACCAGGCAAACAACAGGACTCCGGCAACCAGAATCACCAGATAGGTTTGAACCAGCCCAACATCCGACACACCGAGGATGCCATAACGGAATCCATTGACCATATAGAGGATGGGATTGAAAGCCGACAACCTCTGCCAGAATTCAGGCAGCAGATCGATGGAGTAAAACACACCACCGAGGTAGGTCAGGGGAGCCAGGACAAAAGTCGGAATGATCACTATGTCATCAAACTTCTGGGCATAGATGGCATTGACCATACCCGCCAGCGAAAACACGATGGCGGTTAGCAGCAGCACACTGATTGCCACCAGGATATGCGACAGCTGCAGATGGGTGAAGAACAGCGAAACCAGCAGTACCACCAAACCCACTATCAGGCCGCGCAACACCGCACCGGTGACATAGCCCGCCATGATGACCCAGTTTGACAGGGGCGAAATCAACAGCTCTTCAATATGCTTACCGAACTTGGCGCCGAAAAACGATGAAACCATATTGCCGTAGGAATTGGTGATCACTGACATGATGACCAGCCCCGGCACGATGTATTCCATGTAGGTGAAACCACCCATCTTGCCAATACGAGCACCAATCAGTTCGCCGAAAATGATGAAGTACAGCGACATGGTAATGGCCGGGGGTACGATGGTCTGGCCCCAGATGCGTATGATTCGAGTGACTTCCTTGCGGACAATAGTGCAGTAACCCACCCACTGAATATTGGCACTCATGCCAAATCTCCAATGGCCGTGTTCGGCGGTTTACCGTTGTTGTCTTCCAGCATACCGAGAAACAATTCCTCCAGACGGTTGGCTTTGTTGCGCATGCTCAGTACATGGATGCCCTCTTTATCCAACGCAGCAAACAGGCTGTTGAGCGATTTGGCCTTGGGCACCGAGGCCTCCAGAGTGCGGGCATCGGACAGGGTGATATGCATGCCATCGACACTGGGCGGTGTTTGCAGTGATTCACGCAAGTCCAGTACGAATGTCTCCACCTGTAATTGTGCCAGCAGGCTTTTGACATCGGTGTCCGCCACGATACGGCCCTGGTCGATAATGGCGATATTGCGGCACAACTGCTCGGCTTCTTCCAGGTAGTGTGTGGTGAGGATGACGGTAGTGCCGGCTTCATTGATGGCTTTGATGAATTCCCACATGGAACGGCGGATTTCAATATCCACACCGGCGGTAGGCTCATCCAGGATCAACAAACGTGGTTCGTTGACCATGGCGCGGGCTATCATCAGGCGCCGTTTCATGCCGCCCGACAAAGTACGGGAGATTTTGAATGCCTTGTCCCACAGTTGTAACTGGCGCAGGTACTTCTCTGCCCGGTCGGTGGCAATGCGGCGCGGGATACCGTAATAGCCGGCCTGGTTCACTACAATCTCAAATGGCTTTTCGAACATGTTGAAATTCAGTTCCTGCGGCACCAGCCCGATGTGGCTCATGGCCAGGGATCGCTGCGTTTGCACGCTGGTACCAAATACCAGTGACTCGCCTGAAGTGGCGTTGACCAGAGATGAAACAATTCCGATCAGGGTGGACTTACCGGCACCATTGGGGCCCAGAAAACCGAAGAAGTCGCCCTCAGCTACATTCAGAGATATGCCCTTAAGGGCTTCCACGCCATTGCCGTAGGTCTTACGCAGATCGTTGATTTGCAGTGCATACATCGAGTGTGCTGTTCCTGTCTGTGGCAACGCCTATCCTAGCGCAGCCGTGTGCATGTAACCGAATACTACTGATATCCAGAGCCATGAGGATAAAAGCTGTTGCCTCTATATGGTGCGGAGAGTAGCCCGCTTCAATGCCGAATTTGTCGATTGGAAGAAACCCAGTGACCATCAGCCTATGGACAGAGCGGGTATGAACCCCTATCTTGGCGGCTGCACACCGTGTTCGCGGCAATCCAACCAGTTTTTCAGGAATTCATGCAGCTTTCAAAAACCCCATCAAGTGCCCTCTGGCTTTGCCTGGCAATGGCAGGCCTGCATTCCACCAGCGTTTTGGCCCAACAAAACAATACCTCTCTGGAACTGACTCCCTGCGAGTTGCGCTTGCCGGGCACCAGCCTGACAGCTCCTGCCGAATGTGGCTGGTTCGAAGTGGCGGAAAATCCCGCTGCCCCGGATGGAAAGAAGATCAAATTGCGTGTGGCCCGAGTGCCTGCTCAAGGCCGTGATGTCGAGCCTGACCCGCTGGTCCTGTTGGCCGGCGGCCCAGGACAGGCTGCCACCGAAGCCTGGCTGATCGTGGCACCGGCATTTCGCAAATTGACCGAAAATCGTGACGTGTTATTGATAGATCAACGCGGCACCGGGCATTCCAACCCTTTGCGTTGTCGCCAAATCGCCATGGATGAAGCCATGGTCATGGATTGGGATGACCTGGAACGCAGCTCACGCGAATGTCTGGATGATCTGCAAGGTGACCCTCGTTATTACACCACCACCATTGCCATGCAGGATTACGACCAGGTACGCGCGGCGCTTGGCTATGAGCAACTCAACCTGTTTGGTGTGTCCTACGGCACGCGTGCAGCGCAGGTCTATCTGCGGTTGTTTCCGCAGCATGTCAGGACTGTAGTGCTCGACAGCGTAGTGCCGCAAACCCTGGCCTTGGGCAGCGAGCACGCCGAAAAGCTCGACCAGGCGTTGGATCGCATTTTGGACGGCTGCGAGGCCGATTCCGATTGTCGCGAAGCATTTCCGGACAGTCGCGAAAACCTCAAGTCGATGGCGGAAGCGGTAACGGAAAACCCGGTGATGGTGACGATCAGCCACCCCTTGACCGGCCAGCCGCAAACACTGAAATTCGATCGGGACCTGTTGGGCGGCGCCATCCGCTTTCTCAGTTACAGCGCCGAAACCCAGGCCTTGTTGCCGCTGCTGATCCACGAAGCAGCAACCACGGGCGATTACTCACGCATCGCCAGCCAGTTGATGATCACCGCCACCGGCCTGGCAGAAAGCATAGCCCAGGGTATGGAACTGGCCGTAGTCTGTGCCGAAGACTTCCCGCGTTTCCCGCCAGAGACGCCAGCAGATTCCAGCTACCTGCTGGGTGACAGTATGCGCCGCTCCACCGATATTC
The DNA here is from genome assembly GCA_037968555.1 of Lysobacterales bacterium. GTDB lineage: Bacteria > Pseudomonadota > Gammaproteobacteria > Xanthomonadales > SZUA-36 > JAWXBM01. The sequence goes on along the minus strand of JBBKVS010000093.1, from coordinate 1,490 downwards.
AATGTGGTATCTGGCCTCGTGGTGAAGTGCCTGCTGATTTCAACCAACCGATTGAAAGTGACAAACCCGTGCTGTTGCTGTCCGGCCAACTCGATCCGGTTACACCACCGGAGTATGCCGAACAAGTGTTGGCCCATATGAGCAATGGTAAACATCTGGTTGCACCCGGACAGGGACACAGCGTGACGGGTAAAGGTTGCCTGGGCGAGCTGGTTACCGAATTCATCGTGGCGGCTGACCACAGCGAGCTGGATACCAGTTGCATTGCACAATTGCAGGCTTCGCCCTGGTTCATGACTTTAACGGGGCCGAAGCCATGATTGTCGTTCGTAACCTGCATAAATCATTTGGCGAAGTGAAAGCCGTACGCGGCGTGAGCTTTACCGCCAATGATGGCGAAATCACCGGCCTGCTGGGCCCCAATGGTGCGGGTAAAACCACTACTCTTCGGATGCTTTATTCATTGCTGCCGCCAGATGAAGGCGAAATCCGCATTGATGGTTTGGACCCGGGCACCGATGCGATGGAAATCAAACGCACCCTGGGCGTGGTACCTGACAGCCGCGGTCTGTACAACCGCCTCAGTGCGCGCGAGAACATTGAATACTTCGGCAGGCTGCATGGCATGAGTCAGGCGCAGATGAGCGAACGCATCGCCCACCTGACCCAGACCCTGGGCATGGAAGATTTTATCGACCGGCGCACCGAGGGCTTTTCACAAGGGCAACGGGTGAAGGTAGCCATAGCCCGGGCCATGGTTCACAGCCCACAGACGGTATTGCTGGACGAGCCCAGCAACGGACTGGACGTGATGGCCACACGCGCTTTGCGCCATTACATACTCAGCCTGAAGCGCGATGGACATTCGGTGGTGCTATCCACTCACATCATGCAGGAGGTGGCCGCCCTGTGTGATCGCATTGTCATCATCGCCAAGGGTGAAGTAGCCGCAGACGGCACGGCTGAACAACTGATGGAGCGCAGCGGCAGCACCACGCTGGAAGATGCCTTCGTCAAACTGATCGGTACGGACGAGGGCTTGCTGGCATGAGCGGTGGAATGAGAGGCATGAGTACGGTGTTCCGCAAGGAGTGCCTGGAAAATATCCGCGACCGCCGTGCGGTATTCAACTCGCTGCTGCTTGGGCCGATTTTATTCCCCTTTATGTTTATCGCACTGGTGTGGTTTACCACCTCGGCCGAGCAGGAACGTGCTGAGAAAACCCTGGAGGTTCCGGTCATCGGAGCCGAGTTGGCACCCAGCCTGATCCGCTTTCTGGAACAATACGGCATGGTGGTAAAAGCACCACCCGACAACCCGGAAGACGTAGTGCGCCGCCAGGAAGAGCTGGTGATCATCCGTATCCTGCCGGAGTATCCGGAAAAGTGGTTGGCCGGTGAGCCGGCACCGGTTGAAGTCATTGCCGATCCATCGCGCCAGGAATCCTCAGTGCCCATACGGCGCGTCAAAAACCTGTTGGCCATTTACGG
>JBBKVS010000092.1:0-20493 GCA_037968555.1 Lysobacterales bacterium | reverse complement strand
GCACGTTCACGCAAGTCCAGAATGCTTTCCATACCCACCTTGTAGGACAAGGCTTGTCCCGGCATCACAAAGTATCGTTCAATCTGTCGTTCGATATCAGCGGGTGCCATTGGCGTGTTGTAAGTCATGTAAGCGATGCACTGCTCGCGCGTCCAGCGCTTGGCATGCATGCCGGTATCCACCACCAGCCGTACCGCGCGTTTCATTTCTTCCGACAGGCGACCAAAATTGCGCATGGGCAGGCCATCGTACAATCCTGCCTCGAATGCCACGCGCTCCGCGTACAGTGCCCAGCCTTCCCAATAGGCACTGTAACCCTCGTACTTGCGAAACTCCGGCACGCCTTCCAGCTCCTGCTGAATGGCCAGCTGGAAGTGATGACCGGGAGCACCTTCGTGGTAAGCCAATGAATTCATGATGTGTTTCTGCACGGCGTTCATATCCTGCAGGTTGACATAGTAAATTCCTGGCCGTGAGCCATCCGGTGCCGGGCGATTGTAGAACGCAGTGGAAGAGCCTTTTTCCCGCCAGGGTTCCACGCGTCGCACTTCCAGCGGCGCCTTGGGCAGCACATTGAAGTAGTCATCGGCAATGGCGTAGATGCCTTCAATCAGCGCAGTGGCTTCTTTTAAATATTCCGCCCGGCCTGCATCGGTGTTGGGGTAGTAATTTTCCGGGTTGGTACGGACGAACTCAAAAAACTCGGTCAGCTCACCCTCGAAACCCCATTCTGTTTTGATGGCTTCCATCTCAACACGGATACGGTCCACTTCCGCCAGGCCCAGCTCATGAATCTCATCAGGCGTTTGGGTCACGGTGGTCCAGAAACGGACGCGATTGGCGTAATAATCTTCACCATTCGGTAAAGCCCATACGCCGTCATTGTTTTCAGCCAATACTTGCAAACGTTCCAGCTCTGCGCCCAAAGCCTGGTATCCCGCCCGGAATGGTCCGCTCAGGGCGTTGGCTGCTTCGTTGAGCAGAATGGCCTGGTCCTCTGCATCCATCTGCAGCGCTTCCAGCTTGGCACGGAAATCCGCCAGCAACACGCCATCATCTGCAGTCTCTTCAAAAGGTGCACCCATCAGCATATTGCGCGCGGCCGGCAGAGCCCGTTCGTAGACCATTTTGGGTGGAATCACGCCCAGCATTTCGCGCTGTTGCAGCATATCAATATGTTGCTGCATTACCGCCTCAACACCCTTGAGACGTGCAATGTAATACTCTGCATCCTGGCGGGTTTCCACCTTGTGCAGATTCTGCAGAAAGGTAGGCACCGATGAAGCGACGTTATTCATTTGCGAAACCGCATAGCTGTGATGACGCCAGGGAAAAGCCCGTATATCCCGTTCCCGGTTGTACTCGAAGATGCGATAGCTCAATTGTGCTGAAGCGCCCAACTCAGCGTAATCAAATTCTGAGTGCAGGCGCTGCAGATCGGCTTCGGCCTGTTCATTCAATACAATGGCATGGGCGTCAGAATAATCGTCCCAGCTTCCGTAATCCGCCGTTTTGATGGCCAATTGCGCCTGGAACTCGGGGCTCTGGCTCAGGTCCCGCTGGAAAATCTCTTCGAAGAAAACCAGCAAGCGTTCGTCTTCACTGCCAGTCGCCGATGTACCGGGCCTGTCGGATTCGGCAGCCGGTTTATCAGAGTCTGAGGGGCCGCCACAGGCCAGCAAACTCAGCGTCATTACACTGGTCGCGATAAATCTCAACAAGTTCTTGGAAATCATATTGGACAAACCTTGAAACCAGCTGGTGGGCGCACAGGATAAGCGAAAGCCTGTCGAGGTGAAACCGTGCAGTGACTTGATCCGCATTACAGTGGAATTTTGCTAGTTGCGAACCAGGCAGGCGCTGCTGCGTCCTGGCAAGCGTACTTGCTCCTGTTGCAGAACAGGCCATTCTGCAGAACTGGCGAACGCAATGGCCCAGTCCGTTCCGGGCGGTTGAAAATCAAAACAGGTATCGGCGCTGTTGAACAGCAGCGCTACGGACATATGCCCGTCAGCCAGTACTGCCATCAAGGCAGTTGCATGGGCCCAATCCTGGTCCTCGAGATCAGCACCATCGGGATGAAACCAGCTCATGGTGGGCAGATCAGTGGCCTGCTTGGCGGTGTTGTGAACAAAGTCCTGCTGGCGGAATATCGGCCAGTTGCGGCGCAACGCCAGCAAGGCCCGTACGCTGTCCGTGAAATCAGGATCATTCTCCCGCAGGGACCAGTCCAGCCAACCGGTTTCATTGTCCTGCGCATAGGCATTGTTGTTTCCACCCTGGCTGTTGCCGAATTCATCGCCGGCCAGCAGCATGGGTGTACCCTGCGACAACAACAGACTGCAGAGCAGATTCAGTCGGTGCTGCCGGCGTGCGGCCAGCACGGCCGGATCATCGCTGGGCCCCTCAATTCCATAATTGCAGCTGAGGTTGTGCGCATGGCCATCGCGGTTGCCTTCACCATTGGCATGGTTGTGCCGCTGCTGGTAGCTGACCAGGTCATGCAGGCTGAAGCCATCATGGCTGGTGACAAAATTCACACTGGCCCAGGGCGCGCGATCCACAGTCTCGAACAGATCTGCAGAGCCATGAATGCGACGGGCCAACTCATCGACTTGCCCTCTGCCACGCCAGAACTCACGGCTGGAATCACGAAATTTGTCATTCCACTCCGCCCAGCCAGCTGGAAAGCGACCCAGATGGTAACCACCCGGCCCGGGGTCCCAGGGTTCAGCGATCAGCTTCAGGCCCTTGAGCCTTGGATCCCAGCTGATACGCTGCAGCAAAGGATGTTCAGGCTGGAACCCCGCTTCATGACGACCCAGTATGGTAGCCAGGTCAAAGCGAAAACCGTCGACACCCATATCATTAGCCCAGTAATGCAGAGCATCCACCACCAGGTCCTGTGCCCTGGGGTGATCGGCATTCAGGGTGTTGCCACAACCGGTATCGTTGACATACAAACTACGATCATGCGGCTCGGTGCGGTACCAACTCAGGTTATCGATGCCGCGGAATGAAAGTGTTGGACCAAAGCTGTCGCTTTCTGCCGTGTGATTGAAAGCCACATCGAGTATAACTTCCAGCCCGGCATCGTGGATGCGGTTGACCATGTCGCTGAATTCGGCCAGCGGATGTTCACCGGCATAACGCGGTTCGGGGGCAAAAAAAGCCAGGCTGTTATAGCCCCAGAAATTTCGTAAACCCCGTTGCGCCAGGAAATGTTCATCGATGAAAGCCTGCACTGGCTGCAGCTCAATGCTGGTGACTCCCAGCGCTTTGATCCAGGCCAGTACCTGTGGTGCTGCCATCCCGGAAAATCGGCCACGCCGGGTTTCATCCAGGCCCGGAAAGCGCATGGTATAGCCACGCAGATTGCATTCGTAAATGATGGTTTCCGCCCAGGGTACCACTGTGGTGCGCGCGGCCTCTGTCCCGCTGGCTGGCGTAACTACGGCCTTTTGCACATAAGGCGCACTGTCCTGCGTATTGATCTGCCAGGCAGGGTCAGCTGATTGAGCTTGCCCTGCTGACTCACGTGTATTCAATGCGCTCCGCTGATAGTCAAATACGGCTTCGTGCCACTGGAAAGTGCCCTTTAACTGGCGCGCATAGGGATCCAGCAGCAACTTGGCCGGGTTGCAGCGCAATCCCTGGGCTGGGTTCCACGGCCCGTGCACACGGAAGCCATAGATCTGCCCGGCCTGGCAAGCGGGCAAATAGCCATGCCAGACCTGACCGGGTGAATCGAACAAGGGGTGGCGGGAAATTTCACGCTGCTGCGCATCAAACAAACACAGTTCCACGGCCTCAGCCTGGGTTGAAAAAAGCGCAAAATTCGCTCCTTCGGCATCCAGCTGTGCACCCGGATTTTCCGGTGCTCCGGGCAACAGGTGCATCAATCCAGACCGATGGCAGTGAGGCCCCAGATATCCCGATTGTATTCCTGCATGGTGCGATCGGTTGAAAAGCGACCGGAAGCAGCACAGTTGAGTATGCTCATGCGCAGCCAGCGTTGCTGGTCGAGGAAAGCCTGCCCGGCCTTTTGCTGGGCATCCACGTATGCGCGGAAATCCGCTGCGGTCATCCACGGATCAGAAGGATCCTGGAAGGCCTGCAAAGCATCATTGAGCACACCGGGTTCACGACGACTGAAATGGCCTGATTCGAACAATTTCACCACGCGACTCAAGTCCGGATCGGCCGCAATGATGGCCGCAGGATCATAAGTTGGCTTGAGGGCAGCAATTTCATCCACTCTGTGACCGAACAGGAAAAAGTTTTCCTCGCCCACCGCTTCAAGAATTTCCACATTGGCACCATCCAGAGTGCCTATGGTCACAGCACCATTCATCATGAATTTCATGTTGCCGGTGCCGGATGCTTCTTTGCCAGCCGTCGATATCTGTTCCGACAGGTCCGCGGCGGGGCAGATTGCTTCCATGGCGGTAACATTGTAATCGGGATAGAACAGCATGCTCAGCCGGCCCTGCATGGCCGGGTCCGCATTGATAACGGTGGCCACATTATTGATCAGCTTGATCACATTCTTGGCCATAACATAACCCGGCGCTGCCTTGCCGCCAATGATGATAGCGCGGGGTGCCAGGCCTTCGCCTTCGCCGCGGCGTATCCGGTCGTACAGATGCACCGCATGCAATACATTGAGCAACTGGCGCTTGTATTCGTGGATGCGCTTAACCTGCACATCAAACAGCATGGCCGTATCCAGTCGCAGCCCGGTCCTGGCATGGATGTTGTTCACCAGGTCTTGCTTGTTAGCCTGCTTGATGGCCTGCCACTGGGCCTGGAACTCCGGCTGGCCGGCAAACTCACGCAAAGCCGATAAGCGATCCAGCTCCACCTCCCAGCCGGCACCCAATGTGGTGGTCAGCAATTGCCGCAAGCGGGGATTGCAGGCCGCCAGCCAGCGACGTTGCGTAACTCCGTTGGTCTTGTTGTTGAAGCGCCGGGGCCAGAGTTCGTTGAATTCACGGAACAGGCCTTCGCGCAACAAACGTGAATGCAGTTCAGCAACGCCATTAATCGAGAAGCTGCCCACAATCGCCAGGTAGGCCATGCGCACGCGCCTCGGATTGCTTTCTTCGATCAGCGACATGCGGGCCAGCTTGTCGGTATCGCCCGGCCATTTCAGGCTGACTTCATCGAGGAAGCGGGCGTTGATTTCATAAATTATTTCCAGCAAACGCGGCAGCAGGCGGCCCAGCAATTCAACCGGCCAGGTTTCCAGGGCTTCGGGCAACAGGGTGTGGTTGGTGTAGGCCATGGTGGAGGTGGTAATGCCCCAGGCCGCCTTCCAGCTCAGGCCATGCTCATCCATCAATAGCCGCATCAATTCCGGTATGGCAATGGCCGGATGAGTGTCGTTGAGCTGAAAACGGAAATGATCGGCGAAGCCTCCCAGGTCACGACCCAGTCGGCTCTGATAATCGCGCAAGGCATCCTGCAAACTGGCGGACGCCAGGAAATACTGCTGACGCAGGCGCAACTCGTGTCCGCTTTCTGTGGCCGTATTGGGATACAGCACCATGGAAATATTCTCAGCCTCGTTCTTGGCAGCTACCGCTTCGGTGTAACTGCCGGCATTGAATTCTTCCAGATTGAATTCGTCGGTAGCTGCTGCCGACCAAAGTCGCAGGGTATTCACTACGCCATTGCGATAACCGGGAATCGGGATATCAAAAGGTATGGCCAGGACATCCGATGTGTCTTCCCAACTGCGGCGAATATTGCCACGGCTGTCACGGTAAGTGCTGGTATGGCCGCCGAACTTGATCGTTCGTGCCAGTTCTATGCGTTCAATCTCCCAGGGAAATCCATCCCGCAGCCACTGATCGGGATCTTCCACCTGCCGTCCATCTACAATGCGCTGGCGAAACATTCCAAACTGGTAACGGATGCCGTAACCGGTTACCGGCAAGCCCAGGGTGGCGCAACTGTCCAGGAAGCAGGCAGCCAACCGGCCCAACCCACCATTACCCAGCCCGGCATCGTGTTCTGCTTCCAGCACTTCTTCCAGTTCAACACCCAGGGACTCCAGTGCTTCGCGGGCTTCGTCGGTCATATCCAGACTGAACAGGGCATTGCGCAACAGGCGGCCCATAAGGAATTCCATGGACAAGTAGCAGGCTCGCCGCTGGCCACTTTTCTCAATGGCGATATTGGTGGTATTCCAGCGTTCCATCAACCGGTCGCGCGTGGCATGCACCAGCGATTGATAAAGGAAAGGCGTGTCGGTGCGCACCGTGCGTCGGCCCAGCATGCGGGTGTAATAATGCGTCAGGCTGGCGCGCAAGGCATCGCTATCCATTCCCAGATCGGCGTTTGGCATGAATTCCAGTTTGGCGGCTGCGTTCTCAGCTTCCGTCAAAGAGCTGTGCTCATTGGGACTCATGGGTTCTTTCTCCTTGCTGTCGATCAATTGCTGAATCGCCTGCTGTTGTTGCCGCCTGGCTTCATTCTGGCTGCAACCAGAGAGTAGCCAATGGTGGCAAGGTCAGTTCCACGGAATGCGACCGCCCATGTGCTGAAATCGGCTGCGTCTCCAGATCGCCTCTGGGCACTACACCACTGCCACCGAATCCAGTGGCATCGGTATCCAATACGATCCGGTAGCGCCCTGCTTGTGGCAGGCCCAGGCGGTAAGCCTTGCGCACCACCGGGGTGAAATTACACACACAAACCAGAATTTTCCCGTTATGCGCACGGCGCAACCAGGCATAAATACTGTGTTGGGCATCATCACAGTCGATCCAATCAAATCCGCCCGCATCGAAATCCTTTTGGTACAGCGCTGGTGTTTCACGATAGCAACGGTTCAGCTGCCGGATCAATGACTGCATGCCGCTGTGCGGTGCGTATTCCAGCAAATGCCAATCCAGTGAACGCTGGTGACTCCATTCCGACCACTGGGCAAACTCACCACCCATGAACAACAGCTTCTTGCCGGGGTGCGCATACATGTAGGCATAGTAAGCCCGCAGATTGGCAAACCGCTGCCAGTCATCGCCGGGCATGCGGCCGATAAGTGAACCTTTGCCATGGACGACTTCGTCATGTGACAAAGGCAGGATGAAATTCTCGGTGTAGGCGTACACCAGGCCAAAGGTCATTTTGTGGTGATGGTATTTGCGATTGACCGGCTCCTCACTCATGTAAGCCAGGGTGTCGTTCATCCAGCCCATGTTCCATTTGCAGGTAAACCCCAGGCCGCCCGCCTCGACTGGTCGCGAAACTCCGGTCCATGAAGTGGACTCTTCGGCATGGCTGCTGGCCCCGGCCAGGTGTACCTGCTGATTCAGCTTGTGCAGAAACGTCACCGCTTCGAGGTTCTCATTGCCGCCGTGTTGATTGGGCAACCATTCGCCCGGCTCGCGTGAGTAGTCGAGATACAGCATGGAGGCAACCGCATCCACCCGCAGCGCATCCACGTGAAACTCACGTATCCAGTACAGCGCACTGCCCACCAGGTAATTCACCACTTCGCGGCGACCGTAGTTATAGATCAACGTGCCCCAATCTTCGTGTGCACCGCGGCGTGGGTCTGCATGCTCATACAGGGCTGTGCCGTCAAAACAGCCCAGACCATGTTCATCCCGCGGAAAGTGTGCAGGCACCCAATCCATGATGACGCCTATGCCCGCCTGGTGCAGTTTGTCGACCAGCAAGCGCAACTCATCTGGCGAACCATATCGTTGCGCTGCTGCATACAGGCCTACTGGTTGATAACCCCAGGAGCCATCAAAGGGATGCTCGGTGACAGGCATGAATTCCACGTGGGTGAAAGCCATGTCCTGTACATAGTCAACCAGCTGATCGGCCAGATCACGATAGGACAAGAGCTGTTCACCATCGGCCTTGCGTCGCCAGGAACCCAGGTGGACCTCGTATATGGCCATGGGCTGGTCCAGTTCTGGCACCATACTGCGGCGCTGCATCCAGGTATCATCAAGCCAGGTATAGCGGCTTACGGCTACCACTGAAGCATTGCCTGGAGGTGCTTCGTGGTAGGCGCCCACCGGATCCGATTTAAAGGGCAACAAGCGGCCGGTGCGATCCAGTAATTCAAATTTGTAATGACAACCGGGCCCGACTGCGGGGACAAAAATCTCCCAGATTCCGTTGCCAGGGTGCAAACGCATGACGTGCATACGCCCATCCCAGCCGTTGAAATCACCAATCACACTGACCCGTGAAGCATTCGGCGCCCATACCGAAAAAACTGTACCTTGCACACCCAGGTTGCCTTGCACGTGCGCACCCAGTTTTCGATACAGCTCGGCATGGGCGCCCTCACTCAGCAGGTGCAGATCGAGTTCGCCAAACAAGGAGGGAAAGCGATAAGGGTCTTCAATGATGCTTTGGCTGCCATCGCGGTTGGTAAGCCGCAGGCGATAAGTTCTCAACCTCGCAGGTAAGCTGGTCTCGAATATTCCGGCTGCATGACTGGCTTCAAAGGTCTTCAGGAATTTGCCTTTGCGGTCTAGCAGATCCACTTGCTGGGCCTGGGGCTGCAGCGTCCTCACCCAGCGATTGCCAGCTGCACCATGCGGCCCCAGAACAGCGAAAGGATTGCTGTGCCGGCCCCCCAGCAAGGCCTGGTATTCAGTTTGATCCAATGAGGGCAACTCAACTGTCATCCGTGTAAAGCTCCGTAATATAGGACTGCGCAGCACGCGGCCAGGAAAATCGTTGATTCGCGGCGTTGGTCCGCAGGATTCGCCATGCTTCCGGGTCATGTTGCCGCATAGCCAGTGCCCGCTGCACGCTGCTGATGAAGGCACTGGCCTGTTCCTGAGGCGTGTCGCCTGAGAACACGAATCCTGTTTCGCCATCAAGCACAGTATCTTTGAGACCGCCGACCGCATGGACCACACAGGGCTGGCCCGCGCGCATGGCCAACATCTGGCTGATGCCGCAGGGCTCGAAGCTGCTGGGCATCAGGAACAGATCACCGTTTGCATAAAGTGCTTCGGAAAGTGTCTCGGCATAACCATTGAGGAACAACAGATTGGCGTGCCCGGCAGAAATCTGGCTCAGCCGCTGCTCCAGCTCTCTATCTCCACTGCCCAGCAATATCATCAGGCTATCCTTCCCAATGAGTTCAAGTATCGACTCCAGCGCAGTGGTATGTCCAGGTACCGGCTGCAGCAACAATGCGGCTTTTTGCGCTACCAGGCGACCGACGCTGGTCAGCAAATGCATGGGCGGGGCAGAATTTTTCAGCCAGGCCTGGGCAGGATCACGATCTGCCACCAGTTTGCGGTGCTGTCGCAGACTGGCTTTGAGGTCGGCCCAACTGTTTGCTGCAGCCGCTGGGTCGTTATACACACAACCATTGAGTATGCCTTTCAATCGGTCATTTGCGGCTGCCTTTTGTAGTTCTGCTTCCAGCCCTTCACCGCCCACAAAGCCCAAGGCCGGATCACTGGGTCGTGTGATTTCACGTGCATAAGTGGGCGAAACGGTATTGAGTCGATCAGCCAGGCGGATGGCGCAGGCCATGAAATTCACACAATTGGGGTAACGTGGGTCGAGCATCTCCCCTATCGGTAAATCCAGTTCGTAAAACCAGGCAGCCAGGCTCGATTCATGGCCAGCCAATGGCCGAATCCCCTGGTAGGCAAGGTTATGAATGGTATAAACCATGCGCACCTGTGCCAGTGGAGAATCAGCTGGTACCACTGTGCGCAGAGCAGGCAACAGGCCCACATGCCAGTCGTGCAGGTGCATCACCTGCGGTGGCTCCGCATCGACCTGGACCAGGGCGGCAACAGCCGCATTAAAAAATGCAAATTTGGAAGCGTCTGTGGCAAACGGTTGCTGGTCACTGTCCTGGTGGTAAATCCGTCCATCACCCTTGGGGTCAAGCAATCCATGGGCAATCACCACGATCTCTACTTGAGGGTGCGGGGCAGCCAGTTTCCAGACTTCAGCAAAATGAGCTCTGCCACCAAAACGGACGGCCAAACGCCTGGTTTTGGTCGCGCCGGGCAAGCGATGAAAGCGCCCATAGGCAGGAGTGATAATACGGATTTTCCATCCTTTATCCGCCAATGCGATCGGCAGATCGCGAATAACATCGCCTACCCCGCCGACTTTCCCACCTGGAAGATGGCCGTTCTCGGCCGCAACCAGCCAGGCTCTGCGCTCAGTTTCCAACGACCTATCCGGCCTCAAACCTGGAGTCATGGGTAGGCCCTAACGCGTGTAGTGTAAATTCTGGCCCAGCATGTCGGGTGTCACCAGGGTGCAGCCACTATCGGTGATGCGAAATCCCCGTTTGCGGTCGGCTTCGTGGTCCAGGCCTATTTTACTGCCTTCGGGAATGAGGCTGCCCCTGTCCAGGATGACTTTGTACAATTCGCAGTTCCGCTTGATTTCGCAATCCGGCAGGATAACGGACTGCTCAATCACCGTATGGGAACGGACTTTACAGTTGGAGAACAGCACGGAGCGGCGCACGCTGGCACCCGAAATAATGCAGCCAGCCGAAACCAGCGACTGGATAGCCTCGCCCCGGCGACCCGGTTCATCAAAAACAAACTTGGCCGGCGGTAATTGGGCCTGGTCCGTGAATATAGGCCAGCGGCTGTCATAAAGATCCAGCGGTGGCGACACATAGGTCAACTCCATGTTGGCCAACCAGAAAGCGTCGAGGGTGCCCACGTCGCGCCAGTAGGCTTGCTCACCAGACTCTGGTTCTTTGAATGGATAGGCATAGACGCGGTAATCCTGAATGATGGAAGGAATGATGTCCTTGCCAAAATCGTGGCTGGAATCCGGCAAATCGCTGTCTTTGATGATTTGTTCATAGAGGAAACCGGTATTGAAAACATAGTTGCCCATGGACGCCAGGCATACGCCGTCGCGGCCGGGCAAGGAGGCAGGCTTTTCCGGTTTTTCGTGAAAGGCAATCACGCGCCCTTCCTCATCAACCGTCATCACACCCAACTGACCGGCCGCTTCTTCGATGGGCACTTCAATGCAACACACGGTCATATCGGCTTCACGGGCTGCATGCCAGGCCAGCAAGGGACCGTAATCCATTTTGTACACATGATCACCCGCCAAAATCAACACCAGTTCGGGTTTGTGGGTACGTATGATGTCGAGGTTTTGAAACACCGCATCTGCGGTTCCCTGGTACCACTCCCCTCCTACCCGCTGTGAAGCCGGAAGAATTTCCACGAACTCACGTCCGCCTGCCTGAAATCGGGTCCAACCGTGAACCAGGTGGCGAATCAGCGAATGCGCTTTGTACTGGGTCAGTACACCGATCCGCCTGACCCCGGAATTGATGCAATTGGAAAGAGGAAAATCGATGATGCGCAGTTTGCCGCCGAAGTACACGGCAGGCTTGGCTCGCCAGTGGGTCAGCTCATAAAGTCGTGAGCCTTGTCCGCCGGCCAGGATCAGCGCCAGAGTCTCCCGAGTGAGGCGGCTGACGTTTCGCTGTTCGATGATTTCGAGCTCAGTTTCCATAGTTCCATATTACCCGCATATTGATCACAACTGATTACCCCGAGCCATCATGCCCGGGAGGACTCCAGGATGAGTGTGTGTATTTGATCCCTGTGCTGCTGGTCAAGCTCTGCCGGCTTCATGCGCCAACGCCAGTTGTTCCAGGTGGTGCCGGGAATATTCATACGACATTTTGAATCCAGTCCCAGATAATCCTGCATGGGCACCACCACCAGGCGTGCCGGTGTGCTGAAAGCCAAACGGATCAGGTCGCTGTGAACAGTTTCGACTGAACCGCCCGTCAGCCGCAATACATTCTTCCGGGTCGATTTTTGCTCCGCTTTACTGCGTGTGTCCTGATTGCCACCGCGGAACCAGCCCAGGCTGGTGTCATTGTCATGAGTGCCGGTGTAACAGACAGACTGTACTGGCACCTGCGCTGGATCAAAATCGGCTTTATGCACCTCGAACTGCAGTACCACCATACCCGGCATCAGGTGGCGCAGGCGCAGCGCTTCGACCTGGGGTGTGATAATCCCCAGGTTTTCCGCCACGATACTCAAACGACCCAGGCTGGACTGCATGGCCAGGAACAAACTGTCACGCGGCCCTCGCTGCCAACTACCATTTCGTGCTGTGGTTTCGCCAAAGGGAACGGCCCAATAGGATTCGAAACCGCGGAAATGATCCACCCGAACCAGGTGATTGTGCTCACCGGCATGGCGCATGCGCGCCGTCCACCATGAGTAACCCTGACGCGCATGCGCGTCCCAGTCATACAGGGGGTTGCCCCAAAGTTGGCCATCCTCGCTGAAGTAGTCCGGCGGTACACCAGCCACCTGGGAGGGAATCCCCTCCGGACTGATCAGCAATAGCTCCGGATTGGCCCAGGCATCAGCACTATCCAGCGCAATGTAGATGGGCATGTCACCAAACAGCTGCACGCCACTGGAACTTGCAGCCTCAAACAGCTGTTGCCATTGCTGATAGAAAAAGAATTGCACCCGCTGGAGTTGCTGTAATTCCTGCCGGTATTTTTCACTGATTCGTTGCAGTGCACTCGGTTCACGGCGAACGAATTCTGCGTCCCATTCGGGCCAGGGTTTTTCTCCGTGCCGGGTTTTCAGAACGCGGTACAGCACGTAGTTGTTCAGCCACAAATCGTCGTGTTGCTGCATAAAATCAGCATAGTCTGCCTTCATTTTGGCGCTGGCCCGGGATTCAAAACGTTCCGCAGCACGGGCCAACAGCTTGTGTTTGAACGGAATCAGCCTACCGAAATCCACACTGGCCAAATCAAGTGTGGTTAAGGGATGCAGCTCAGCCTCTTCCAGCAGTCCCGCCCGCAACAAGGGCTCCAGCCCTATCAGCATTTCATTACCGGCAAAGGCAGACAAAGGCTGATAGGGAGAATCACCATAAGCGGTGGGGCCGGTGGGGAGAAACTGCCAGACGGCCACTCCCAGACCACTTAGCTCGCGCAAAAAAGCCTGTGCCGCATCGCCAATGTCACCAATGCCATAAGGCGATGGCAAGGAAGAGAAGTGCATACAGACACCGGCACGGGGAAGGCTGGGCAATACTGAAGGCGGAGCTTGATAACCAGGCTGCATCATTCTCCTTGCTCAGCCCGAGCAGGCACACAATGCTCAGACTGAAGAATTAACTGCCTCGCACATAAGCCCGCACCCAGTAAGCCGGGCTGCGGATGCACAATCAGTTGCGTCGGAATTTGCTCCATGTACGAACGATAACGGCCCTTGTTGTCAAAGCCCTGGCGAAATTGGCTGGCACCCAGCAGCTCCGGATAGCGTGGAGCAATACCACCGGCAATATAGACTCCGTCCCTGGCGCCTATAGTCAAGGCCAGATTTCCCGCAGACTGTCCCAGCACTTCAAAAAACAGCTCAACGGTTTGCTTCGCCATGGCGTCAGAGCCAGCCTTGGCCCGCTCAAAAACTTCTGCTGCACTGAGCGCCGAATAGGATTTATCGTGCAGCTGGCAAACAATCCGGTAAACGTTTTCCACTCCATTGCCGCAAGTCAACTGTTCTATGGACACGGGCTCTTGCGCTATGCGCAATTGTTGCAGCACGGCCAGTTGCAGATTATTCTCGGGCGCAAAACCGGCATTCCCGCCTTCGCCGACCAGCGGCTGCAGCACACCGTCACGGCGCATCAGCCCGGCCATGCCCAGTCCGGTTCCTGCGCCAATCACCGCCACCATGAAGTCCTGCTCCGTAGCCAGATGAATCGGCAGTACTCCGATGGTCTCCAGATCAGTAGCAACCAGAGCCGGAATTGACCAGGCTATGGCTTCAAAGTCATTCAACAGTCGCACCGGAATACCACCCAGCCGCTTGCTCAAGGCAGGTCCATTTACCTGCCAGTGGCTATTAGTCAGCTTTATCTGTTGATCTATCAGCGGCCCCGCAGCGGCAAGACAGACGGCAGCTGGCAATGGGTTGGCATGTTCGTGCAGGAATGAATCAAGTGCCAGATCCAGGCTTGGAAAGTCGGCGCATTGCAGCACCGCAAAGTGCAAGAAACCCAGATTCTCAGGGTCGGCCAGGGCCAGTCGGGCATTGCTTCCGCCTATATCCCCCAGCAACAATAATCCGGCTTTAGCGTTCAAACTTGAAGACACCTGTTCACAGTAGTTACAACCAAGCGCAGCAGTGCTCAGAGCGAGCTCAGTATAAATGAACTGTCCCGTTTGGTGGCGTGCATACCAGCGCAGCCCTGCTACAATAATTTTACTGACTTGATGACATGCTGAACTGCCAGCTAAGCCATCTGATTTTTGTATTTCGCCACAACAGAAAAACGAGGGAATTTCAGATGAACAAAAGCGGAAAAATCTCGAGACGTCATTTTACCCAAAGCATGAGCTTGACTGCCGCCGGGCTGGCCGTAGTCGGCACCAGTCCATTGCTGGCTGCCCTGGCCACACCGCGCCAGACTGCAGGCCCGTTCTATCCTGACTTCGATGCAAGCGACCAGGACCTGGACCTCACCCTGATCAAAGGCCACACGGAAGCTGCCGAAGGTGAACATTTATACGTGCATGGCAGAGTGCTGGATACCAACGGTGAACCACTCAGTAATGCCACAGTAGATATCTGGCAAGCCAACGCAGCCGGTCGTTATCGCCATGCTGATGATCCTAACCCGGCCGAACTGGACCCGAATTTCCAGGGCTGGGGCATAGTACAAACCAATGCCGAGGGATATTACCGTTTCAAAACCATCAAACCCGGTGCCTATTCGCTGGAAAATCTGGGTGGTTCAGGCTGGCGCGCACAGCACATCCATTACAAAGTCAGCCATGCAGACCATCAGCCCATTACCACCCAGCTGTATTTCCCGGGCGACCCCTTGATAGCCCAGGACCAGGAAATCATTACCGCGCCGGAGGCTCAGCGGGAAAGCCTGATTTCGATTCAGGAATCAGCGCCTGATGCCGACCTGCCAGTTTTCCGCTTTGATGTCGTGCTGGCAGACCGGGTGGCCTGAGCCTCCGGCCAATACCCCCACCAGCATCAAGCCGCCTGCGATTTAACGTAGGCAAGAAAACCACGAACATCAGCAGCGGGCTCAAGGTAGGCCGCGCCCAGGCTATCTTCCATACGCTGGGTATAAGCCCTGGCCCAATCGGGTTGTGCATAGTTTGCGGCCGGTAGAAATTCAAGGCACGAGCCAAAACGGAAATCTGCAATTGAAGGGCTTGAGCCGCCAAAAAAATCGGCTCCGGCCAGAAAGCACTTCTGAATCACTTCCAATGGCTCGGCCAGGGCGTTTTCTGCAGCCAGTCGCGCAGCCTGCTTCAGCTCATCAGAAGCTTCACTGGCACCCACCTCACCCGGATACAGCGGGAATCCAAGCAAAGGGTAAACCGTCCGGGCGATCAATGGGTAGAACGAACCATTGACATACAACAAGGCACTGTCCTGTCGGGCCCGCTGAGCCGCGTCAGTTGGATAAAACTGTTCCAGACCATGGCGATTGCACAGGTATTGCATGATCGCACCACCCTCCCACAGGCCGCCACCGAGCAGCTCAGAATCTTGCAGAAACGGTGTCAGGTGAGCCGGGCACATACCCAGAAATTCGTCGGTTCGGGTTTTGCCGTAAGCATCAACTTCGGTGATATCGAGACTCGCTGCCCGTATCAGAATCCGCACACACATGCTGTTAACGCTGGGTTTGATGATATGCAATGAACCAGTCATGAAATGCTCCTTTGGCCGCAAAAAGCCTGAAGTAAACAATGAATAATTTTTGGGCTATCAGAGCAGGCAAATCCCCGCGCCGAACCCGGCCGTTTAGCTTTATAAACGCCATCAATCTGGCAGCCCTGACAAAGCCTGAACAACGATAAACCGTGGGCTATCCTATCCGATTCTTCTGAATGACAAGGCTTTCCATCCAATAGTTCAGGAGTCTTTATGAAAAATTGGGTATTGGTACATCCTGATCCGATCCAGTGGACAACCGTGGTAGATTAAGCAAACCACGGAAAGCAGAGGCTGGACAGATGAAATCAAGCAAAAGCCGATTCCAGAATGACCCAGAAGGCCAGCGCCTGCCCATCAAGCTGGACAACACCACCAATGGTGAATATTTACCCACGTCGCTGCCAAAACAGGTGCTGTGGAGTAAACAGACAGCCCAAAAATGGGCCGGTGAGAATGCCCAATACTGTGGCCTGGGGCGGCGGGAGTTTTTGGTCAGCCTCAGCGGTGCTGCCACCTGTTTGTTAGCGATGAATCAGGCCAATGCCGCTGCCGGGCAGACTGGCGGATCCTTCCAGGTACCCGTGGATGCCGCAGTGGATAACGACCTGGCTGGAGAGATACTGAAGAAACGCGAGTTTATTTTTGATATCCAGACGCACCACTTCAATTCGGTAGACAGCTGGACTGAAGCCAGCCCCTGGTCAGAAGCGGTGCGCGTCACGGCGCAAAACACCGGCTGCAACATACTGCCGGATCATGAGTTCGGCCACCTCAGCTGCACCGACGCACGTACTTTCGTACGTGAGATTTTTCTCGACAGCGATACCGACGCCGGCGTGCTGACTTTTGTTCCCACCAGCGAATCCGCCATGCCGCTGTCGCACGAAGCGGCGGATGCCACCCAGCAGATCGTCAATGCCCTGCCCGGTGGGCAAAGGTTGTTATTGCACGGCCGGGTGATTCCCAACCTGCCGGGAGATCTGGAACGCATGGACGAATTGCAGGAAAAATGGGACATCGCCGCCTGGAAAACGTATACACAGTATGGCTCGGACAAAACCGCAGGTTGGTGGTTGAATGATGAGGGTGCAGGTCGAGCGTTTCTGGAAAAAGTCCGGGCCTCGGGCATCAAGACCATCAGCTGCCACAAAGGCCTGCCTTTACCTTTTCCGCTGATGAGCGACAGTAATCTTGAGTACCGATTCTGCTCCGATGTGGGTCCAGCCGCTGCAGAATACCCCGATATCAATTTCATCATCTTTCATTCCGGCTATGACCCCAGTCTCAAGGAAGGACCTTTTGTACCGGGCCAAGCCGGTTCTGGTGCGGACAGCCTGGTGCAGTCGGTACTCGATTCTGGCCTGGGCACCGGCTCCAATGTTCATGCTGAACTGGGTTCAACCTGGTGGGAAGTGATGAAGCGGCCCGATGAAGCTGCGCACTTGCTGGGCAAATTGCTTAAATACCTGGGTGAGGACAATGTCCTGTGGGGCACCGATTGCCTGTTTTACGGCTCGCCGCAGGATCAGATCCAGGCCTTCCGCACGTTCCAGATTTCAGAAGAATTCCAGGAACGTTTTGGCTATCCGGCCATTTCGGATGAAATTCGCGCCAAGATATTCGGCCTCAGTTCGGCACGAATCTACGGCATTGAACCGCTGAGCAAACAACCCGGCAAGATCGCAGACGCACTGGGCCGTGCCAAGGCCAGTTATGCACAAAATCCGGACCCAACGTTCCGGACTTACGGCCCACGCACACGTCGGGAGTTTTTTGCCCTGGCCCGATCGGGGCATTGAAAACAAGCAATAGAACCTTTGTTCCAAATCTACTCAATCGGCACCGGGATATGCCAGGTAGTGGCCATCCAGCTCGGCTATCCGTAAATTGGTAGCGAAAGCCTTGGCCAATATTTCAGGCTTCAAAACCTCTGCCTTGGGGCCGTCAGCAAATAGCGTACCGTTCTTGAGAACAATCACGCGATTCACTTCAGCTGGAATGTCGTTCAGATCATGTGTCACCCAGATCAGACCCGTGCCTTTCCTGGCCAATTCCGAAATATGCCGTGAAATTTCAAACCGGGCCGTCATATCCAGTCCCGCAGTGGGCTCATCAAGAATCAACGTGTGTGGATCATGCACCAGTGCCCGTCCGATCAGGCATCGACGCTGCTGGCCGGTCGAAAGGGTACCAAAGCTACGCTTGCTCAATTCCAGTATTCCCAGGCTACGCATCACTTTTTCGGCCTTAAGCAATTGCGCAGGTTTGATCTGGCTGCGCAGCTGATCATCCAGCCCGACACTGGAAAAATAGCCGGAAATCACCACTTCAAAGGCGCTGGAGTTTTGCGAATAAGCAAACTGCAAATCATGCGAAACCATGCCCAGCTGTTTGCGCAATTCCCAAATGTTCCAATGCGTATTGCCCAGGATGCTCACCCAGGAATCTTTTTCCTGAACCGGGCGCAACTCGCGGCTGATGGTTTTCAGCAAAGTGGATTTGCCCGAACCATTGGGTCCCAGCACCGCCACGCGTTCGTGCTGGGCAATGCTCAGCGAAAAATTCCGCAGCACGCAAGTAGAGCCGCGCCAGACTGTGGCATTGTGAATTTCAATCAGTGGTACTTCGCTCACATCCCTGCCTCGTTCCTTTGCCTGCATCAGAAAGTGGAAGCAATTAAACACATTTACCGCATGTGGGCAATGTGGCTGCATGTTTTGAGGCGCAGATTAAAGTGAGTGGAAAAGCTGACAGAACTGGATTAGGGTAAACCCGCAGCAAGCGAGAAATGTGTATTGCACAGGACCTGCATTTATTGAACACCGACTCGGGTTCACGCCTATCACTGAATCGAACGACAATCACCGCGTATACATTCAACACTTCACTCACCTCAGGTAATCTCAAACCATGAACCGTTTAATCACTGTCCTGATCGTTGCATTTGCCATCGGCTTTACTGGCCCCGGATTCGCTTCAAAACGCGGTGTCAACGTCGAAATCCTGCTGGAAGCAGATGAAACCATTCTGGGGCAGGACTTTGAGTACCCGGACGGCAAACCGAAAATTACGGTGGCCCTGATCACCATTCCACCTCATGCAGCGCTGGCCCTGCATGCGCATCCGGTGCCGCTGACCGCGGTTATCATCCAGGGCGAACTGGTGGTGGATTACGAAGGCATTGGACCCATTCGTTACCGCGAAGGAGATTCTTTTGTGGAAGCTTTCAACACACCTCACAGCGGCCGCAACGGCGGTAAAGGGATGGTGAAGTTATTGGCAGTCTACGCCGGGGCGGAAGGTGTTCCCAACTCAGTCAGCGTCGAATAAGGAAAATGTAGTTGAGTGGGCCATTCAATGGCCCACTACGAACTCTCTCAAACATTTCGATAGGCTGAACCTGGCGCAGAAAAAGCCAAAGCGTCAGTGACAGTTGCTTACCCTAGTTCTGCAATTGGTCTACCAGCATCATGATGCGGCCCGACAAACCGTCCAGCACTTCCGCTGCGATCACGATTTGTTTATCCACTTTCGCATAGTTGCGCTGCTCAATGGATTCGCGCACTCCGGGTATGGTCTTGACTCCGTAGCCGGTGTAGAAGCCCGGGGCATAGATAAAATGCTTGAACCAGTTGCGGCCTTGCAAACCCTCTTCGCGGGTCAACAGGCGTTCGGTGCTGTAGAGCAATTCGTTGATCTGCTCAGAAGTAGTGGCCTGCTTTGAAACCCCATCATAAGCCTTGGCAGCCAATTCAAGCCGTTCAACGGCATTCTGCAGAGGTGCAAAATTGAAATGCGGGACTGCTGCTTCAACCACCGGTGGGCCCAGAGTTTTGTTGGGGTCCAGAGCGATAGCGTATACACCCTGCTCTACCAACTGGCGGGTCTTTTCGGTGGCCGCACGTTGTTTGTCAGCCAGTTCCTCAAGCTCGTTCAGATACAGCGCAATATTGTCGGCAAACCCGGTGAACTCAAAAGGCAGGCGCGGTGCATTGGCCAGGCGCAAGGTGGCACGCCCGGTCAGTTTGGCCAGTGCAGCGCCATACTGCATACCCGGGTCATTGAATTTGATGAAGTGCTCATAGGTATCGTAAAGCGTGTGGTAACTACCATCCTCACCCTCGCCGCCGAAGCCCAAATTGGCTGAAGCAATTCCCAGGTGTTGCAGGAATGGCGTGTAATCGGAGCCTGAACCCAATGGGTCGATTCGCAAATCAACCCGCTTCTCGGCTTCCTCTTTCAGCTTGTCGGTATCTGCATCAAGACGCTCATGAGCCCGTCGGCGCTGTTTTACCGAAACATCGAACACCGGATCATTCACCTCATCCATGATCTGGTTAAAGAATCGCTCCAGCGTATGGCTGCCTCCGATGCTGACAAAACCACGGCTGTAGCCATCGGTATTGAGATAAGCCACCGCCTTTTTCGATAACTCTTTGGCATGGTCTTCCACCCATTCGGTTGAACCGATCAATCCTTCTTCCTCGGCATCCCAAGCGGCATAAATGATGGTGCGTTGTGGGCGCTGGCCGGCTTTGGCCATTTCACCCACCGCCTTGGCTTCAGCCAGTAAAGTAACCAGGCCGGAAACGGGATCGGCCGCGCCGTGGTTCCAACCATCGTGGTGATTACCGCGTATTACCCACTCGTCCGGGTACTGACTGCCCTCCAATCGTGCAATGACGTTGTAGATGGTGATCATGTCCCAGTTGAACTCCAGCTTCAGGCGAACTTTTGCCGGGCCCGGGCCAAAGTGATAAGTGATTGGCAA
>JBBKVS010000091.1:0-4173 GCA_037968555.1 Lysobacterales bacterium | reverse complement strand
CAGCGTGATTAATTCCGCACCGGCAAACGACTGGCAAAAGCATGTGCAATGGTCGATTGGTCGGTAAATTCCAGCTCACCACCCAGCGGCACCCCATGGGCAATGCGGCTGACCGGGATACCCAGCTTGGCCGCCATGCGATGCAGGTAAATGGCCGTAGTTTCCCCTTCCACCGTGGGATTGGTCGCGATGATCAATTCAGCCGGTGGTTCCGCTTGCAGCCTTTGAGCCAGTTTTTCCAGGCCCAATTCAGCCGGCCCAATGCCATCGAGTGGCGACAATCTACCCATCAACACGTAATACAAGCCTCGAAAACCCGTGGCCTGTTCTATGGCCAATACGTCACTGGGTGATTCCAGCACGCATAACAAGGAAGTGTCACGTTTAGGGTCAGAACAAATGCGGCAAATGGTTTCTTCGGTCAGGTCGCGGCAGCGACTGCAACGCCCTATCCGCTCCATCGCAGCCAGCAACACAGCAGACAGCTGCTTACCGCCTTCGCGGTCTCGTTCCAGCAAGTGGAAGGCCATGCGTTGAGCAGATTTGGGACCAACCCCCGGCAAACAACGCAAGGCGTCTACCAACTGCACCAGCAATACGGATGAAGCCAAGGTGCGGCCTAGAAAGGAAGTTTGAAGCCCGCAGGCAAAGGCAAGCCCGAGGTCACATCGGCCATCTTTTCCTTGCGGGCTGATTCAATGCGATTAACCGCGTCATTCACTGCGGCCGAAATGATGTCTTCGAGCATTTCAACGTCAGCTACCAGAGATGCGTCTATGTGCACACGCCGCACTGCGTGTTCACCATTCATTTCAACTTTGACCAGGCCACCTGCAGCCTCACCCACGACCTGCAAGAGTGCCAGGTCCTGCTGCGCTTTTTGCATTTGTTCCTGCATTTTCTGGGCCTGTTGCATCAGGCCAGCAATATTGCCTTTCATATTCTTTCACTACCTCGTGGAATCATTGCACTGCTTGAATGCTGTCTTCAATAATCTGCGCGCCCAGATTTTTCTTCAGCGCACAAATGGTTGGATCTTCATCAATGGAACGCTCTGCCTCTGTTAACTGGGTGCGCAAGCGAGTTTGTTCAATGGCTGCCACTGTCTGCAGCAGGCCTTCCTCACTGTCAGACAGTTGCAGCTGCACGTCTTTACCCAACTCTTCGCTGATCGCAATGCGCAGGCGTTCGATGGAATCCCGCGTGGCCAGGTGCCGCAGATTGTGATCAATCACGAACTCCCATTGCAAATTCTTGGCGGATTTGAGATGCAGGTTACGGGCAAGCTCACGCACCATGCCTTTGAGGTTCAGGTCTTCAGCCATCTCCAGCCAGGTGATTTCGATCAGCTCGGCTTCAGTCAGAGTCGAACCATCCTCTGCAGGCACGGCTGCAGTTGGCAGCTCCAACTCCGTGGCAAGCGCAGCACCCGCGGCCGGATTTTCATCAACAGCAGCTGACTGCGCTGGAGCGGAGTCACTACGGTTCTCAAATAATTGCTTGGTGGGTTGTTCAGCAGTGGCGGAGCCTGCTGATTGTGCAGCAGCGGCAACAGCAGCTTTTGAAGCCTGGCGCGCAGAGTTACCCACCGGG
Source organism: Lysobacterales bacterium (assembly GCA_037968555.1). GTDB lineage: Bacteria > Pseudomonadota > Gammaproteobacteria > Xanthomonadales > SZUA-36 > JAWXBM01. The sequence goes on along the minus strand of JBBKVS010000091.1, from coordinate 2,580 downwards.
CTGGATGACTGCTGACCACTTTCCTCTGCGGCAGGGCGAAATGCCAGCATACGCAATAAGGTCATTTCCAGGCCGGTGCGCGGATCAGGCGCTATACCCAATTCCTCTCTACCCTTAATGGCGATCTGGTAAAACAGCTGAGCATCCTCCAGCGAAACCAGCTCAGCAACCGCGCTAATGGCATCCCAATCGCCACGCTCGGCATCGGAATAATCCGGTACACATTTGATCAGGCATACTCGATGCAGCGTTTCCGCCAGGCTGACCAACACGGCATCCAGGTCGCGTGAATGCGCCACCCATTCCTCAATGATATCGAGCAATCTCCGCGCATCGGAATCAGCCAGCGCCTTCACCAGGGCGACAATGTGGCCATGGTCCACCAGGCCCAACATTTGCTTCACATCATCCAGACTCAGTTTGCCACCGCCAAAAGCGATAGCCTGGTCCAGCAGGCTCAAACCGTCGCGCATACTGCCATCCGCAGCTCGAGCCAGGCGTGAAAGTGCTTCCAGCTCCGCTTCGATTTCTTCTGACTGGACTATCTGTTGCAGGTTTCCCAGCACCTGCTCCGGCGTCATGCGCCGCAGGTTGAATTGCAGGCAGCGTGACAGGATGGTGACCGGAATCTTGTCCGGATCGGTGGTGGCCAGAACAAATTTGACGTGTGGTGGAGGCTCTTCCAGGGTTTTCAACAAAGCATTGAAACTGCTGTTGGACAGCATATGCACTTCATCGATGATGTAGACCTTAAAGCGGCCGCGGGTCGGGCTGTACTGCACCGACTCCAGCAATTCGCGGGTATCTTCCACTTTGGTGCGCGAAGCCGCATCGATCTCAATGATGTCCACGAAGCGGCCATCATCGATGTCCACGCAACTGCGGCACTCGCCACAGGGGCGACTGGACATGCCCTGCTCACAATTAAGACACTTGGCGAATATCCGCGCCAGCGTGGTCTTGCCCACGCCGCGGGTGCCGGTGAACAGGAAAGCATGATGCACCCGATCCTGATCCAGCCCGTTCACCAGGGCCTGGACCACGTGCTCCTGGCCCACCAGTTGATCAAACGATTTGGGGCGCCATTTTCGCGCCAGGACCTGATAACTCATGCGGTCGATATGTCCCTGAAAAATGTCATTGTGTGTTGAATCCACTATACCAGAGCTGGATGTCTGCACACGATCAGTGCCGGTGATGCCGGTGCAAAAGAGGTGGTAACCCCCGCCAGCCACACCCCGGCGCCCGAGTCCGCTGCTGCCGCTGCTCCCTTCCGGGCCTGACGGGGTTCACAGAGTATCGTCGCGAGGGGACCGACGAGGGTCACCATTGAACGGTTCGCAAGCCATTTCCTGGATGCCTTGGCAATCGGCAGGAAACAGCCTGAATTCGAAGGTTGGGGATTGTGCCGGATGCATCCCGGAGGTGCAAGCGCTGGTGCCCGGCAGCTTGGACCCAATCAATTCTTTTCGGTGAGCCCCCAATCCTTCAGTATGGCCACAGCATCCGCCCCTGGCACGTGTGGTGCGAAGCCTGACTGCTCTTTGGTACGACTGAATCGGGGAGCTGCTGCCGGCTGCATGCGTCCCGCGCTTTCAAAATAGGTTTGTCGTGCCTGATTGTGGGGGTGATGGGGTGCTTCCTGCATATCCAGCACCGGTGCAAAGCAGGCATCGGTGCCTTCCAGCAAATCGCACCATTCATCACGGCTGCGGGTTCTGAACAGATCTTCCAGTTTCTGTTTCAGCTCAGGCCATTGCTGCTGGTCAAATTGCTGTTGGAATTCCGCGCCATCCGCGCCAATTTTCTGCAGCAACAGTTGGTAAAACTGTGGCTCCAGGGCTCCGACAGCGATGTACTTGTCATCCTGTGTTGCATACACATTGTAAAAATGCGCACCGCCATCAACCAGGTTGCGACCACGTTCAGTACTCCAGCGACCTTGTCCCATCAGTGAATACAGGGACGTCATCAACAAAGCAGAACCATCCGTCATGGCGGCATCCACCACCTGTCCTTGCCCGGATTTCTGCGCTTCCAGCAGTGCACATACCAGTCCGAAAGCCAGCAACATAGCGCCACCACCAAAATCTCCCACCGGTGGGATGGGCGGTACGGGCGGGCCATCAGCGCGGCCGTTGGCGAACAGTACTCCGGTCAGAGCGGTGTAATTGATGTCGTGCCCTGCAGCCTGGGACAACGGCCCGGTTTGCCCCCAGCCCGTCATGCGGCCATAGACCAGGCGAGGATTCACCGCTTTGCAGTCTTCGGGACCCAATCCCAGCTTCTCCATCACTCCCGGCCGAAACCCTTCAAACAGAGCATCAGCCTGCGCCACCAACTCCAGCAATGTCGCCCGCCCTTCGGGTGTTTTCAGATTCAGCAAAATCGATCGCTTGCCACGCCTGGTGCAGTCTGACTCCAGCTCGAACATGTGCTTGCCGGGTCGGTCCACGCATATCAGGTCAGCACCCATATCTGCCAGCAACATGCCGCAGAACGGGCCAGGCCCCAGGCCAGCAACCTCAATAATCTTAAAACCCTGTAACGGCCCCAAAACTGACTCCTCAAACTCTGATG
>JBBKVS010000090.1:0-5245 GCA_037968555.1 Lysobacterales bacterium | reverse complement strand
GTTGATCGAATCAAGTTGTTGTGTGCTGTGTTTGCGGTTGATCTTTGCGCTTACGCGGTTATGAGCAACCACTACCACGTCGTGATTCGCATTGACGTGGAGCAGGCCAAGACCTGGTCTGACGAGGAAGTCGCACAACGCTGGATGCAGCTGTTTTCCGGCCCGTTGCTGATGCATCGATATCTGGGCAACGCAGATTTGACCACCATTGAACTGGAATGGGTCGCCAGATTGTTTCCCACCTGGCGCTGGTGGATTGGGCTGGCAGAGAAGTCCGATGTCACAAGCATGGCTACATCCCGGATCACGCACCAGCCATACTTGTCCGCTTGAAGATGGATGCTGCACCCGTGCTGGATTATCTGGCCAGAGACCGCAGTCCGTCGTTAGCTGCCCTGGGCGCGGTGAGTATGCTCAAGGCATTTGCGCAATCGGTAGGCAGGAAATTTGTGAAAGGTCACGCCTTCGGTAACAGACTATTTTCTGAACAAACGTAAACCATCATCAGGATAATGTGCCTGCTTGACCCTCACTCTGTCCAAAACTGACCATAATCCACCCCGGTCCAAACCCAATACCCAAACACTCAGAACCGGTGAAATAGCCCCGAACGAGCCAGCTTTTTGCTGGTTGCAATCTTCACCAGCTACATTCGAATCGATATAATCGGGAAAAGTTATGGGTGTCCGAATCATCCATGATCGCCGAGAGCACTGGGTTTTCGCAGCAGGTGTATTGCTTCACCAGCCTGGTGTCGAAGGTGGAAAATGTCTCACCGCTGAAGAAGTTGTTATCCCGTTCGGGTGCGACTCAAACGACGGTGGTTGAAAGCAGGCAGGGTCAGAAAATCAGTCGCGTGCTGGCATGGAGCTTTTTATCGAACCAGCAACGCCAAACCTGGGCCGCGCAACGCAGCAATTAGGAGTAGCAGAAAGAATATTTGGGGGAAGATCACTCTGATCCCAATTATCTTTACGCAGGTCGACGCCCCCGCAGACCGAGGATAAAGCCTGCCCCCAAGAGCCCAAGGGCAACGGTTGTGAGCAGAAACCACGGCGTCTCGCTTTTGTTGTCGTGTTGACGAAGGGCCGCCACCTCCGCAACGAGGGCGTCAACTCTAGGGTCCTTAGCGGACGGAGCTGCGGCAGACTCCAGCCCTGTTTTCATCGCTTCGATCTGCGCTTGCTGTTCCTGGATCGCCCTCGTCAGCACTGGGATGACTCCGTCGTAGTCCACGCGCAGATACCCACTCTCCATCTCGGTAACAAGGTCAGGCAGCACCTCTCGCACGTCCTGCGCCAGGAAGCCCAGGTGCGTCCCAAGCCCATAGATCATCTCGTTGTACTCGAATTTCACCGGTTTCAGGGAGACAATGTCAGCGAGGCCACGCGTTGAAGGCGAGATGTTGCGCTTAAGTCGTTGGTCCGATGGCGCCGCACAACCCGTACACCCAGATGCGCTGATTGGCCCAATGAACTGGCCAGCGAGCGAGTTCGTGCCATCGGCCAGTCCTTTTACCCCGACGGAACCCGTGCCCAGGCTGCGGCCGTAAACGCCGACGCCGCCGTTAGAGTATCCGTGAACGCCAGTCAGGATGGGGAGATTGGGAGGGTAGTCGCCCGCCACGCCGTAGACGCCGATTCCGGTGCCGTTGCCGGGGGCCGCGTCCCCCTCGACACCGATTACCGCGCTCTCGCCTCGTACGCCTGAGCCCCGGAAACTGTAGCCTCGAACGCCATTGGCTGAGCTGTCGTTAAGGCAGGTAGAGCCATAAACCCCGGCGCGAATGGTGTCCAGGGCAACGTTGCCGCAGATTCCGGCGCCAATGCCGCCGAGAACGCCGATATTGCCTCGGTATCCGAGATAACCAATGCTCGATCCGCCCTGGCCAATGATCGCCATTCCAGTCCCACTGTTGTAGATCGTCAGGCCGCTGGTCGACACCGTACTCCCCGTCCAGTTCTGCTCGAAATGGTTGTGGTCGCTGCGCGCGGCGGTGTTCGCCACGCCATTCACAGGCCCAGTTCCGAGAAACTCGACCTTAAACTGAGCTCCAGTCAATGTAAGGCCCGTCCCGGCGGTGTATTGCGTGCCGCCGGCCAGGGCGAAGAGCGCGTAGGGCGCTGGCGACAGACGCTGGCGCGGAGAGAGCGTTGCGAATGCACCCGTTGCCGCCGGCCTCACCTGGATCTCGAGCCAGCGCGCATTGCCATCGAACGTCAGCGCGCCGAAATCGAGGTCCGCGGTGAAAATCCCATTGGTGACCGGGCGCGTGACCGCCACGACGGTGGTTCCGTTCGGGACTTGGTTGCCACTCGTGAGCGCGTCGTAGAGACGGAACTGGAAATCGTAGCTGCCGTTCGCGGGCACGCCATTCTGATCCAGGCGGCCCTGATACGTGAATGCGGCGCCGAGTGCCGAAGCGGGTATTTCTACTCCTGAGTCGCCGTTGTCGGCGAGGGCGATGGCGAACGGGCTGACGATGCCACTGCTGATAAACAGAAGGAAGAGGCCGATGAGGGGATAACGCAAGGTCTTGGTCATCACGTTTTCCAATGTCTAGTTAAGGTCGATCCTACGGCTTTCCGGGAGAAATTAATACAAATACTGCTCGACGATTGTGCTATTACCCGGCAACAAACCCCGGCCAGTTGCCCATATAGTTCACAAACTTGTCGGACAAGCCTTCCTTTTTGAGGTATTGCACTGAAACCGGTGGTTCCACGGGCGAAAAGTCGGGATTGCGCTTCAGCTGAAGTGGGAAATCGTGGCAGATGTTTACAGCGATAAATCAAAACCACTAGTGGATTTATTCACTCAAATCAATAAATCCAATGATGCGCCTGGCGAAGCTCGGCAGTCGGGCAACAGGCTGTCAGCTGCAATTACCCATTTTTTATCCAGGTAAGCCAGTATGGTCCTGATCACTGCCGGGTCTTCGATACTGGCAATGATCCTGACATCACCCCCGCACTCATTGCAAGTTTCGATATCAATATTGAATACTCGCTTCAATCGTTTTGCCCAGAGCCTGCCCCGGACCTGATCCGGGGTCATTCAAGTCCGTTTCTCAGCTGGGGTTTGGTCAACCTCATCAGTTGCGTCGCGCTTTAAAAGCTTGCCTCGCCTGACCGGTATTACCGCATCTCCTTGTGCAGGTTAAAAGCCCTTTTTTGAGTGTCCGTTAAACTTGGGAAAGCTCACTCTGACGCCATAACTTCACGCCCCGTCGCCCAACCAATTCTCTCGCGCAACTCCACGGCAGTATCCCGCCATTTGTCATAGGTCGAAATGGCGTCGTAATGGTTGCTGGCCCGGAATATTTCGGCAACAAATTCAGGGTGTGCGCGCATGCGTTCCAGTGCCTCCTGGGCTTCTTGCGGCGTAAATTTCGTATCCGGATTCCTGTCCACCAGTCTGGCTTGCTGGTCGACGATTAATACCTGAATTTTCCCGTCGTCATAGGCATTCTGGGCGTGTTCACGAAGGTAGTACCACTGTTCTTCATTATCGATCCGATTGTAGTATTCGGTCAGGGCCTGGCGTAGTGCCACATCACGAATGATGCCAAATTCTCCAGCGAACTGGAGTTCCTGAAAGCTGAAGTTATTGATGAGAGGATGGAAGGTGTAATCCGCCTGCTCGATGGCGGTAAAGAACGCGAACGGGTCCTGGACGGCCAGCTCTGGATCATCCAGGGCTGCGAGTAACAATCGACCCATATCGCGGCGACGCTCGGCAATGTCGATACCATAGTTAATGTTTTCGATATCGGCGGCAAGCTCATCGAATATTCTTGCGAGGTAAAGCTCCTCGCGCTGTTGGTCCTTGCGTGACTCGTTCCAGTCATCGACCTGCAAGCCGATGAACAGGCCGACCACTACCACCATCACTTCAAGCAGGAACAAACCCCAGTCGTGTCGTTTCACTGCCGCAGCTACCCGTTGAATAATCATAATGATTTGCGTCCAGAGTCAGACGACCAGCCGCCCAATTTGGGTACCAACATAAACTCAGGACAGTTATACAGGAACCTTCCTGGTTACATATTCCTCCGATACTCCCCACCCACATCATAAAGCGCATGACTCATACTCCCTAACGAGCAAACCCTCGCCGCCTTAACCAATGCTTCAAAGGTATTTTTGCGTTCACGCGCCACCTGCTGCAGCTGCTTCAGCAACGGTGCAGATTCTTCAGCATGAAGATCGCGGAAGGCTTCAACATTAGCCACCTGCTGAATCTTTTCATCATCCGAACTACGCATTAGTTCAATCTCGCCCACTTCGCCGTGGCCGTCTTCGGGCAGAAAGGTGTTTACGCCTACCAGCGGCAGGCTGCCGTCGTGTTTTTTGTGCTCGTAGTACATCGACTCTTCCTGGATCTTGCCGCGCTGGTACATGGTGTCCATGGCGCCCAGCACGCCGCCGCGTTCGGAGATGCGTTCGAACTCCTGGTACACGGCTTCTTCCACGATGTCGGTTAGCTCATCAACGATGAAACTGCCCTGCCAGGGGTTCTCGCAGAAATTCAGCCCCAGCTCCTTGTTGATGATCATCTGGATGGCCACGGCGCGGCGCACAGATTCGGGCGTGGGGGTGGTGATGGCTTCATCATAGGCATTGGTGTGCAGGCTGTTGCAGTTGTCGAACAGCGCATACAGCGCCTGCAGCGTGGTGCGGATATCGTTGAACTGGATTTCCTGCGCGTGCAATGAACGGCCTGAAGTCTGGATGTGGGCATTTAACTTTCCCCTTGGCAATTAGCGGCCAAGTCCGTAGATGTGCCTCAGTGTATTGACGACATCATCAACAGTAAGCCCTTTCAGCCCGAAAGTTTTCAAGGATTGTTGTGGATCATTCAGTAGTGCCGCCAAGTAGTTTTGCAGGTCCTGTGCAATAGACTCTGGAAGTTGAACTCTAAGGTTTGGTGAAATAATCTGGAATAGACGAAACACATCGTTTTTGTGTTTTTTGATGTCTTTCGCATCGATTTCTTCTCCTGCTTGCTGACGTGCGGTTAGATCTAACCATGCTCTCGCTTTCAAAGGGATCAATGCAACCTCGTCGACTACGGTCACGCCGTCAATCTCGTGTTTATGATCATGGAGGAATTGATAGTAGTCTTCGTTCAGCAAAATGGCCGACAGGCTGGATACATCTTTGTCTACGGGAATGGGTGTCAGGTGACTGTCATTGACTGGAACCAAAACGTCGGGTGCTCTTGAAAACAACTCCAGCATGAA
>JBBKVS010000089.1:0-3091 GCA_037968555.1 Lysobacterales bacterium | reverse complement strand
TTTCATTTCATGTGCGATGGCAAACAACACGCCACCGCGGGCTGTGCCATCCAGCTTGGTCACCGTGATGCCATTCAAGCCTATGGCCTGGTGAAATTCTCGTGCCTGGCTGAGCGCGTTCTGCCCGGTGCCGCTATCGACTACCAGCATCACTTCGTGTGGCGCTTCGGGATCGATTCGGCTCATCACGCGGTGGATTTTCTTCAGCTCTTCCATCAGGTTGGCCTGGGTGTGCAGGCGGCCGGCGGTATCGGCGATCAGCACATCTATGCCTTTGGCCTTGGCTGATTGCAGCGCATCAAAAATTACTGCGGCTGAATCGGCGCCACTGCCCTGTGAAACCACCGGCACATCGTGGCGCTGGCCCCAGGCTTTGAGCTGTTCAACAGCTGCAGCGCGGAAGGTATCACCGGCTGCCAGCATCACACTGAGCCCATCTTCCTTGTATCGCTGTGCCAGTTTGCCAATGGTGGTGGTTTTGCCGGCGCCGTTGATGCCCACCATCAGGATGACAAAAGGCTTTTTGCTTTCATCAATAACCAGGAACTGCTCGCAGGGCTCTATGATTTCATAAAGCTCGGCCTGCACGGCCGGTAACAGCTGCGCCGGTTCGGTGATGACCTTGTTGGCCACGGCTGCCCGCAGGTTGTCGACGATTGCGATGGCTGCCTTGGCGCCCAGGTCAGCGGTGATCAGGGTGGTTTCGATCTCTTCCATCAACTCTTCATCGATACGACTGTGACTGCTGAACAGTGCAGCCAGGCGCGTGCCTACTTTGTCCTGGCTGTCCTGCAGGCGCTGATCCAATGCTGCATTGCCCTCATTACCGCTGGCTTGTTCGATCGGGCGAAGCTGCACACCCTCCACGGCTCCGGAGTTTTTCTTGTTCTTGCGGAAAATTCGAAACATGGCGCAATGCTCTGGCTTTGGGTTCTGGCTTATGAGGCGATATGCTAGAGAAGATGGGGTCAGAGTTCCATTTCCAAAACCGGGGTCAGCGTAAACCGGGGTCAGAGTACTATTTCCGGCCAAACCAGGGTCAGAGTACTATTTCCATAGGCAGTAAATTATGGTCAGCGTATTGATTCCGTCGGAAATAGTACTCTGACCCCTGATGTTTTGAAGTATGTAGATGACTATAAAGACCACAGGCACTGTTCGTATTATCGCCGGAGAATGGCGTGGGCGGCGCTTGCCTGTTCCCGATCTGCCAGGTTTGCGGCCCTCCGGTGATCGCAGCCGGGAAACCCTGTTCAACTGGCTACAGTCCCATTTACGCGGTGCAGATTGCCTGGATTTGTTTGCCGGTACCGGCGTGCTGGGACTGGAGGCCGTTTCCCGCGGTGCGGCTTCAGCGGTGCTGGTGGAAAACGCCCGCCGGGCGGCAGAACAGTTACGGGCTAATGTCAGCCAGTTGAGTGCGAAAGAAGTCAGCCCCCGAATCAAGGTAGTTGAAGCCGATGCCCTGCAATGGTTGAAGGACCAGCCGGAGGCGGGTTTTGACCTGGTGTTTATCGATCCGCCTTTTGGACAAAGCCTGGCTACAGCAGCCTTGCTGGCCCTGCAGCAGGGACAAATCTTGCGCCCCGGTGGTCTGGTTTACCTTGAAATAGCACGTTCCGAGCCCTTTCCGCCGCTGGCTCGCGGCTGGGAGTCCGTCAAGGAAAAAACCCTGGGAGAGGTGCAGATGCACCTGTTACGGTTTTTTTTACCTGCGGCTGAAAGCAATTCCTGATTGATCGGGTCAACTCTTGGCAGGCAGCAATTGCCTGTCTGAGACTCCTCAGTCCCTGTTAACGGGTGACCCTTAGAAATAATGGGTCACCCGTTTTTTTTTTGGCAAAAAGACAAATTTTGTAGTTGTGCAGCACCATCATGCAGCGAATGTATGTATTAAAGGCCTGAAAAGCAAAGCAGGCATGGGCTAGAATGCAGGTCCGTTTCCCACTACTGGCAGCACCCTGAATGATTTCCCATCGTACGGCTATCTATCCTGGCACTTTTGATCCGGTCACCAATGGACACACCGACCTGGTCAAGCGTGCTGCGCGGGTATTCGAAAAAGTGATCATCGCCATTGCCGAAAGCCAGCATAAAGTGCCTTTGCTACCTTTGCAGCAGCGCATATCTTTGGCGCAGTCGTGCTTGAGCGAAGTAAAAAACGTCGAAGTGGTAGGGTTCAGTACCTTGCTGATGGATTTCGTACAGGAAGTCGGTGCGGGCGTAGTGGTGCGTGGCTTGCGCGCCGTATCTGACTTCGAATACGAATTCCAGCTGGCCAGCATGAACCGCCATTTGGCGCCGGAAATCGAAACCCTGTTCCTGACCCCCGATGAGCGTTACAGCTTCATATCCTCATCGCTGGTCAAGGAAGTAGCCCGGCTGGATGGTGATGTATCGGAATTTGTCGCCCCGCAGGTACGCATTGCCCTGCAGCAGCGGTTCAAAGAATTGCATACGGATGGATGAAAGCCGCTTTCCTGCGGCTGATTGAATCATGGCTCTGAAAATCACCGAAGAATGCATCAACTGTGATGTGTGCGAACCGGAATGCCCCAATGAGGCCATTTCACAGGGCGTCGATTACTACGTCATAGATCCCATGAAATGCACCGAATGCGTAGGCCATTTTGACCTGCCGCAATGTGTGGAAGTGTGTCCCGTAGAGTGCATCCCAAAAGATACCGATCATGAAGAAACAGAAGACCAGCTGTGGCTCAAATACCAGGCCCTGATAGCACAGGCCAGGGTTGTCTAGCACGATTTGAACAGGATTTTGCTCTGACTCAAAAAGCCTATGTTGAATTTCTGCCTGTTGAGGCGAGTTAATCCCTGCTTCCCACAAATGTTGAACATGGAAACACCCCATCATGCTTGAGCAGGAAGACGTACCCGACCTGGTAAAGGATCTCGAACAACGCATCGATACCATGCAAAGCCTGGGCGATGAGGAACTTGGAAGCTTCAATCGTTTGGACTGGGCTGTCCTGATCCTGTTTGCCATTGTCATCCCTGTCATTGCCATGGAGTGGGTGCGTTGAGCGGTAGCTCTTCAAGCAGCCAAGGCGTGGGCGAGGAGTTCCACGGCGAT
>JBBKVS010000088.1:0-4829 GCA_037968555.1 Lysobacterales bacterium | reverse complement strand
TTTGCATCATCACTTTTCAATTCTCCTTCCATTTCAAACCGCTAACTGATTCGACTCAGCGCGTTAACACCACCTTTTCGCGTTAAAGATCGAATAACGCACCGGGCAAGACACTTTTTTCTTATCGCATAGCTGCTTTGTTGCGGATCCAACTCAAGTATAAGGAATGATCCTACTAATCGAAAGTTTCCATTTCATATTGTCCGAATGCCGACAAGTTTTTCGGCCGTTTACGATTGATGACTCTCATGAACGGCTGGTTTCGCTTTGAAAGAAGCTGTGGATCGCCAGGTCGCCTTGGAATCCTGAAGCTCTGAATTACGACAAGACACAAAACTCAAATACATATGTTTAATTGATTGTTTTGTATGTGTTTTGTATGTTTTTTAGTTAGATTTATTTCCTCTAATACTATATACTTGTACAGTATTTATTTGACTGCCAGGAAAGAGGAAATCAGCCATGTTTCATACACAAGTCCATTACGTTTCCCAATTCAAACCTGGCTCAATTCAGGCTGAAATCACCGGACAACTCGCGGCTCGACAACTGCACAAGAAACACCTGGGAGAGCAGATCACTGAATTAGCAGCCCATATCCATGCGGCTACCTTCCGCCTGCTGGAATTGATTCGCCAATTTGATTCCTGTGAGGGCTGGGCGGGTGAAGGTGTGCTCTCATGTGCCCATTGGCTGAACTGGAAATGTGGCATGGCTCTGGGTGTGGCGCGGGAACGGATTCGGGTGGCACATGCGCTGAAAGATCTACCGAAAATCAGCCAGACCTTTCGCAAGGGCAAGATCAGCTATTCCAAAGTTCGCGCTATTACCCGGGTGGCCACGCGCAAGAATGAAAACTACCTGTTGATGATTGCGCACTTCGGCACTGCCAGCCATGTGGAGCGGCTGGTGCGGAATTATCGTTCGGTGAAGCGCAACGAAGCCCTGGCCAAAGCACAGGAACAACATCTGCACCGCGAATTGAGCTGGTTTGTGGATGATGATGGCTTTTGGGTGATCCGTGGACGACTGCCGCCGGAAGCCGGAAGCCTGGTTCAGCAGGTATTGGAGCAGGCCATGGAAGAGCAATTCCAGGAGCTGCGGGACGTTCCCGCGGGAACGTCTGAGTCATCGGTCGCATCAGCAGCCGATGAAATACGCACGAGGCCAGAGCCAATAGCCTGGCGTCGCGCTGATGCTCTGCTTCGCTTGGCCAACGGTTATAGCAGCCGAAATTTGTCCTGTAGTGCAGACAAATACCTGGTGCACATCCACACGGATATGGAAACGCTGAAGGCTGAAGGTATGGGCGCGGAATCCGAAATCGAATCCGGTGGAAAGATATGCGCGGAAACCACGCGGCGTATTGCTTGTGATTCCGCAGTGGTGCAATGGCTGGATTCCAACGGCAATCAGATTGACGGCAATCCCCTGCCCCTGACCCAGCTGCTGCCCCAGAATCAGACCCAGCTCCAAGCACAGTATCAAACACTGAGCGTTGGGCGTAAAACCCGCGCCATCCCGCCGGCCATTCGCCGCGCACTGCAGCGGCGAGATGGGGGTTGTCGCTTTCCGGGTTGTACTGCCAGCCGCTTTGTCGATGCGCACCACATTCGTCATTGGGCCGATGGTGGGGAAACCTGCATGGAAAACCTGGTTCTGCTTTGCAGTCGGCATCATCACCTGGTGCATGAGGGTGGTTTCACGCTGCAGAAAGTGTGCGGTGAGTTCCGCTTCACCAACCCGCAGGGCATTGTGTTGCAGAATTCAGCTCACGGACGTTCCCGCGGGAACGTCGATGACTTGTTCAAGCTGAATGACGATCGTGGTATTCGAATCACTCCGAAAACGGCGCAAAGTCGCTGGATGGGAGAGAAAATGGATGATCAGTTAGCGGTTGAGGGCTTGTTGTTCAGGGAGTGAGGCTCTCTGGATGGCCCAGGCCAGCTTCTCGATCGGTTCCCGGTCTCACCTTCTCCCGGATCCCCGCTGCGCTTCGTCCGGGATGCCGGGGGTTTTTATACTTCGTCCGATGGAATGGTCTCCTCCTGTTTTATACCGGCGTCACAATGCGCCATGATGAAAGTGCATTTCAATTCATCAGAAAACGAGAAGGAGACCATATACGGGATGGCGCCGGAAGGGTAAAAAATGGTTCTCTGACCCCCTTTAATTGCGAGTTGGCATTTCAGATCAGGCGCTAACGGGTGTACCCTATTAGCCAGGTTGCAAATTGCTTGCAGCCCGGCTTGAAATACAAAAACACACCGACCTAGGGAGAGTAGAATCGTGGAACTTGCATTATTTCAGGGCAACGGGCTTGCCTTCATTATCAGGTGGATACACTTGCTCGCTGGCGTGGCATGGATAGGCCTGCTGTGGTACTTCAATTTCATTCAGGGCGAATTCTTCAAGGAAGCGGAAGCAGCTACTAAAAACGAAGCATTCCGTAAACTGGTTCCCAAGGCTTTATGGTGGTTCCGCTGGGGTGCCATGTTCACCCTGCTCAGTGGCATTGCCTTGTTGGGCGTCAAGCAACTGACTGGCTACGGCATCCTGGTTGGCGGAACCATGGGCATTTTCATGTTCCTCAACGTTTGGGTGATCATCTGGCCCAACCAGAAAATTGCCATCGCCTCTGCTGAGAAAGTTGCCGCAGGCGGCGAAGCCGATCCAGCCGCAGCAGGCGCATTGGCCAAAGCCGGCCTGGCCTCACGCACCAATACCCTGTTCTCCATTCCAATGTTGTTCTTCATGGCCTCATCGGTGCATCTGGCACAGCTGTCTCAGCCTGTCATGAGCGCCAGTAAACTTTCGCTGCTGGCCGTATTTGGCCTGGTCGTACTGCTGGAAATTAATGGCATTAAAGGTAAGACTGGCCCCATGACCTCGGTTAAAGGCGTGATCCATATGGGCTTGCTGCTGACCCTGGTGTTGTATCTGGGTATCGAGTTACTCTGATTTTTTGATGGTGTTGTAGGTCAGCAGAATTCTTGCTGCCTGACCGGTTCAGTAGAAAGGGGCCGCGAGGCCCCTTTCTTGTCCTGTCAACAATCTGACGGAAGAAAGCTTTAATGGAGCAAACCGCAGGGACCATGAAAATCGCCTTTATCGGCCTGGGTGTAATGGGCTATCCCATGGCTGGCCACCTGGCCAAGGCTGGCCACGATGTAACCGTGTTCAACCGCAACCCGGACCGGGCCCAACAATGGCTGAAAGAATTTGATGGACAGGCTGCAGAAAGCCCCAGGCAAGCCGCTGAAGGCTGTTCGGTGGTATTCAGTTGTGTGGGTGCCGACCAGGATTTGCGTGAAATCTGCCTGGGCAATCAAGGCGCTTTTGCGGGCATGCCCAAGAGTTCCGTATTTGTCGATCACACCACGACTTCGGCAGCAGTCGCCCGCGAATTAAGTAAATTGGCCCAAGACCTGGGCTTTGCCTTTGTCGATGCACCAGTATCCGGCGGCCAGGCCGGAGCCGAAAGCGGCAAGCTGACGGTGATGATGGGCGGCGAGCCAGATGCCGTGGAAGCCATCGCTACCCTTGTGGATTGCTTTGCCCGGAAGCAGGCGCATCTGGGCCCTTCTGGCAGTGGCCAGTTGACCAAGATGGTGAACCAGATATGCATTGCAGGCACCTTACAGGGCCTGGCCGAAGGGGTGCAGTTTGCCCAGAAAGCTGGCCTTGATGGCCAGCAGGTATTTGATGTTATTTCCGGGGGTGCGGCGCAATCCTGGCAAATGGAAAATCGTGCGACCACCATGCTGGAAGATAAATTCGATTTTGGCTTTGCGGTGGACTGGATGCGCAAAGACCTGAGCCTGGTGCTGGATGAAGCACGGCGCAACGGTGCTTTGCTACCCTTATCTGCCTTGGTAGACCAGTTCTATGCCGAAGTGCAGGCCATGGGTGGCGGCCGCTGGGATACCTCCAGCTTGTTGCGCCCTTTGAACCGCACGAACAAAAACCAGTAATTCGATTTTGCTGCTTGCCCGGATTAGGATAGACCCAGGATCATCAAGTGCAGATGGCCGATTAACAACAGGAGATATTGCATGCTGAAGCTGACCGTCAACGGCAAAAGCCGTGAATTCGAGGGCGATCCCAATATGCCCATACTCTGGTTCCTGCGCGACGAGCTGGGTTTAACCGGAACCAAGTTTGGCTGTGGTATGGCCTTGTGCGGCGCTTGCACCGTGCATCTGGACGGCACTGCCATACGCGCTTGCGTGACGCCCGTCAGCGTGGCTGCAGACAAATCCATCACCACCATTGAAGGCCTGCATCCCGAGGGCAATCACCCGGTACAGAAAGCCTGGCGGCAAAAAAATGTGCCGCAGTGTGGTTACTGCCAGTCCGGCCAGATCATGCAGGCTGCTTCATTGTTGGCCGCGAATCCCAAGCCCAGCGACGAGGAAATCGTCCGTGGGATGGATGGCAATATTTGTCGCTGTGGCACCTATCAACGCATTTTCTCGGCGATCAAAGTCGCCTCGCAGGAGGTGTGACATGGCCAACATCGTAAAAATCAGCCGTCGCAACTTCCTGCAAACCACCGGGCTCAGCGCCTCGTTTGTATTGGGTACACATATTGCACCGCGCTCACTGATGGCGGCAGTCAGCGGCGCCACCGTGGCAAAACCCAATCTGTTCGTGGCGATTGCGGCAGACGGTACGGTAACACTTACATTCAGTCGCTCGGAGATGGGCCAGGGCGTGCGCACCGGTATGCCCATGATCATTGCCGACGAACTGGAAGCCGACTGGAACCGGGTGAAAATCTGGCAAGCTCCCGGCGATGATACCAAGTACGACCCACCCGGCAAGGA
>JBBKVS010000087.1:0-6668 GCA_037968555.1 Lysobacterales bacterium | reverse complement strand
CGCGCGTGGCCAAGGTGATTGAAGACCGGAAACTGATGGCCAGTGGCGAGCTGGATATGGATTGGGGTTTTGCTGAAATTTTGGCCTATGCCAGCCTGATCGAACAGGGAACCAGCCTGCGCCTGGTTGGCCAGGATTCCGGCCGTGGTACGTTTTTCCACCGTCACGCTGTTTTACACAACCAGCTGGACGGCAGCACCCTATCGCCATTGGCCCAAGTGAATGCTGCCACTGATGTACTGGTGGTGGACTCGCTGTTATCTGAAGAGGCCGTGCTGGGATTTGAATATGGCTATGCCACGGCAGCGCCGGAAACCCTGGTGATCTGGGAAGCCCAGTTTGGCGATTTCGTCAACGGTGCCCAGGTGGTAATTGACCAGTTCATTACCTCCGGAGAAGCCAAATGGGGGCGTTTGTGCGGACTCACCATGTTGTTGCCGCACGGCTACGAAGGCCAGGGGCCAGAACATTCCAGTGCCCGCCTGGAGCGCTTTCTGCAAATGTGTTCGCACCACAATATCCAGGTCTGTGTGCCATCCACACCCGCCCAGATGTTTCATCTGATGCGGCGGCAGGTGCTGCAACCCACGCGCAAGCCACTGATAGTGATGACACCCAAGAGTCTGCTGCGCAGCAAATCCGCGACTTCCAAGCTGGAATTGCTGGAGGAAGGTTTCTTCCAGCGCGTGATCGGCGATCGCGGCCTTGGCGATGCCGGGGAAATCAAACGCGTGGTGCTGTGTTCCGGCAAGGTTTACTACGACCTGGCCGTGCAACGCGATGCAGACGCCGTACGCGAAGTTGCTGTGATGCGGCTGGAACAACTTTACCCTTTCCCCTTGCAGGAAGTGGCCAGCTTTATCAAGGAATTCCCGGCTGCCACTGAAGTGGTATGGTGTCAGGAAGAGCCACAGAACCAGGGCGCCTGGTACCAGATCCGCCATCAACTGCAAGCCTGCGTGGGCACACGCGAATTGAAGTATGCCGGCCGCGCCAGTTCAGCATCACCCGCAGTGGGCAATTACAAAGTCCACCTAGAACAGCAACAGAACCTTGTTAACCAGGCCCTCAGTGGCCAGGTTGCGGACTAATGGCTTTCCACAGCCATTGGCAAATACTTAATCCTGATTGGAATTGATTCATGACCATTGAAGTAAAAGTACCCGTACTGCCTGAGTCTGTTGAAGACGCTGTCATAGCTGCCTGGCACAAAAAGCCGGGTGATGTATTGCGTCGGGATGAAAACCTGCTGGATCTTGAAACCGACAAGGTAGTGCTGGAAGTTCCCTCACCCGTAGATGGTGTGCTGAAGGAAATTCGTGTTGAAGCGGGTGCCACCGTACTCAGCAATGATGTGCTGGCTGTTATCGAAGAAGGTGCTGTAGCCGCGGAACCGGAACCGGAATCAGAACCGGAGCCAGCCCAGGCAGCAGAAGATTCGGCAGACAAAACCGCTGATAACAGCGTTGCTGAAAAGCCGACTGCAACCAAGCCTGCGACGGCTGACGATGCTGCCGGCAAAAAAGCCAATACCGATACCAGCAAGCTCAGCCCGGCTGCACGGCGTGCTGCGGAAGAAGAAAAAGTTGATACCAGCAAAGTAGCAGGCAGCGGCCGTAACGGGCGCATCACCAAGGGTGATGTTCTGGCTTACGCCATGTCAGGTGGATCGAGGCAGGAAGAACGCGTCAAGATGACCCGATTGCGCAGCAAGATCGCGCAGCGCATGAAAGAAGCACAGAACACGGCAGCCATACTCACTTCCTTCAATGAGGTTGACCTGAAGGCGGTTATGGACTTGCGCCGCAAGTACAAGGAGGAATTCCAGCAGCGCCACGGTATCAAGCTCGGTCTGATGTCCTTTTTCGTCAAAGCCTGCTGCGATGCCTTGCGCAAGCATCCGGTGGTGAACGCGTCCATCGATGGAGATGAACTGGTTTATCACAATTACCAGGACATAGGCATAGCGGTCTCCACTGAACGTGGGTTGATGGTGCCTATCGTCCGCAATGCGGAAAACCTGGGCCTGGCAGAAATCGAAAAAAGTATAGAACACTATGCACTGGCTGCCCGCGATGGCAGCATCAAGCTGGAAGACCTGCAAGGCGGCACCTTTTCCATTACCAATGGTGGCATCTTCGGCTCGCTGCTTTCCACGCCCCTGTTGAACCCGCCGCAAGCGGCCATACTCGGCATGCACACCATCAAGGAACGTGCCGTGGTGGTGGACGGAGAAGTAGTGGCCCGGCCCATGATGTACCTGGCCCTGAGTTACGATCACCGCATCATCGACGGTAAAGACGCCGTCCTGTTCCTGGTGGCCGTTAAAGAGGCGCTGGAAGATCCGGCACGCCTGTTATTGAATCTTTGAGGTAAATGAAATGAGTGAATCTTTTGACGTCATCGTCATAGGCGGTGGACCTGGCGGTTACGTGGCTGCCATACGTGCAGCCCAGCTGGGGCTGAAAACAGCCTGCGTGGATATGTTTACCGGCAAAGACGGCAAGTCGGCACCCGGCGGTACCTGTTTGAACGTGGGGTGTATTCCTTCCAAGGCATTGCTGGA
Source organism: Lysobacterales bacterium (assembly GCA_037968555.1). Taxonomy (GTDB): domain Bacteria; phylum Pseudomonadota; class Gammaproteobacteria; order Xanthomonadales; family SZUA-36; genus JAWXBM01. Next base: position 4,102 of record JBBKVS010000087.1, on the reverse strand, counting down.
TTCCAGCAAGCATTTTCACCATATAAACCATGAATTCATTGAGCATGGAATTACCGTCAAAAATGCCAGTATCGACATTACCAAAATGATTGCCCGCAAAGATGACATCGTCAAGAAATTGACCGGTGGCGTCAGTCAACTATTCAAAGGCAGCAAAATCAGCTTCTATCATGGCAAAGGCAAGTTGTTGGCAGACAAGCAGGTGGAAGTGAGTCCCGCCGACGGTTCAGCTGCCCTGACCTTGTCAGGAAAAAATGTGATTCTGGCTTCTGGTTCCGTACCCATTGCCATACCCAATGTAGAGTTTGACGGTGAATTTATCGTCGACAATGTGGGTGCCCTGGAATTTGGCAGTGTACCCAAAAGACTGGGGGTGATTGGCGCCGGTGTGATCGGCGTGGAACTGGGTTCAGTATGGAGTCGCCTAGGTTCGGATGTAGTTTTGCTTGAAGCCCTGGAAAAATTCCTGCCCACCGCCGACGCGGTTATAGGGCAACAGGCCATCCGTGAATTCAGCAAGCAGGGTTTGAATTTCCGTTTCAGCACCCTGGTCAAAAGTGCCAGCGTGGTCAAAAAAGAAGTGGTGGTCACACTGGAAGACAAGGATGGAGAAAGCCAACTGACCTTCGATCGTTTACTGGTTGCAGTGGGACGCAAGCCCTATACCGAGGGGCTGCTGGCTGATGACAGTGGTGTGAAGCTGACCGAACGCGGCCAGATTGAAGTAAACGATAAGTCCCAAACCACGGCTGCCGGCGTCTGGGCCGTTGGCGATTGCGTACGCGGCCCCATGCTGGCCCACAAGGCTTCCGAAGAAGGTATTGCCGTGGCTGAGTTGATTGCCGGCAAGCCGGCCCACATACACTTCGATACTGTGCCCTGGGTGATTTATACCGATCCGGAAATTGCCTGGGTGGGCAAAACCGAAGAGGAGCTGAAAAAAGCCGGTGTAAACTACCGCAGCGGCAGTTTTCCTTACGCTGCCAATGGCCGCGCCCTGGCCGGTGGCCAGACAGCCGGCCTGGTAAAAATGCTGGCCGATGCGGACAGTGATGAAATCCTCGGTGTCCACATACTCGGCAGCAACGCCTCGGAACTGATTGCAGAGTGCGTGGTGGCAATGGAATTCCACGGCACTTCCGAGGACCTGGCACGCATAGTCCACGCTCATCCGACTCTTTCCGAGGCAGTACACGAGGCGGCGTTGCACGTGGATGGCCGGGCCATACACCGTGGTAATCGATGAGCGCAGTCCCGGATAGTTTCAAGGGTTTTCGCATCCACAATGATGGGCCCGGCGGACACCGCGCCGGAATAGAAGACCTGCAATTGGAACAACTCTCCGCCGGTGACCTGGTGCTGCGGGTGGAGTGGTCTTCAGTCAATTACAAGGATGCCCTGGCTGGAACGGCCAAGGGCAAGATACTCCGAAGCTTCCCGCTGGTTGGCGGCATCGACCTGGCCGGTGAAGTACTGGAATCCTCATCGGACAAATTCCAACCGGGTGACAAAGTCATCGTCACAGGCTGCGGCTTGTCCGAAACCCGCGATGGCGGTTATAGCGAAATTGCCCGGGTTGAAAGCAGCTCAGCAATACCCCTGCCCGCAGGACTGAGCACCCGCGAGGCAATGATTCTGGGTACGGCGGGCTTTACGGCTGCCTTGAGTCTGTACCGCATGGAAGCCAATGGCCAGACACCCTCTGCCGGGCCTGTTGTTGTAACCGGTGCTACCGGTGGCGTTGGCAGTATTGCCATCAACCTGCTCAGCCGGGCGGGTTACGAAGTACACGCCATCTCTGGCAAGACAGCTGATTTTGACTGGCTGGAACAGTTGGGCGCAAAGCAATGCATATCCCGTCATGATCTGCACTGGGGCCAGAACGCCCTGGAAAAAGCCATCTGGGCCGGTTGCATAGACAGTGTCGGCGGCGATATGTTGGCTGGTATAAGCCGGGTCATCCAGCTGTGGGGCAACATTGCCTGTTGCGGCATGGCCGGTGGTCATGGTTTGAATGCCACGGTATTTCCCATGATATTGCGCGGTGTCAGCCTGCTGGGCATCAGCTCTGCAAATTGCCCCTATGACCTGCGTCTGACTTTATGGGACAGGCTGGCAAACGAATGGAAACCGCAAATGCTGGAAGAAATCCAGACTTTGCAAACCGACCTGGCAGGACTGCCGGATGTGTTTGCCAGGATGATGGCAGGCGGCAGTCGCGGACGCAGCATCATTCAATTGAATTAGCCGCTGATAAATTCCCAAACCGTAATTATTGCGGCATAATGGACCTTGATGCCGGACCGTCGATTCAATCGGATCCAGCAACAGCGATACCACATCAAGTCACTGTTATCGAAAGGAATAGGGATGTTGAAGGTTCTGATCGTAGATGATTCGCCAACACAGGTGCTGAGTATCTGCCGTATCATTGAGCAAGCCGGGCACAAGACCCTGGTTGCCCATTCCGCCGAACAAGCCATAGAGCTGGCTTTTGAAGAAATGCCACAGGTCATATTGATGGACATCATCATGCCGGGTATGAACGGCTACCAGGCCACCCGCCGCCTGAGCCGCGACGAACGGACATGCAATATTCCAGTGATCATGGTCAGTTCACGCGACAGTGAAACAGACCGCGCCTGGGGCATGCGCCAGGGCGCCCGCGACTATGTGACCAAGCCGGTCAACGATCACGCCTTGTTGAGTGCCATATCAGGTGCAATGGCTGCATAAAATAGTCTGCACAACATCCCCACCTTTATTCGCCCCTTGTATTTTCATGTCCCGGGTCTTATCTATTCGGGTGAGTGTTTCAGCTCAAGCCTGATCACAGATGCGCTTGAGCTTTATTTCAATTTCCAGGAGAGCAGTAAATGACCATTAAAGTCGGTGACAAGATCCCAGCCACCAATCTGAACGAGATGACTTCCAACGGACCAGCCGCCGTCGCTACGGAAGAATTATTTGCCGGCAAGAAAGTTGTGCTGTTTTCGGTACCGGGTGCATTCACCCCTACCTGCTCAGCCAAGCATCTGCCCGGATTCGTAAATCACGCTGATGAGATTCTCGCCAAGGGTGTAGATGCCATCGTTTGTGTATCAGTGAATGATGTTTTTGTCATGCATGCCTGGAGCAAAAGCGCCAATGCCGACAAGCTGCACATGCTGGCCGACGGCAATGGTGATTTCGCCAAGGCCTTGGGACTGGAATTGGATGCACGTGGTTTCGGTATGGGCCAGCGTTCGCAGCGTTTCGCCCTGATTGCAGATGACGGTGTCGTTACTGACTTGTTTGTTGAAGCAGCCGGCGAGTTCCGCGTCAGCAGTGCAGAGCACGTACTGTCTGCGCTATAAGCCAATCCTGAAATTCATCAATTTAAAAGGGGCTGCTTTCGCAGCCCTTTTTTTTATTCAGATTCTGCTTCATCAGTGCCATCTTCAGCTGCCGTGATTTCTATGGAATCCGTCATGCCATTTTCAGTGATGTCTTCGTCGCTGATGTCTTCTTCGCTGATTGCTTCTTCGTCTTCCTTGTCTATGCAGGCAAGACCGACCAGTTTTTCGCCATCCCGCAGCCGAATCAGTGTGACGCCCTGGGTGTTACGCCCCAGGGTTGAGATTCCTTCTGCCGAAGTTCGTACCAGTGTACCGCCATCGGAAATCAACATGATGTCATCGACATCGGTCACCTGTTTGGCTGAGACCAGCGCACCGTTACGTTCTGAGGTTTGAATTCCGATCACGCCCTGGCCACCACGCCCCTGGGGGGAGTGATCTTCAACGCGGGTACGTTTGCCAAAGCCATTTTCAGTCACCGTGAGAATATCGCCCTCAGCCATGACCAGCATGGAAACCAGCTGCTGTTTTTTCTGCAGCCTGATGCCAATCACACCACGCGCCACCCGGCCCATGGAACGGACATCGGATTCCGCAAAACGAATGCATTTACCCGAACTGGCGAACAACATGATATCGGCCTTTCCATCCGTCAGCTCCACGCCTATCAACTCGTCATCTGCTGGCAAATCTATTGCCCAGATACCGTTGGCGCGCGGCCGTGAGTATTCCGACAGAGGAGTTTTCTTGACGATGCCTTTGCG
>JBBKVS010000086.1:0-10472 GCA_037968555.1 Lysobacterales bacterium | reverse complement strand
CCGGAGCGGCCCATCATGCTGCCATCTTCATGCAGTTCAATGGTGCAGGGATCACCGTAAAAAGTTTTGTAATGGATGGTCGCCCCAGGCAGCTGGCTGGCCAGTTGGTCAGCACTCATCATGCTGGGATCCTGCTCGGTGAGGCGTTCAATACGATCGCCGGATAACTCACGGATCAATTGCGTCAATTGACGCACACCTTCACGTATCTGTTCTTCGGGAATACTGGTTACGCCCATGCGGAAAAAGTTTCTCGGCTGGCGGCGGCCACCGTAAAAATGAGAGTCGGGCTCAATCAGCAGGCCACGCCGTGCTGCCTCGCTGACCAGGTTTTCCACCTTGATGGGCTCCGGGCATTCCACCCACAGCGCGGTACCGCCCGAGGTGGGCAGGGTGATTTCCGAGCCACGCAGGTGGTGGTTCAGCGCCTGGCGCAGGGCATCCCAACGCTGGCCAAGCACCCGGTGCAACCGCGCCATGGAAGCATCGTAATGGCCCAGTGACAAGAACAATGCCGCAGTACGCTGGGTCAGCAGGCTGGGGCGGCCAATCACCATTTGGCGTAACTTGCGCGCTTCACGTATCAATTCCGGCGCAGCCACCATGAAGCCGATGCGCAAGCCGGGTGACAGCATCTTTGGCAAGCCGGACACATAGATCACTCGATTATCCGTATCCATGCTGCGCAAGGCAGGTTGCGGCTGGCCGAGGTAATTGTGCTCATGCTCAAAATCATCTTCGATAATGACCTGGTCGTGCTTGCTGGCCTGTTTCAGCAATGCCAGGCGCCTTTGCCGGTGCATGGTTACGGCGGTGGGCACCTGGTGGCTGGGTGTGACGTAGATCATTTCAGCTGCCTGCAATGCAGCGGTGATGACCATGCCGTTTTCGTCCACCGGCTGGTACAGCACTTCGGCCTGGGATTGCTGCAAGAGCTGGCGCATCTGTGGATTGCCAGGATCTTCCATGGCCACCTTGACCCCGGGCCCGGCCAACAACTGCACCAGCAGGTAGAGCGCATTCTGCTCACCGCTGGTGATCAGGATCTGGTCAGCGGCCGCACTGATACCCCGGCGCGGCAACATCTTGGTGCGGATTTCCTCGATCAGGGCAGGATCATCGGCATACCCTTCGGTGACGGAACCGTCATTCATTACCCGGCTGCCCAGGGCCATGCGGCTGGCTTCGCGCCATTGCGCAGTGGGATAGAGTGAAGAGTCGAAATAGCCGTCGATAAAAGGAAAGGGGTGGCGTTGCCAATGCGCTGGAACCTGGAATTGCGGTGGAGCCTGCAACTTCAGGCGTATGCGCCGGCGCCAGGAACTGTCCATTTCAGCGTGTGCGGATGAAGAGCCAAAATAACCTACCCGACCTTCCAGCACGGTTTTACTGACGAACAGGCCGCTGCGCTCACGGCTTTCGATAAATCGCTCTTCCTGCATTTGTTCGTAAGCCAGCACCACGGTATTGCGTGCAACACCCAGCTGTTCAGCCAGTTTGCGTGAGGAGGGCAACTTGCTGCCGGCAGGAAAAACGCCCTGCAAAATGGCATCGACCAGTTTCTCGCGTATCTGCGCCTGCAGATTGAGTTGACTGGTCGGGTTGAGGTAAATCAGTGATTCAGCCATAGTCCTGCTGGTCGGATATTCTGCTGCTGGCTAATTGTTGTTGTATTACCACCTGTGCATTCTAAAGCAGCGGCTGCTCCAGAGTCTTGTTTGGGCTGGGCTGAACCTTCAAGGTAGGGGAACGTCAGAAACCTTGATAGTCAGGCAAGCGGCTTTGATGCCAATAGGCACACACGTGTGATATGCTTTAATTTATGAAGCCGATTAACTGGAATTCCACAAAGAATCAACAGCTAATCACAGAGCGCGGCATTTCCTTTGAAGATATTGTGTTTTATATACAACAAGGACAGTTACTGGATGACCTGGCACATCCAAACAGCGAAAAATATCCCGAGCAACGCATATTCGTTATTAACGTTGATGGTTATGTTTACTTGGTACCTTATGTCGAAAATCGAAGGGAAATATTTCTCAAAACTGTGATTCCAAGCAGAAAAGCTAGCAAACAGTATTTAGGATTAAAGTCATGAACGAATATGAAATTAGCGCTGAAGAGAAAGAAATTCTTGATAATTTTGAGGCTGGAGCATTCAAGTCAGTTCTTACTCTTGAACGCAAGAAATACCTTCAGTCAGTGGCAGAAGAAACTTTTAAGAAAGATAAGCGTATCAATATCAGGATTTCAAATCGCGATTTGGCTTTACTTCAAAGGCGTGCACTGGAAGAAGGTATTCCTTATCAAACGTTAGTTTCCAGCGTTCTTCACAAGTATGTTTCAGGTGGCTTGCACGACGTCATGGCTAACAAAGCGTTTCAGCGGAAGCAAAAAGCGCGTCGCTGAACTTGGACCTTAAACTTTTCAGACGCTTTGAATAAATCAGAGTTTCCTTAGGCTTTTTTAGGTTGGGAGAAGTACGGATGTCACGGATGGTTTCATTGGCTGTTTTCCTGGTCTTGGTGGTTATCGCAGCCTGGCTGGGTTCCCAATTCCCGGCAGGTGAGTATTACGCGATGTTGAACAAGCCGGATTGGGCACCACCCGCCTGGTTGTTCGGGCCAGCCTGGTCGATTCTGTACGTGCTGATGGCCGTTGCCATGTGGAGAGTGTGGGAAAGTGGCCGGCAGGCTCGCCTGGGTGCGCTGGTCTGGTGGTTGTTGCAGTTGAGTTTGAATGCAGCCTGGACCTGGTTGTTTTTCGGGCTCACACGCACCGGTTGGGCGATGGCCGAATTGGCCGCGTTAATTGGCCTGGTCATACTCTGCATCAAGGCCTTTTCACTGATCTCGAAACCCGCAGCCTGGCTGATGCTGCCCTATCTGCTGTGGCTGTGTTTTGCGCTGGCGCTGAACTTCAGTATCTGGAGCCTGAACGGTGGTGGGATTCATTTTTAAGAACGTCATCCCGGAAATTATGAGTACGTCATCCCGGAAATCGCATAGCGATTATCCGGGACCCATAATCCCCGAAACGAATCAGTAAGGCCTGCTGTTTATGGATTCCGGCTCGCGACGCCGTCGCGTCCGGAATGACGACGTGTGGGGAGTCCTCCCGGAAGTGGCGGTAGCCGCTATCTTATTTCGTCATCCCGGAAGTGGCGGTAGCCCACTATCCGGGAACCACAATCCCCAAACGAGCCTATCGGCAATCTACAGCAACAGCGTCTGTTTCCAGCCTAAAACCTGCTCCAGGCTGGCGCTGAACAGTTTTTCGAGGCGACCATGGGCTTTGATTCGCCGTGGTTACTGCGTGAAGCAAAGTTAATCATGTATCAGAACCCCTTGATGTCCTCCGCGCGCTAGCGTACAGACGCTCCTCACAATAAAGACGACACTTGCTCCCGGTGATCAAATTCACCAACGATCACCCCACATGAATTACAAATGCTGCTGTCTGGCCCGGTTTGGCTTGCAGCATTCAATCCACATCGGGAACAAACCTATTTCTGCTCGATGAATGCAGACTCTCGTTGCTTGACCTACTGATCCATGGCTTCGAGACACGTTTCTTATGCTTTAACAGGAGAATTTTTATGACACTTAAACAAACAGTATTAGCAGTTTCATTGGGCTTGGCCTTAACCGGATCAGCAATGGCTGAAACGATTGTGATCACTGAACCCGAAGTACGGACCATCGTCGTCAAAGAAGGCTATGGCGATCCGATACTGGTTGAACGCGACGGTAAAATGTGGCGCGTCAAGAGCATCGATAACACCAGCAAAGGTGAAGTTACATTGTTTGTTAACGACGAAGGCAAGGTGCTGGGGGCGTCTGAAGTAGCGCGACTCAGAATTACTGAAACGACTACAACCACGACCAAAACGACCACCACGCCGGCAGTAAAACCAACACCGGTAACCGAAGCAACTGTGGCAACCACTGTTATGAATGCCGGTTTTCACAATGTTCATGATATTGACTTCCTGGACAGCAAAGGCGTGTGGAAAGCCGAGGCAGACGATATCACTGGACAAGACTTTGAGCTGCACGTGGATGCCACGTCAGGTCGGATTGTACATATAGAAGACGATTGATCTAGCACCTTTCGAACAGATTTCAGGGTTCGATTAGCTAGCTAACTAAAGCCCACCTGCACATTGGTGCAGGTGGGCTTTTTAGTCCGTCATCCCGGAAGTCGCGCAGCGATTATCCGGGATCCACAGTCCATAACCGGGCTGACAACGCTTGCCAATTATGGGTTCCGGCTCGCAACGCCGTCGCGTCCGGAATGACGCCAGGTTACGTTGCCTCAAGTCATGCAGAATATGTTCAGCTTGTTGCCGTCCATATCGCGAAAATAACCGGCGTAAAAATTGTCGCCACGCGGTCCGGCCGGGCCTTCGTCGGTAGCGCCCAATTGCAGAGCTTTATCGTAGACCGCGTGTACCTTTTCTTTGGAGTCGGCCGCCAGGGCGTTCATGCAGCCGTTACCGACGGTTGCGGGCTTGCCGTTATAGGGTACGGTTACAGCGAACCCTGCCTGGGTAGGGGAGTTGCCCCAGGCCACGAACTTACCGTCATCCTCCATGATGCGCTTGGCGCCCAGCAGGGCCAGCAGTTCATCATAAAAAGCCACGGCTTTGGGGAAATCGTTGGTGCCAACCATTACATAACCAATCATGTCAGTACTCCTCGAATCAAGGGTTTAAATTTCGAACTGCAAACTATGCGCACGGCGACGATTCAAGTCAAAGCCACTCGATTCGTTTCGACCTGTAATCCAATTCGTCAAAGCGTTCACTGCCACCACTCTCTGCCCGATGCATCACGACGCATCAATTCAGTGCGATGACTTTGCCATCCTTCATCACAAAATCAACTTTGCGAAGCGTGTTGATGTCCTGCAAAGGGTTACCACTGACCGCAATGATATCGGCCAGTTTACCGGCTTTGATACTGCCCAGATCTTCACTTTGTTGCAGCATTTCGGCGGTATTGAGCGTGGCTGAACGTATGGCTTCCAGTTCAGGCATACCAGCTTCAACCATGTAGGCAAATTCCTGGGCATTTTCGCCGTGCGGGCCTACGCCCATATCGGTGCCGAAGGCAATCTTCACACCTCCTTTATAAGCCTTGGCGAAAGTGCCCTGTATCTGTGGGCCAACTGCCGCTGCCTTGGGCCGCACCACTGCCGGAAAATAACCATCGATTTCAGCTTTCTCAGCCACAAAGCGACCGGCCGTAATGGTGGGTACATACCAGGTGCCGCGATCTTTCATCAGCTGGATCACTTCGTCGTCCAGGTAAGTGCCATGTTCAATTGAAGTCACGCCCGCCAGTACAGCACGCTTGATGCCTTCCGTGCCATGTGCATGAGCGGCCACGCCCATGCCGTACTCTTTGGCAGTGGTCACAATGGCATCCAGCTCAGGCTGGGTGAATTGCGGATTCTGGCCATTCTTGGCCAGCGATAACACACCGCCGGTAGCGGTGATTTTGATCCAGTCAGCGCCGTCCTTGTAGCGTTGCCGAACAGCCTTACGGGCATCGTCAGGGCTGTTGATCACGCCATCCGCCGGGCCCGGATCGCCCATCAGGTCGTGGCGGAAACCGTTGGTGGGATCGGCATGGCCACCAGTGGTGGCTATGCTGTGTGCCGAGGTGAAAATCCTCGGGCCGACAGTCTGGCCGTTGTTAATGGAATTACGCAAAGCCACTGTTGCATTGTAGTCATCGCCCAGGTTGCGCACCGTGGTAAAACCGGCGCGCAAGGTGATGCCGGCATAGTAGGCAGAGGCCAGGGCATAGTCTGCTTCATTGTCCTGGAAGCGCTTGATATAGCTGTTGGGCGCCGACTGCCCACCCAGGTGCACGTGCATATCCATCAGGCCAGGCAGGCAGGTTTCCAGCTGGATGCGCTGCGTATCCTCACTGACTTTGAGGTTGCTGCCAACTTCGCTGATGCGGTCGTCGGTAACCAGCACCTGCTGATTCTTCAGCAGCTTGCCCGCTTCAACATCCAGCAATTGCTGGCATTCGAGCAGCACGGTACCTGCCTGGGCGTGCAGGGTCAGGCCGGTAGCAGCCAACAGGGTGAAAAGAATGGTTGAAAGCTTCATGTATACCTCAATCGATGAATGATTATTTTTCAAAAATGAGCTGGATTGCAGAGCTCAGCCGCTGAGCAGTTGGGCCAGGCGACCGGTGAGTATGGCCAGGTAGTTACCCAGCGCATAGCCAACCATGGCCATCAGGATAGACGCCGGTACCAGTGATGCCCTGTGATGGGCAGCGACCACGGGCGCTGATGCTGCCCCGCCTATATTGGCTGCCGAAGCAATGGCGACTGTGTGTATATCCACCTTGAACAGCCAGGCACCGAACAAAATGAAAGCACCGTGGATGAAGATCCACACATAAGCCATGGCAACGAATGCGCCTATGGTTTCGAAGTTGACCTGGCTGAGATCCATGGTTGCGCCGATCCTGGCAACATAAACATAGATGATCGCCATGGCGATGGGTTGTGCAGCGGGTAAGGTACGGGCCGGTGTGATTGAAGCCAGCAGGGCCAGAGTGGTGACCAGCAGGATCAGCCAGGTACTGGCGCTGATGATGGTTGCGCCTCCCAGTTCTACAGCGGGCAACTGCTCCGACAAGACCATGGATACCCAGGTAATGGAGATGGCCAGCAAAGCCAGGGCCAGCAGCTGGATCATACTGGGGGCTTGATCCGAATCGTCCATTGCTGCCGCAGCTTTATCCATCATGGCTATGCGTCCGGGCGGTACTTTCATCCACTTATTGAAGCGCTGGGCGAAAGACTTACAGCCCAGCAATATGGGTAGCCAGACCAGGTAGATCATCTGGTCTGCCGCTGCCGCCATGGTGAGGTGACTGGCATCGCCTTCCAGTGCAGCGTGAGTAGCAGTCATATTGCCGGTACCACCTATCCAGCTACCTGCCAGGGTGCCGAAAGCTTTCCAGCTGTCTTCCGGCAGGGGAAAGTGCAGCGGGAAGGAATCCGGGGTGCTGATGGCCTGGCCCAGCGCGGATGCAACCACCCCGCCAACCACGACGCCCACGCTACCCAGCAACATGACAAACACGCCTTTACCCATGATGCGCACTGCGCCGAGGAAATCCACCTTGAGCAACATCAAAACGATAAAGATGGGCAGGCCAAACTTGTAGAGGAAATCGTAAGCCGGGTTGCTGAAGGGAATCAGGCCGATATTGGACAGCAGCACGGGGGTGGCATAAATGAAGATCAGTGGCGGCAGGTAGTTGAATATCCGGGCCTGGGTTTTCTTCTCCACCCAGAACCAGAAACTGACCACGGCGATCAGGACGGCCATGACACCGGCGGGTGAGCTGATCAAGGCTGCTTGCATGGGCTTTTCACCTTTTTGATTAGGGCGCTTTGGCTGTCAACCGGATGGTGCGTCGGTAGCGGCTGATGCGTGCAACAGACTACACGCTGTGACCACTGCATCCAACATGCGCAGGGTGGCACGGCTGATTTCGTCAGCAGGCAAAGTGTAAAGCCGCTGATTTTTTACCGCCTGCAAATTGGGCCATTGCCGCCAGGCAGTGAGTGGATCGGCCTGGCCTTCGATGACGGGCGCAAACATCACTTGCGGATTGCGTACGATCACTGACTCCAGGCTGATCTGTGGTGCCAGCACGGGCTCATCTGCATAAATATTCTCACCGCCACACAGCGCCAGGCTTTGCGAAACCAGGTGTTGGCCGTTGAGGGTAAACAGGGGCTGGGCGGCCACCTGGTAGAAGTAGCTGACGCTGCGCTTGCCGGCTCCAGACTGGCGGATTTCCTGTAAAAGCGAGCGGGCTTGCGCTGCAGCCAACTTGCCAGCCTCCGGCTGTCCACCGGCAATTCCCAGCTGTTGCAGCGTAGCAGCGATTTCTTCAGGCTGACGAATTTCGATCACCCAGGTGGTGAGGCCCAGCTCCTGTAACCGGCCTATGGCCAAAGCCGGATTGCCACTTTTCCAGGCGATCACCAGGTCGGGCTGGAGGCTGATAATGCGCTCCAGGTCCAGCCGGAAGGCGTCACCGACGCGTGGTAGTTGCTCTGCTGCTGCAGGGAAATTGCTGTACTCGACGGTAGCCACTATTTGTTCGCCCACACCCGCCGCAAAGGCCAGCTCAGCCAGATGCGGTGACAGGGTGATGATGCGAGTTGCAGCTTGTTCCAGCAATAAGTGCGAGCCGTCGGCTTGCTGCAGCGCAATGGGCTCGCCTCGGGCAATGGTGGCCAGGCTCAGTAAACACAGGCCCAGAATGATTGCGATTGGAAAGAGTGCAGGCTTCACACTGGAATAGAGCAGGTATGGCTGTTTTGCAGCAATCGACCTGCCTGGGGCATCAAGTAATCACGTCGATCAGCAGCAACAGTGCCAGGGCCGTCATCCAGACGCCGAGTACGCGCCACACCAGGTCCATGGATTGGCGCAGGCAGGCCATTGGCCCATCCAGCTGATCGGCGTAGCCATCGTTCATCACATGGCCACTGAGCACGATCTGTTGGGCTGCGGTGAGCAGGAAACCGTTGCTACCCTCGAACAGGCCGTGGCCTTGCTCGTCGTGGTATTTTTTCCAGGCAATGAATACCGAATCAAAGTCGGTGGCTACGGCCAGTGACAGGGTCATCAGTTGCGCTACGGGCCATTCCAGCACCTGGCGGGTGCGCCGGAAATACAGTTTCTGCGCCGTGCTCAGGCCGGTTTTTTCGCTACTCAGCCAATCCACCATGCGATAAAGAAAGGCCCCTATGATGCCCAGCAAGGCAAACCAGAAAATCACTCCAAACCAGCGCCGCAGTGACTGGTTGAAAACGGCATTGACGGTCAGAGTGAGGCACTCATGGGCGTCGTCCGGTGGATCACGCTGTAACAACTCACCCAGGGCTTGTTCACGGCTGTTTTCATCAGCACTTTGAATGATGTCGGCCACCTGGGTATCCAGGTCGCGTCGGCCGAAGCAATAGACCAGAACCGCTACGCCCAACATGAATACGCCTATGTTGCCGAACAGCCCCATAAACAACTGGTTCAGCAGGGCCAGGGCGATCAGCGGGATAAACAGGATGATGGCGTAGCCGGTAAATTCATTCCAGGCAGGCAGTTTGCCGAAAATGTCATCGGCCTTGTGTATCCAGCGTCCCAACCACTCGTGCTTGCGAAACTGACCCAACTCGCGCACGAAGTGGCACAAGGCGAATGCGAGCAATATGGCAATGATGGTCATGCGCTTGGAATCCCTGCCTTAGTAATTAATCTTTAGTAAGCCCTGAATTATTCGGGCATTCCTTTATATAACGGAATTCTAACAGAGCTGCTGTCTTTGGTGAGATAGCTTTCGAGCGAATTCCCGAAGCTATTCAGGCTTTACCACGTGCTTCGCGGCTCAACAGATCCAAATCACCACCACATTGGGCCCGATACCAGTCCGCAATCAATCGAAAGGCTATGGATACTGGTGGCGGCAACAGTACGTCCTGGGCGGCCATGGCGGTTTTCAGTTCGTCACAGCTGTACCAGCGCAACTCCACCATCTCATCGGAAACAGTGCATTCCCGTGCTTCGGCTTCGGCATAGAAACCGCACATGGATGAGGCCGGAAAAGGCCAGGGTTGTGATGAAACATAGCGAATATCGTTCAATCGTACACGGGATTCTTCAAAAACTTCGCGCACTACCGCGTCTTCCAGGCTTTCGCCCGGCTCAACAAATCCAGCCAGCGTGGAAAATCGCTTGGCTGGCCAGTTGCCGTTGCGCCCCAATAAACAGGCATCGTCATGCGTGACCAGCACGATGATGGCTGGGTCTATGCGCGGGAATGATTGGCGAGCGCATTCTTCGTTGCTGCAGACCAGCTTGTGGCCGGAAGACTGGAGTCGGTTCGGGTGGCCGCAAACACCGCAGAATACATGCCGGTGCTGCCAGTAGTGCAGGGCCTTGGCATAAGCCAACACCCCTGCATGTTTGGCATCCATGTCTACTGAAACCCGGCGCAGGTCCAGAAATCGCGCCTGTGGACGCAACTGCAGGACCTCATCCCGCTGCTGGTCGTTGATGGAGACGGCAAAGAAGTATCGCTTGCCATCGGTGCCCAACAGCGTTGGTGGCTGGATACTGTCCAGCGAGTCCAGATTACCCGGCTTCAGGTAAACCGCGATTTGGCCTTCAGGGGTTTGTTCAATCAGGCTGCGGCTGCGCCATAAGGGGACGAAACAGGCAGCGGGGGAATTTAAAGTCTTACTGACCCAGTCAGCATCGTCACGGTACTCGGCCAGGCGGTCCAGCCGGACAGAGGTAAATCGATTGCGATGTGAGAGCGTGAATTGATCAATGCTGGCGCCAAAATCAACCGCCATGGCAATCAGACTGAGAAGGAGGAGCCACAACCACAGGTAGTGGCAGCATTCGGATTGCGTAT
>JBBKVS010000085.1:0-3083 GCA_037968555.1 Lysobacterales bacterium | reverse complement strand
CTGCAGAAAATGGTTTTCAATATCATCCTGGCCATTGCCATTATTTACATTGTGTTGGCCGCCCAATTTGAATCGTTGATTTACCCGGCCAGCATGATCTGCACCATCCTGTTTTCAGTAGTGGGTGTTTACTGGTTTTTCCTGCTTACAGGCACCACGTTTTCCCTGATGAGCATGATTGGCATCCTGATTTTGATCGGCGTGGTGGTGAACAATGGCATAGTTCTGATAGATCATGTCAATCATCTGCGACGACAGGGCTTGTCGCGTGACGAGGCCCTGATTCAAGCTGGTAACGATCGTTTGCGACCCATCCTGATGACGGTTGGGACCACCGTGCTGGGCCTGGCCCCTTTGTGCGTAGGAACCACCCAGTTGGGTGGTGGCGGTCCGGCCTATTTCCCCATGGCCAGGGCTATTGTGGGTGGCTTATTATTTTCTACTGTAGTTAGCCTGTTATTCCTGCCCACCATTTACGTCTGGCTGGATGCCATGCGCAGCTGGCCACAGCATATGGCCCATGGGCTGGGTGTAGCCGGGCGGTTTGCCGGCAGGACCCTGGCCTGGCCCTTACGCAAGATGTTTGGAATAATCAGGCCCGCACGGGAGTCATCCTGAGGAAAGCAGCTGAAGGCTGGTTTCATCTTTGCAAGCTGTACTGTCCCGCCCTGGTCAGCACAGCCTGTCAGGTCTCCTGTGCGGGTTTCTGATTTGTCTTTGCTTGATCAAATCCCTAAAAAAAAGGGACCCGTTGCGGGCCCCAAGCTTTTTGCCAGCTTGCGCTGGCGGGGGGTCAATCTGCACTGCAAAGTCTTGGCTATTCAAAGCCGTTTTTAAAAATCAGTTCGCCCCCTTCATTGATGTCGTTGTTGGTGATGGTGCAGCTTGCAGATTGTCCGGCAGATAAGATCCTGAACCCGTCAGAGAGCGAAATTCCAGTTCATGGCTGGCACCCTACATTCGCAATACGCCCTCATTAGAAGCTGCAGTGTCCTGGCTGTATTTGAACGGTGTTTCCAGCGGCGACATGGCAGATGCGCTGAAAGTCCTGGTAGGCCCGCAAGCACAAGGTCTGTCGGTGAGTACCGTCTCACGGCTGAAACAGGAGTGGGCGTATGAATACCGGCACTGGAATGACACTCGTCTGAACACAGGCCGCTGGGTCTATGTCTGGGCTGGACGACTGATCCCGCCGACATTCCCAAGGCGATTCCCTGCGTAAAAGAGTCACAAGAGGCGCTGGCAGAAGGAAAGGAAATCCCTAATCCAAGTGCTGGAGTAATGCCTCTACCATGAGTCCTTGCGTCTATTAAGAAGAAGTTTCCGTCGTTATCGGCCTTGTATGTTTTATAATCAATGTGAGAGCGATTCGCGCCGCAGTAGCACCCGCGATTGCTGATGCTGATGCTGATGATCTTGGGGCAAGACTTCCTGAGAATTCAAGAACCTATGGCTGGTAAGAGACGATATTCAAGGGCAACTATGGTCATGGCCGCGTTGGTGGCCATCGCTCTGGGTTTGTCTTATTGCGGGGTTTATCAGTCTGGCAGTCGTGAGAGCGAGAAATCGGCGTTAAGTCAATCGACAACGGGGATTGACAACAATCTGGCCAGATTAAAGGCTCAAGTTTCCGATCCGTTATCGGAACAGTCCGCAAAGGACCAAAGCAGAAAAGATGCCGAGGCCCTGCAACAGCAGAAGGAATCACTGGAAGAGACATCGACTGAGGATGAGCTTGGTGAATCGGCGATTTCGGGCGCCGTGCTTGATGATGCCGGCCAGCTCGTGCAGGGCGCAACCGTCGTGGCTCAGTTCGTAGAGCCCGCTGCGCAGCAGAATGCGGCTCCCCAGGCTCGAGTCAGTGGGCTTTCCCGGACCACGGACCGCCTCGGGAGTTTTGAATTCAAAGACCTCGTCGAAGGTGAGTATGAACTGACGGCGAGCAAGGGTGAGGAATATTTTCCGGCCAGTTTGAAGGTTCGAGCCGGGATGGCCAATGCCGAGTTGATTCTGCAGCGTTTTCGTACCATTCGTGTATACGGTACGATCAGCGACGACCTTGGAATACCCCTGGACGCTGTGAGAGTCCGAACCCTCGGAACCCATTTCAATGTTCAATCCGATGAAAATGGACGTTATGACACAAAGACGGCGCCGATGCGGGCAGGTAGTCCCCCGGTGCTGGAATTCAATCGAGAGGGCTTTGTGGAAACTCGCCGGCGTATCGAAGCTGCTCTGGATTCGGCCAGCGAGGAAGTGCAACTCGATGTGCAAATGGAACCGGACTCCGATCAGCCGAAAGTGGTCGTGGCGGGGCAAGTCCAGGGGCCACTGGGCGAGCCCGTGCCAGGGGTGAGTGTCAGATTGAAATCCTTCAAAGCTGCCCAGGGCTATTCCGCCAGCACGGATAACTCGGGCGAATTCAACATTCCCCTGGTTGATGCAGGTGACGGCTACCGGCTGAATGTCCTGCCTAGTGAAGACTACGAGGCGTATCAATCCGAAGTTTTTTCACTCGGTCCGCAAGATGCGTTCTTCGAAATTGAGCTTGAATCTGCCAAGTCCTCAAGCCTGTCCGGCACCGTAACGGATTTGATCGGCAGGCCGCTGAGTGGATTCAATTTGTGGCTACGAGGCATAGGTACAAGCGCTCAGTCGCCGCTTTCGGTGCGAACCGACGCAGCGGGTCGTTTCCGATTGGAGCAACTCAGAGCTGGGGAAGTCAGGTTGGAAAGCCGCTCGCAACCTATGCTCAGCGCCTCGAATATTGTTCTACAGCCAGGTGTGCATAAAGAAGTTGAGATTCCGCTGGATTGGGGGTCTGACTGGTTGATGGGTCGTGTAGTTGATAACCAGGGCGAACCCGTGTCGGGGGCGAGCATTGTTGTGCGATGGAAAGAAATGTTTAGTGGAGTATTGAGTGAGTCCCGGCGGGACTTGAGGAGCGATTTGGGAGGCTACTTCACTGTGTCCAATCTGGGTGCCGAAAGCTACAGCCTGACGGTGCAGGCATCGGGTTATCAAACGTTCCAGGGGCAACACCAGTTGGGCGGTGGTGAAGAACTGCAAATTGAATTGCCACC
>JBBKVS010000084.1:0-4020 GCA_037968555.1 Lysobacterales bacterium | reverse complement strand
GGTGCTCAAGCCGGCCACGTTCGGGTCTACAGCGTCCCGCTCCAGATAGTGTTCAAAGATGGTTTCGAGGGGTGATACCGTGCGTCCAGATGGGCAAACGGACAAATAATAGAAATTTCCCTGGACACCCACGCACTCCAAATAATCCTACCCCGATTCGGGTAATTTTCCGATGATACCGATGGCTTGCTGTGCCATTCTGAGGGCATGCCCAAACCTCGAAAACGCCTGGTCTCTCTAAGCGACACCGCCTATTACCATTGCATCAGGCGCTGTGTGCGCAGAGCGTTTCTGTGTGGCGTTGACCGGCAGTCCGGCTACAGCTTCGAGCACCGCCGTCAATGGATCGTGGATCGCATCCTGCTGCTGTCGTCTGTTTTTGCCATCGATGTCTGTGCTTATGCGGTGATGAGCAATCACTATCACGTGGTACTGCATGTGGATGCAGCAAAAGCGGCACAACTCTCCTCACGGGAAGTGGCCTGGCGCTGGCTGAAGCTCTTCTCCGGACCACCCTCTGTGCGGAACTGGCTCGTCGGGGGCTGGCTGGAAGCCGAAGAGCAGCATAGGGTTGAGCAATGGTGTGCCATCATCCAGACAAGACTGGCTGACATTTCCTGGTTCATGCGCTGCCTCAATGAACCCATTGCCCGCCTGGCCAATGCGGAAGACAGTTGCACCGGCCGGTTCTGGGAGGGGCGTTTCAAATCCCAGGCATTGCTGGATGAGACCGCCCTGTTGCAATGCATGACCTATGTGGATCTCAACCCGATTCGGGCCGGGATTGCGAATAAACCTGAGTCATCCGACTACACCGCCATTCAACGGCGCATTGTCCAACCTGCAGGGCACGGATTGAAGCCATTCTCGGATGAGCCTCAGGATCAACCGGCCATTCCCTTTGATCTCAAAAGCTATCTGGAGCTGGTCGACTGGAGTGGCCGGATGGTGCTACCCAACAAGCAGGGTGCCATCTCATTAACCACTCCGCCGATATTGCAACGACTGAAAGTCGATTCCCATCAGTTCGCAGCTTACCTGCGAACAAAACCCGACAAGCTACCCAACGCGCTGGGGCCTACTGCAGCTCTGCTCAAACTGGCACAGTCATTCGGGTTGAAATTCCTTCACGGTATGACGGATCGTAAGACGCTTCTCATCGCGGACTGATCCACGATGGGTAAACCTTCAATGAAGGACATTGCCAAGGGCGAGAGCCGCATCTTGGCATAGCTCTTTTCCTGCCTTCAGTGCTTTTTCACCCGCTTTTCAGCTGATTCAGTCCGTTGGTCTGAATGATGCCCTTCTGGGAAATGAAAACTGCTTGTCACAGATGTGTGGGTGTCCACGATTTTCGATTGTCTGCAGATGTGTGGGTGTCCGCGATTGTCTGCCTGCCCGGCTCTCAGATCGGCAAGATCGATATATTCGACATGTGCAGCTTCGTGGCCGTGGAGCGGGCTGCCTTGCGACAGGCCATGAATTACTTGGCCAATGGCAAGGTGAAAGGCAAAAGTATCCGCGCCCGGAAAATCAATGCCTGAGTTATGAGACAGTTTGCTGCTTTTTACTCTGTCCCTTTACTCTGACCCCATAACTTCTTTTTCTGTAACAACCTTTCTTTGCGAGGTGTAAGCACTATGCGGCCCATGCCGCATAGCGTGATGCTTCATGTCTAGCTGGCTGCGGTTCTGGCAGGCATCAGGTACCAAAGCACTGCGGCCACCAGCAACAGGGCAGGCACATCACCAACAAGATGACCGTGCTCATGTTGGTCATTTACAGCTTGTATGGCCATGATTCCAGCATGTACAAAGCTGGACCAAACCGTAAAGGAAATGAGGCTACGGTGTTCAGCCGGGCTTTTAGATGCCGCGATCAGGAAGCAGCCCAACACCGCATACACACCTGCAATCATCTGCAAGTAATACTGCCCTTCACCTCCATGCCAGACAAAACCTGCCGGCCATAGAAACCCGAGCGGATAGATGAGGAGAAAAATGATGCCAAAGGCGATCAGAGCCAATTTCAGAAATTTTTCTTTGCTTTCAATATTCATGATGTCACTCCTGTTGAATGAGTTTGGGTGAGAGGGAAACTACGCTGCTATCTGTTTTTGCGCTGACAGCGAAACCTCTATAGGCGGAGGATTGCGCAATGTCTGAATCACCACACAGCTGTGTTCTGCTGCTTTCAAAATCATATTCAAGGTCGACTCAGGCAATTGCATCATGGCCTGCAAATCGACCTCAACATCAACGCCCTGGAAACCAACAGGAACGCTGTCATCCACTCGCAAAGTACCACGCACGTCAATTCGTGCCTGGACGTAGACGCTGAGACTCTTAAGGGGAATGGACAGTCGACTTGCAATGATTCTTATCGTGCTATCCAGGCAAGATGCGATAGCGGCACACAGAACATCGCCCGGTGTTGGGAAGTCGCTGAGTCCACCGACCGCCTCATGAACACCGATAGAATAAGTATCAGTATCACCGTGTCCGGCAATTACTTCAGAATATAACGCGGTTGCCGCAGGGACCCTTGCTGAAGAAGTTCTGGCGCTATCAGTTATATTTACCTGCTTACCATTTCGTTTGTATTCGGCCATCAAAGGTGCTTGTCGATCTTTCATGTTGACCGAGATTGCAAGACCAAGCGCTTGTTCAAATTTTTCGTTTGCCGAGCTCATTTCGCTTCCCCATAGTTTGCATTGAGTAAGCAAAGCTTATGGACATGAACATCGATCGGATACTGTGCGAAACATAGTAATCCACAATCTGAAACGGTAGCATCAAACTACTTATTAAGTAGTTAACTGACGGAGAACAAGCTCAATGAACACTTCTGGCAGCCTTTGTCCTGCAGTTAAAGCCGCTGACGTTATTGGTGACAAGTGGGTTCTGCTGATCCTGCGCGAAATGTTTATGGGATCTACCCGCTACAACGATTTTCAGCGAGCCTTACCGCGAATTTCACCCAGTATTCTCAGTAAGCGATTGAAGTTACTTGAGGCACACGGTTTACTGGTTAAGAAACAAAGCCCTGGCCAAAGATCCAGCGAGTATCGTTTAACGCCCTGCGGCCGTGAACTGGGTCCGATTATTGATCATATGGCCAAGTGGGGCCTGAGATGGGCACGACGCCAGATCAAAGACGAAGACATTGATGTCTCCAGTTTTATGTGGGACTTCCATCGCACAATGGATACGACAGAGTTACCTGATGGAGAAACGGTGATATGTGTGCGATTCCTCGAACTGAAGAAATACGCGACCTGGTGGCTGATCGCGAACAACGAAATTGTTGACCTTTGCACGGACGATCCAGGCAGGGAAATCGACCAGTACATATCCGGCAATCTGGAGGATCTGATTGCAGTATGGATGGGGGATCTTGATTTACGCGCAGCCACTCAATCGAACCAGATTTTATTGAATGGCGAGGCTTACCTTAGCAAGTCTGCATCACGCTGGTTTCCCAAATCACCCTACGCTGCAATTCGACCCGAGCGGCTTCAAGGGCCTGAGGGGCCAGAGTCTAGTGCCAGAGTCGGTTGACAGGTCCTGGGTAATTTGTCGATTCGATTTGAGGAAAATATCCATTACTTTGGAATGTGTTCCAGGGCAGCTTTTGCATAGCGTTTTAAATCCTGGAGTATGGCTTGCCCAGACGGACTCGACATAACTAAGCAAAGACACCCATCAAGTTTTTTGATTTAAGTACGGGTTATTCGGTCACACGGTCGCTGCGATTAGTAGTTGATGGATTGAGCTAAGACGTGAGTGTCTTTTCTTTGGTTCACCAGCGATGCTGATATGGCGCCTTATGCGCGCTGGCTCGAAGAAACGGCACTGTACCAACACCGGGTTGGCAACTTCTTTCCGGAACGGGAATATTGTGGTCATTTGAGGCCGGATTTGACTGAGTATTCCCGATCGGTAGTATTTTCTTGTCGAAAGACCGAAATCAGCATATTATTACCGAACGGGAATATTTCGCTGTGAGGCCGCCAGTTTC
>JBBKVS010000083.1:0-6661 GCA_037968555.1 Lysobacterales bacterium | reverse complement strand
GCTGCGTAACGCCATCAACTACACCGAACGGGGCGAGGTGGTAGTGCGCATACAGGACGCCAGTCTGTCCATACGCGACAATGGTCCCGGCATGGATGCTGATCTGCTGCAACGGGTATACGAACCCTTCGAACGCGGCGAAAACAGCGCACAGGGCTTCGGTCTGGGGTTGACCATAGTCAAGCGCCTGTGTGATCGCTTTGGTTGGCAGATTGCCATTCAGAGTGAACCGGGTGCCGGCTGCATAGCGACGCTACTGTGGGAAAATGCACAAGTGGTCGGACGTAAAGCTGCCAACCCGAAAATGGATTAGCAGCTGGCTTACTTGTTGTCGATGGCAGCCAGTTTGAAGCCTATGCCCGGCAAGGTGTGTAACAGTTTTACGCTGAACGGCCGGTCGATTTCACGTCGCAGATTGTACACATGGCTGCGCAGCGTATCGCTGTCGGGCAACAAATCACCCCACAATTCCTGCTCCAGGGTTTCGCGTGTGACCACATTGGGAGATTCACGCATCAATATGCGCAATATGCGCAAACCGGTGGGCGAAATCTCGATGCGTTGGCCGCCCCGATTGACCTCCAGACTGCCGGTATCAAACCGCAAGTCTGCCACCTGGTATTCCGAAGCGCTGACTTCACCGCGACTGCGCCTGAGCAGGGATTTGATGCGCGCGACCAGCTCTTCCATGGCAAAGGGCTTGACCATATAGTCATCGGCACCGGTTTCAAAGCCTTCCAGCTTATCCACCAACTGGTCACGTGCAGTCAGCATCAGGATGGGCGTTGATACGCGCTGCTCACGCAATCGCCGGCACACTTCTATACCAGTCAGCTTGGGTAGCATCAGATCCAGCAAAATCAGGTCGTAATGCTGGGTCAGGGCCAGGCCCAAAGCCGAGGCGCCATCCGCAGCAAAATCCATGGTGTAGCCGCGCGCTTCCAGTTCGTCGCCCACCGTGGCGGCCAGGTCGGTATGATCTTCAACCAGCAAAATGGAGGTATTGGCCACGAATTCTTTTCCCAGGGGACGCAGGGCTTTCATTCTAGCCCGGTATTCCCCCATGTCCAGTGTGCCGGGCATATCGTCCACAAATGCGTCGAACTTATGTTTCCACATATGCCGTCTCCTCAGCGTACCGGGTGCGCGCTAAATCCGGTCTTGCTGTAAACCAGGTGTACATCACTGATGGCTCGCTCCAGGAATGCGCCTTCGCAGTAACACAGATAAAACTCCCACATGCGCAGGAAAGATTCCGGATAGCCCAGTGACCTGATTTGCGCAATCTGCTCAAAGAAATTCCTGCGCCAGATATGCAGGGTTTTAGCGTAATGCAGGCCTATGTCTTCCAGGTCCAGTAGTCGCAGATCAGTTACTTCGGCCACCGTGCGATTCATGATTTCTGTTGAAGGCAAGCAAGCACCCGGGAAAATGTAACGCTGGATAAAGTCCACCGATCGCTGCGAAGCCTGGTAGTTTTGATCGGCAATGGTAATGGCCTGTATCAGCATCACGCCATCTGACTTGAGCAACCGGCTGCAAGCCTTGAAATAACTGCGATACAGTTTGCTGCCTATGGCTTCGATCATTTCGATGGAAACCAGCTTGTCATAGCTACCCTGCAAATCACGATAGTCTTCCAGCAACAACGTAATCCGGTCCTGCAAACCTGCCTGTTGAATGCGCTGCCAGGCCAATTCATATTGTTCACGCGAAAGGGTGGTCGTGGTTACCCGGCAGCCATAGTTCTGTGCGGCATAAATGGCAAAACCACCCCAACCCGTGCCTATTTCCAGCACGTGGTCCTCTGCCTTGAGCTGCATTTTCTGGCAAATGCGTTGCAGGCGATGGAGCTGTGCAGCATGCAGATCTTGCTGCTCATGTTCGAATATAGCTGAGGAATACATCATGCTTTCATCCAGCCACAAGCTGAAGAAATCGTTACCGAGGTCGTAGTGGGCGGCGATATTGCGCCGCGCACCAGCATGACTATTGCGGTTCACCCAGTGAAACAGTTTCTGTATGGGCAGGGTCAGGCTGGCCGTACCGGATTCCATCTCTTCCAGCACGGTGCGGTTCTGTAACAACAGGCGGACCACAGCCACCAGGTCATCGCAGTGCCAGTAGCCCTGAATGTAAGCCTCACCGGCGCCTATGCTGCCGCCAAAGGCAATTTCGCTGAAAAAGCGTGGGTCCAGCACGGCTATGCGGGCAGTCAGCCCTTCCGCAGTCTGTGTCAATTGTTGTCCAAAGCAGTACTCCTGACCGGCAAAATGGAGTTGCAGGCTGCCGTGCTGCAGCTGTGCCAGACGGGAAAAAACCTGCTTACGCGCAAAGCCATCCAGCCAGGTAGGCTTGACCGTACCGGCCAGGTGTTGGGGCGATGCCAGGGAAACCGACTTCATGAATGGGATCCTTTTGTGACTTGTTTGGAATTGTTGTTGGCCTGCGTCCCGGGGTGATCGTGCACTGGCACTCCCTTTAGCCACAATCGCAAGGCTTGCCAATGTATAGTGCAGATGATGCTCAAGGTCATGAAGGGGAAACGCAGCAAAATATTGCGCAAGCTGGCGGGGTTAATTTCCCGGCGACGTAACTGTAAGCCCACATCAAAAATCATTTCACTGTCCTGATGATTCTGCAGGTAAACATTAAGCATTTGATCAGGCTGCATCAAGCGCCAGTCGTACTGTATGTCCATGGGCATGAAGGGTGAAACATGCATCTGCTTGGCCTGTTGCCAGCGATACAAGCCTCCCTCTCCCAGATCGCTTGCAATATCAAGCACATAGCAGTGCTGCTCGCCCCAGGGCGTGTTGTTTACCTCGGCAACTACACATTCCAGTGCCTCCCCAGTGGGGTCAAAACAGTAGTAAAAACTGATTGGGTTAAAGCCGTAGCCAAAATAGCGTAGATGAGTCAGTAAACGGATGGGACCTTGCGGTCTGCGACCGCATTCCTGCTCCACCTTATCGCGCACACATTGCTCCAAGGGCAGGCTGGCATCACCCATATGATCCTCGCGGCGGAATTGCGCCAGGGCCCTGCCGCGGGCAGAAAACAGCCGGCTTTGATCAAATAATTCGGGCAGTTCGTCCAGATCGAGATAGAACATGAACAGGGGGTAAGTAAATTCGTGGGGCCGTGGCCGCAGTCGACGGTGGCTTATGCGGCCTCGATAAATGGCACTCTGCCACACCGCTTTGAGATTTTCACCGGACCCCAATTCAGGCCACCTGAGCACGTAGCTCTATGCTTTGATCAAGTGGCTGCTGCAGATCCTGATTGAAATGCTCAACAGCATTCAGCGCACTGACCACACCATCTTCGTGGAAGCCATTGCGCCAGTAGGCGCCGCAGAAATATGTGCCTAGATGGCCATTCACTTCACGGTGACGTTGCTGGGCTGCAACGGCCGCGCGGTCAAATACCGGGTGTTCATATTCGAACTGGGCAATGATTTTTGACGGATCAATCGCAGAGCCATGATTCAGGGTTACCAGGAAATCCACCGGCGCCTGCAAATTCTGCAATATGTTCATGTTGTAGCTCAAAGCTACCCTGCCGTCATTGGCAGCCCCATCGCGCAGCAAATGATAGTTCCAGGCTGCCCAGGCGCGTTTATTGCGTGGCATCAGGCGGGAATCGGTGTGCAGTACGGCTTCGTTGCGCTGATAAGCTATGGCACCCAGCACTTCGCGTTCAGAGTCAGTGGCATCCTGCAACAAAGCCAGGGCCTGGTCGCTGTGGCAGGCCAGGAATACCTTGTCGAACTTCTGCACTTCCATGCCCTGGGCCTTGAGCTCTATATGATCCGGCTGGCGTCGTATCCACTCCACCGCAGTGTTCAGCCAGATGCGGTCCAGAAACCGCGCGACCAGCCTATCAACGTATTGCCGTGAACCGCCCCTGATCACGCGCCAGGTGGGCCTGTCATCAACACTGAGCAAACCGTGGTTATGGAAAAACCGCACGAAAAACCCTACCGGCACTCCACCCATGCCTTCCGGACTGGCCGACCAGATGGCCGCGCCCATGGGCAGGATGTAATGCTGGATGAATTCGCGCGAATAATTACCCTGTTGCAGGAACTCATCCAGCGTTAGATCATCGTCATTATTCTTCAGTACCTCGGGCGCTGTCCGGTTGAAGCGTAATATGTCAAACAGCATGCGGTAAAAACGTGGCCGAAGGAGGTTGCGGCGCTGGGCAAACAGACTGTTGAGCGTAGTCCCGTTGTATTCCAGGCCCGTCATTTCACAACGCACGCTGAAGCTCATTTCACTGGCTTGCGTGGGCACGGCCAACTCTTCCAGCAAATCGATAAACTGCGGATACGTCCAGTCGTTATAAACAATAAAACCGGTATCAACCGCATAGCTGCGGCCCGCAATGTCCACATCAACCGTGTTGCTGTGCCCGCCTACCCGCGCATCGGCTTCAAATACCGTGATCTCGTGCTCGCGCTGTAAATGGTAGGCAGCGAGATTACCAGCGATACCCGATCCGACTATGGCGATTTTCATGGCTGCCACTGCTGCGGTACTTTGCGCAGGGAGCTGAGCTCATAACCGGCTTCGCGTACATGATCCAGCATGTCCTGATATTCACTTTCGCTGATCTGCGGAGTGCGCGCCATAATCCAGACATAGTCCCGCTTGTTACGGCTGATGACCGTGCGGCTGTAGTCATTTGTCAGGTAGGTGATGCGGTAGTCTCCTTTGATGGGCCAGATGAACTGCATACCCCAGATGGCATTGCCCGTTCCTTCGCGGACAAACCCGCGCGGATGGTATTGTTTTTCCGGACCGTCAAATCCATCCATGCGGAAAGTGAAGGTGGTGGCGATGCTACCGTCCTCATCCAGGTGATAGGACTCAACTGCGTTGTGTGCACCTTTTTCCACGTAAGTGGGAATATTGGCGATCACATACCAGTCACCCATAAAGCGCTGCAGATCAACCTGGGCTACCGCCTCCAGTGGCGGTAAAGCAGTGCGGCAGCTACTCAGCAACACTGACGCAGCCAGCAGCGCCAGCATCCTGTTCATAGCGGGCTTCATAAGTCAGCCAGTTCATGTTTGAGGGTGATGGGTTTGAGGGTGATGGGTGGCGAAATCAGCTCATAGCGCAGCGTTCGGTCGCTTTTGTAAATACTCTTTAAACCCAGCCAGGCGCCTTGTTCGGAGTACCACAGTTGCAGCTTGATTTTTTTGGCAGTGAGTTGATAGCGTAGCGCTGCCATCTCTTTGCCCTGCACTTGCAAACTGTCTTTGACCGGCTCAGTAACAGCCACTTCAAGGTACTCACCGTCCTGCGCATTGAGCAGACTTTTGGCTTGCAGGAACTGTGGGTTCCAGTAAGCAAAGCTCATGACACAGTCCGTCAAGATCGCGCTGTTTTTGATTGTTTCAACCCTGAAACCATCAAGGTCTTTGTTCCCTGCAACTGAGTAGTCTTTTCCATTCGCATCAGTACTGGAATGAATGCTGGAAAGGCAGCCGTCCTGCCAGACTTCCTGGTTGTGGTGCTGGTAGTCGTACAAAGTGACAAACAGCAACTTGTACTTGAACTCAGCCACGCTGCTGATCAGCTGTTGCTCACCATTTTGCTGCAAGCGAAATTCATGAAAGCCCACCGGTTTGTCATTTACATACACCTGGAAGCGCCAGACCTGGTCATCCTGAGAGGGCGCCGCCTGCAGGTAGCCCAATTGTGAGGTGGCGAGGAAAAGTGCCAGCAATGAACTGATCAGCTTAGGCACGTTCTTTAGCCTGCTCGCTACTCCAACCCGTCAGTACTACAGCACCGGAAGCATCGCGCTCAAAGCCATTCATGCGCTGTGCCAGCAAACACAGTGCCGGCATGATAAAGGTCCAGGCCAGGGCCACTGTTACCAATGCCGCTTCGGGATTTTCCAGGCGGATGGCACCCAGGTTTTTTCCGGCTATGTAGCTTAAAGGCCCACCCAGTGCACCCATAAAGGCGGCCAGGTAAACACGGCCTTTCAACCAGGCTAAGGAGAGGTTCAGCGTGGAGGCAAACAGGAACCACATGGCCACGATCCAGTAAGGTGCCAATCCCGGCAACCACTCGCCGTTGGGATAGCTGACCCAGGTCGTCGCCATCAGCAGGCTGTCAAATGCCGTGCCTATGGCGGCGCAGCTGAGCAGTAATTTGATTTCTGTCCAGCGCCGATTGGCCAGACTCAAATGCACGGCAATTACCAACACGGCTACCAGCAAGCCCAACAAGGGGCGACCATTGGCAGCCGACACCGTGCAGGCCAACCAGCCTGTCTGGAAGGTGAAGTAATTGATCAGCGAGAGTTTCATGTTGCGTGTTGTCGGGCAAACAGATAGTGACCAACAAACCACTCCTGCCCCTGCTCATGACCAAACAATTCGGCACAGGCCATGAAGAAAATCCGCCAGCGCTGAAACCACTGTTCCGCGACCACCGGACCGTAACAATGCTGGAACATGGGCATGATGCCGCCGGAGAAAAAATGCCGGCTCATCCAGTCAGAAGGTTCCTGGTCTAGAAATTCATAAGCGCTATTACGATGACAGAAGATGTGCATAAAGAAGCGCCCATCGGGCTTGAGCCAGCTGGCGATGCGGCGGAACAGTTCCGGGTAATTGCGCATATGCTCGAACATC
>JBBKVS010000082.1:0-20321 GCA_037968555.1 Lysobacterales bacterium | reverse complement strand
GCATCGGCGCCACCGCCGATGACAATTTCTCCCCGGTCTGACTGGCTGAGGTAAACGTGTACCGCGGCCGACGCGACCACGGTATTGAGTACCGGCTTGACTGGTTCGGTGACCATGGCTTGCAAGGCCATGCTTTGTATGGGTAAACGTAAACCGGCCATAGCAGCCAACTGGCTGCTGTGACCCGCCACGCAGGACACCACGGTTCCCGCGCTTACCTGGCCCCGGCTGGTGTTGATTGCAGAAATACCCGCGTCTGACTGTTCAAAACCGGTGACCTCACAGGATTCTATGATGTCGACGCCGTGGCGTGAGGCGGCTCGGGCGTAGGCCCAGACCACGGCATCGTGACGGGAGATGCCGCCACGACGCTGTATGAAGCCGCCACGTATGGGAAAACGACATTGCAGATTGATGTTGGGTACTTCGCGCTGTAAGTCTTCACGATCGAGAATTTCCGAATCAATACCGTGCATATGCATGGCATTGGCCCAGCGCCGGTTCATGTCCATTTCTTCCAGGCTGTGACTCAATTCCAGAACGCCCCGCTGGCTGAACATGATGTTGAAATTAAGTTTGTGCCCCAGTTGTTCGTATAACTTCAAAGAATGCTCGTAGAAGGCGCCGCTTTGCGGGTAGAAATAGTTGGAACGGCACACCTGGGTATTGCGGCCGCTGTTACCGCCGCCCAGATAGCCTTTGTCCAGCACCGCGACGCTGCCTGTCTGGTATTTGCTGGCCAGGTAATAGGCAGTGGCCAGGCCGTGACCGCCTGCGCCGACAATCACGATATCGTAGCTGGGGCGTAGCTCGGCCTTGCGCCAGGCTGCTGGCCAATGCCGCTGGCCCAACAGGGCATTGGCGGCCAGACTAAAGGCAGAATAGCGTTTCATACAGGCATTGCTTTTTATTCGGGCAGGCAAATTATCATGGGGAATTTACACGGGCTTGTGATTTCGCGCCAGCTTCAGCAGCGCTTTTGTGCAAAACAACCTGGTTGTATATCTGCTCAATGCCGTGGGCGATCCAAAGTGAAGAACTGCCTGAACTTTGGCCAGACCTGGCAGAGAAACCGGGCTTTGGGCATTTCACCCTAAATGGCGAATGGCAGCACCAGTCCGGGGGTGATATTTTTCAAGCGCCGCAGTTCCGGTTGGAACTGGTCACTCTGGCGGCTTTCGGGAGCAGGCCACACCATGACACGTGCAACTGCATGTCACACGACCTGCTATCGGTGACGGCGCCATGGTGGCTACCGCAGCACAGTTGATATCAGGCTTGAAATCGAAGGTTTTTCGAATGCAATGCCCGTAGAATAGATGGGCTGAAAATAGTCGGAAACTCGGTTGGGATCAGGGCTTCCTGATATCAGAATTTACTCACAATGGAAGGTGTTAGTGTTTATCAAGCGTTCGATATTAGCCCTGGTCTGGTTATTTCTGTTGCTGGCAGTACAGTCAACAGTTTATGCACAAAAGGCAGATTCAAAGGCAAATGAAGCTCCCGTAAAGGTGCTGATAGCCACTGCCGAAATCCGTTCTTTCCCCCTGTCTGCCGAAGCTTTGGGCAATGCTCGCGCCAATGAAGCCATTGATGTGCGTGCTGAAATTACCGCAGCAATAACAGTAATCAGGTTTGAGGAAGGAGCGTGGGTGGAGAAGGGCAGCGTGCTGGTGGAGCTGGAAAATGCATCGCAGCTGGCCGCTGTGGCATCAGCCAAGGCAGCTCTGTTGGAATCCAGCAGTCAGTTGAAACGTTCCGAAGAGTTGTTCAGGACCAACGTGGTAGCGGCTTCACAACTGGAACAATTGAAAGCCAAGCAGGAAGCTGATCAGGCCAGTGTGCATGCCGCCGAATCGCGGCTGGTGCAGACCGTCATCCGGGCGCCATTTGCCGGTCGCCTGGGTTTGCGCCGTGTCAGCCTGGGCGCCATTGTGGACAACAATACGGTAATCACCACGCTGGACGATACCTCGCGTATCAAGCTGGACTTTGAAGTGCCGGAAGTTTTTCTGTCACGCCTGCAACCCGGATTGACAGTTACTGCTCACAGCGCAGCCTGGCCTGAAATGCAATTCCGTGGCGAAGTGATTTCGGTCGATACCCGTGTTAACCCGGTCACCCGTACCATTTCAGTGCGGGCCATATTGCCGAATGAAAAAGATCAACTGCGACCTGGAATGTTCCTCACTGTGTCCCTGTTGCGTGAAGATGTGCTGGCTCTGATGGTGCCGGAAGAGGCCATTGTTCCCGAGCGCAGCAAGCAGTTTGTTTACGTCGTGGATACAGCCAAAGTGGTCAGCTTGCGCGAAGTGCAGACCGGCCGGCGCAGACCCGGTGAAGTGGAAATCATCAGCGGCCTGACAGAGGGTGAGAGCGTGATCACTGAAGGCACCCAGAAAGTACGTCCCGGGCAAACAGTAAATGCGGTGGC
The DNA here is from genome assembly GCA_037968555.1 of Lysobacterales bacterium. Lineage (GTDB taxonomy): Bacteria > Pseudomonadota > Gammaproteobacteria > Xanthomonadales > SZUA-36 > JAWXBM01. The sequence goes on along the minus strand of JBBKVS010000082.1, from coordinate 17,887 downwards.
CGCATCGGCAGGACAGGGCTGAAAACATGTTCATTTCTGACATTTCTGTACGCAGGCCGGTATTCGCAACAGTGATTTCCATGTTGTTGGTTATCCTGGGCCTGGCAGCCTTGTCCAAGTTGCCGGTACGGCAATATCCCGATATTGATCGCCCTGTTGTTTCAGTGGAAACCACCTATCGCGGGGCTTCCGCCGAGGTGGTTGAAACCAAGGTCACGCAAGTCATTGAAGATGTAATTGCCGGGATTGAAGGTATCGAAGCACTGGATTCCACCAGTCGAGATGAGCGTTCTGATATTCGCATCGAGTTCAACCTGGAGCGCGATGTCGATGCGGCTGCCAATGATGTGCGCGACCGCGTTGCCCGGGTTCTGGATCAGTTGCCGCAGGAAGCAGATCCGCCAGAAATAGCCAAGTCGGACAGCAGTTCTGAAGCTGTCATGTATCTGAACCTCACCTCCAATGTGTTCAGTGGCCTGGAATTGACGGACTATGCGGAACGATTTCTGGTAGACCGGTTTTCAACAGTGCCCGGCGTTGCACGGGTGCGCATTTCTGGCGCCAGACGCTATGCCATGCGCATCTGGCTGGATCGGGAAGCGCTGGCCGCCCGCAGCCTCACGGTGATGGATGTGGAAAGCGCTTTGCGCGCTGAGAATATCGAATTGCCAGCCGGGCGACTGGAGTCGGAAACCCGTGAGTTCACTCTGCGCACGGCAACCGGCTTCGTCGAGGAAGCCGACTTTCGGAAACTGGTAATTGGTCGTAGTGCAGATGGCAAAGTGGTACGCCTGGCCGAAGTCGCTGATGTGCGTGTGGGTGCCGAGAACGAGCGCAGTTTTGCACGTGCTGATGGTCAGCCGGCTATTTCGCTGGCCATAGAGCAGCTATCCAAAGCCAACAGTGTGGCCGTGTCGCGCGAAATCAGGGCAGAGATGATAGCCATTACCCCTGATTTGCCGGAAAGCATGGTGCTGGAAGTTAACTACGACCGTGCGGAATTTATTGAAGCATCCATGCGTGAAGTGTACATAGCCCTGTTCCTGGCCATAGCCCTGGTGCTGGTGGTGATTTACCTGTTCCTGGGCTCTTTGAAAGTCATGCTGATTCCGGCCCTGGTAGTACCGGTTTCAGTGATTGCCACTTTTATTGTCATGGCCGTCATGGGCTATACCATCAATATCCTGACCTTGCTGGGTCTGGTACTGGCCATTGGTCTGGTGGTCGATGATGCCATTGTAGTGCTGGAAAACATTTATCGGCGCATAGAGCTGGGTGAGCAGCCCCTGCTGGCGGCACTGGAAGGTTCCCGTGAAATCGGTTTTGCGGTCATCGCCACCACTTTGGTGCTGGTGGCTGTGTTTGTTCCTTTGTCTTTTATAGAAGGGGATATAGGACGGCTGTTTCGTGAGTTTGGCATCACCCTGGCAGTGGCTGTGCTGTTTTCCAGCCTGGTAGCACTGACCCTGACGCCCATGCTCAGTTCCAAGATGCTTAGTGGCCAGGCATTGCGCAGTGGCCTGGCGCACCGTGTTGACCAGTTATTTCAAAAGCTATCCCGGCTCTACCGCAAGTGGCTGGGCGGAATCATTCGTTTACCCGCCATAGCCATAGCCATTGTGCTGAGCTTGACGGCTTTTTCCGGCTGGATGCTGTCCATATTGCCTTCCGAATATGCGCCTTCAGAAGATCGCGGCGTTTTCTGGGTTACTTTGCGCGCACCCGAAGGTGCCAGCCTGGAATACATGGACGATTATGCGCGACAAATGGAAGCCTTGTTGCTGGATGAGATTGGGGACGATAAATCAGTGCGGCGTTTTCTCACTCGAGTCCCGGGCACCTGGGGTGGATCCGAAGTCAACAGTGCACGCGCCAGTGTACTGCTGGAGAATTGGGACGTGCGCGAAGAAAGCGACAAGGAGATTGCCGCGCGTTTGAGTGACAAACTGGCTACGCTGCCGGGAGTGCGCGCTTTCGTCAATGCTGGTGGCAGCCTGGGTTTACGATCCGATGGCCGACCGGTATCCATGATCATCGGCGGGCCGGATTACCAGCAATTGCAGGAATGGCGCGACGATGTGCTGGCCAGATTGGAAAATGTCGCTGAGCTGGAAAACCCGGACAGCAATTATCAGGAGCGCAAGCCGCAGATGAATATTTCGGTAGACCGCGATCGTGCAGCTACCCTGGGTGTTTCCCTGCAAAATGTGGGTCGAACTCTGGAGACCATGTTGGGCTCACGGGTGGTCACAACCTATATAGATCGGGGTCGTGAATATAACGTTATTCTGATGGGTCGTGAATCTGATCGTTCCAGTCCGGATGATCTCAATAATCTGTATGTGCGCTCTGAGCTGACCGGTGAGTTGGTACCCTTGGCCAATATTGTGCAGATCTCCGAATCCGCCGGGCCGGAAGAATTGAACCGGCATGACCGCATGCGGGCCATAACCGTGTCAGCTACGTTGGCCGACGGTGTGCGATTGGGCGATGGTATCGAAGCCATACGTGCAGTCGCCGATGAAGCATTGCCGGCGTCGGCGCGCATCAGTTGGGGTGGTGAAAGCAAGGAATTCCTCGAATCCGGGCAATCGCTGTACCTGACTTTCGGCATGGCGTTGATCATTGTTTTCCTGGTGTTGGCGGCACAATTTGAAAGCTTCATCATTCCGCTGGTTATCCTGGTCACTGTGCCGCTGGCCATGACCGGCGCGCTGCTGGGTTTGTGGTTCTATGGATCAACCATTAATGTGTTCAGCCAGATCGGCGCCATTCTGTTGATCGGCCTGTCGGCCAAAAACGGCGTGTTGATCGTGGAATTTGCCAACCAGTTGCGCGACCGGGGTATGGAGATCAAGGAAGCTGTTCTGGAAGCTGCCAGCGTGCGCTTGCGGCCCATCCTGATGACCAGCGCGGCTACCACTTTCGGAGCTTTGCCCTTGTTGCTGGGCACCGGTGCCGGTGCTGAATCGCGTCAACCCATTGGCATCGTGGTGGCTTTTGGTGTAACCATATCAGCCACGCTGACTCTGTTTATTATTCCGGCGCTGTATGTGTTATTTGCCAAACGAACTTCTTCGCCGCAGAAAGTCACGCGGCTGATCGAGCAATTGCAGGGCAGCATTGTTCCTGGCCGTAAGGGCGGATTATGAGTTACCACTCGATTTATCGCTATACCGCTATCGGTCGGCCGCTGGACCCGGCCTGGCCTACCAACAAGGCAGTGCTGATCCTGTTGCCGCTGATATGGCTCAGCGGATTGGCCTGGTCCATGTACCTGGGGCAGGGCTTGTTGGCGGCCGCAAGCAACGGGCTGGTTTTCGCGCTGGCTGCATTCGGTAGTTGGGCATTGGGACGTGAACTCCTGCCTGACGATCATGCCGCGGCTTTTATCAGCATGGTCATGGCTTTTCTGGCTTGTCTGGCCTTTTATTCGCCAGGACTGCTACTACTGCTTTCCACCTTGATGCTGGTACGAATTGTCAATCGCAGTACCGGGATGCCAGCCCGGACCAGTGATTCTGTGTTGGTCACATTGCTGGTGATCTGGGCTGTCTATGCCACGCAACTCCCCTGGTTTGGCGCTGTTGCTGCCCTGGCTTTCGTACTGGATGCCAGTCTGAACAACCCGCGGCGCAAACAATTGCTGTTCGCTGGCTTGTGCCTGGGCACCATGGTGGTATATATCGTGGACCATGATGTAGCCTGGTTAAGTTTTCATTCGCCCAGATCCCTGTTGCAGTGGCTGGCGATAGCCATTGCCTTGTTACTGGGCCTGAATCTGCTGCTGCTGAAAAAAATCCACAGCCGCGGGGACGTCGGCAATAAGCGCCTGAGCCTGGAGCGGGTTAAGGCCGGCACGTGGATAGCCCTGTTAGCTTATTTACAGGGGCTGGATAAGATGCCGGATGTTATTCTGCTGGTTGCGACTATAGGCGGGCTATGCCTGGGTATCGCATTCCGGCGTTCATTCCGGAGCACTGCCAAGGGTTTGCGAAATAAAGATTAAAGGAGTCAGAAAATGAAGAAGTTCATATTTGCGGTATCGGCCGTTTTACTCAATGCATCCTTAATGGCTGCGGAGCTGAGTGTGAATGCCCGTGTCGAGCAGGCCATGTTTGGAGATCATCGCTCGGCTGCCAACCAGGAACGGAATCGCTATCGGCATCCGGTGGGAACACTGGAGTTTTTCGGCCTGGCCTACGGCATGAAAGTACTGGAAATCTGGCCGGGTGGTGGCTGGTACAGCGAAATTCTCGCGCCGGTTCTGCGGGACCGGGGTGATTATGTAGTAGCCAGCTATGACCCTAAGGTAGCTGATCAGCCTGGCTATCGCTACAGCACACATGAGCACATGCTGGCCAAGTTTGCTGCAGAACCCGCTATCTATGACCAGGTTCGTGTCATTCCCTGGTCACCACCATTGTCAGCCTCGCTGGGTGCTGCCGACAGCTACGACCTGGTTTTGACCTTCAGGAATACCCATGGTTGGGTAAGTGATGGAATTTCAGCGCAGGTCTTTGCTGAATTCGCCCGGGTATTGAAGCCGGGTGGTGCGCTGGGTGTGGTGCAGCACAGGGCGGCTGATGGTACCGATCCGGTGGTCACCGCAGAGATGGGCTATGTGTCTGAAGAAGCCATTATTGCCTGGGCTACGGCAGCAGGCTTACAACTGGAAGATCGCTCAGAGGTGAATGGCAACAACGCCGACCAGCACGATCATGTTGCGGGTGTGTGGAGTTTACCGCCGGGCCTGGATGTTTGCGCCGAGATCAGTGAAGCAAAGGCCAAAGCTGAATGCGAAGCACCTTTTCGTGCCATTGGCGAAAGTGATCGCATGACACTGCGGTTTCGTAAACCATAGGATTGACTGAACAGGCCTGGCTGGCTGCCGATCTTGCAAAGGGATCGGTGGCGGTAATTCTGTGAAACCATGCAAAACTTCTTTTTATTCGTCGTCTCTGTGCTTATCTGGGGCAGTACCTGGCTGGCCATCAGCTTCCAGCTGGGTGTGGTTGCGCCCGAAGTGTCGGTGTTTTATCGCTTTGGTTTGGCGTCTCTTGTGTTGTTTGCCTGGGCTATTCTACGGCGTATGCAGTTGCGTTTTTCCTGGCGGGCGCATGGCTGGTTTTTGCTGCTGGGCATGACCTTGTTCGGCGTGAACTACATATTCGCTTACAGCGCTCAGAAATACATTCCATCGGCAATGAACGCCGTCCTGTTCGCCACCATGGTATGGATCAATGTGTTATTGGCGCGAATGATCTTTCGCACGCCCTTTGAGTGGCATGTGCTACTGGGAGCTGCGCTGGGCATGAGCGGTGTGTTGGTGCTGTTTTGGCCTGCGCTGATGGAAGTTTCAGAGGCGGACCACAACTTGCTGGGCGTTGCCATCAGTCTGTGCGGCGCTATCATTGCTTCATTCGGCAATATGGTTTCACACCAGGCACAGAAAGAACGTTTGCCTGTCCTCCAGTCCAATGCCTGGGGAATGCTCTATGGTGCCTTGATCACGGGCAGCTGGGCCGTGCTGAGTGGCAAAACATTTACTTTCGACAGCAGTGTGGAATATGTTTTCTCGTTGTTGTATTTAGCTATTTTTGGTTCGGTAGTTGCATTTGGTTGCTATCTGAAACTACTGGGGGCGGTAGGGCCAACCCGTGCAGGCTATATCGCGGTCGTTATTCCCGTAGTGGCTGTTTTACTGTCTATGTTGTTTGAAGGCCTGCAACTGAACGCTTACCTGGTGAGCGGAATTATCCTGGTGCTGGGCGGTAATCTGATTATATTGGCTTACCGTCGCCTGAGCGTGCCGCGCAGACCGGTTTAGCCCGGGTTTTCTCAGGTTTATCCCGGGCTTTCTGCAGCATCCACTGCCTCACTGGCTTCCAACCAGGCTTCTTCCTGTTCCTGCAGTTGCTTGCGCGCCTGCCCCTGTTGTTGCACCAGTTGGCTGAGCTCTTCGCGACGCTCGGGCCTGGAGTAAAGAGTGTCATCCTGTAGTTTCTTTTCGATGACTTCGATTTCCATGCGTAAGCGATTCATGGCGTCTTCGGCCTGTTTCACTTTCTGCAGCAGCGGCTTCAATTCTTCGCGGCGGCGTGCTTCGGCCTGGCGCAACTCCTTTTTGCTCAGGCGATTGCTGCTATCGTCTGCATCTGTATTGACGCCGGCTGATCGCTTCTGCGCCTGCTCGGCCAGCCAGGTGGGGTAGTCATCCAGGGTTTCAGTAAATTCTTCGACCCGGCCGTCGTGCACTATCAGTAATTCATCACAGACTGAACGCAACAAGTGTCTGTCGTGAGCGATGACAATCAGCGCGCCTTCGTAGTCAGACAAGGCCAGGCTGAGCGCCTGGCGCATTTCCAGGTCCAGGTGATTGGTAGGCTCGTCCAGCAACAACAGATTGGGTTGCTGGCGAATCAACAGCGCCAGGACCAGTCGGGCTTTTTCGCCACCAGAAAATGGCCCTACCGGTTCAAAAATCCGCTCACCGGCAAAATCAAAACCACCCAGGTAGTTGCGCAATTCCTGTTCGGGTTTGCTGCGATCCAGGTCCAGCAGGTGATCCATAGGGCTGCGGTCGGCATCCAGCAGCTCCATCTGGTGCTGGGCAAAATAACCAATACGAGTGTCCTTGTGCGCCAGGCGCTCACCCTGCAATACCGTACTGCCATCCGCCAGAGCTCTGACCAGGGTGGATTTGCCTGCGCCGTTGACACCCAAAAGGCCCAGCCGCATCCCGGCTTCTATGGCCAGGTCCACGTCTTTGAGTACGAACTGATTTTCCGCATAACCCAGTTGCGCTCCCTGCAGGTGCATCAAGTGCTGCGGTTGCCGCTCGGGTTCCAGAAAGCGGAAGTGAAAAGGCGAATCCACGTGGGCCGGGGCGATCTTTTGCATGCGCTCCAGCATTTTCAGACGACTTTGTGCCTGGCGTGCCTTGGAAGCTTTGTAGCGAAAACGATCCACGTAAGACTGGATGTGCTTGATCTCGCTTTGCTGTGCTTCGAACATGGACTGCTGTTGCGACAAATGCATGGCGCGCACCGTTTCAAACTGGCTGTAGTTACCGCCGTAGGTTTTCAGGCCCAGGTTCTCGATGTGGGCAATGCGGTTGCACACGCCATCGAGGAAATCACGGTCGTGCGATATCAATAGCAACATACCGGCATAGCGCTGCAGCCAGGCTTCCAGCCAGATAATGGCCGGCAGGTCCAGGTGGTTGGTAGGCTCATCCAGCAATAACAGGTCGGATCGACACATCAATGCCTGGGCCAGGTTCAAGCGCATACGCCAGCCACCGGAAAAACTGCTTACTGGCTGATTGATCTCAGTGGATTGAAAACCCAGTCCATCCAGCAATTGCGCGGCCCGGGCTTCGGCACGATAGCCGTCTATGGCCTCCATCTGCTCCCAGGCCTGGTGCAAGCGGGCATCATCGTGCAGGGATTCGGCCTGCTCCAACAGAGCTTGCACGCTGCGCAGTTCAACGTCGCCATCCATGACGAAATCCACTGCCGATTGCTGGCCGCTGGGGCTTTGTTGTGCCACGTAAGCGATGGGGCAATTGGCGGGCAGGCCGACCGTGCCGTGATCCGTCTCCAGATTGCCCAATATCATTTCGAACAGCGAAGACTTGCCGCTGCCATTGGCGCCCGTCAGGCCCATTTTTTGGCCTGCATGCAGCTGGAAGCTGGCCTCTTCAAACAGAGTGCGGCTGCCACGCATCAGTCTTACGTCGTTGAGTTGCAGCATGGGCGATTCAGGAACTCTTGGGAACAGGACGGTATTATACGGGCTGTAGCAGACTGCGTTCTGCCCCGTACCGGAGATCAGGTCATCATAAATTTACCGCGTTGGCTGATTGTTCTTTTGTTAGTGCTGCTGGTATTGGCCTGGCAACAGTGGTCGAGTCGCCCACTGGTACAACCGGATGGATTGAGACTTTCACAGGCGCCAAGGCAAGTAAATCTGGCCTCAGCGACAAGCCGCCAATTAGGAGATTTTAGCCTCAAGCCCCGCGCACGATTTGATTTGCAGGCGCGGGTTTTGTCCACCGAACGCTATCGCCTGGGGGTTTCGGCCGATCTGGCACCGCTGGACCTGGCCCTGGGTTGGGGTCTGATGTCGGACCAGGCCATCGTGGACCGGATCACCGTCAGCCAGGGCGCCCGCTGGTTTATCCTGCGCTGGGATCTGCCACCGCCAGCTCCGGAAACCAGCATCATGCAAAGCAGCGGCAATATGCACATCATTCCGGCCGATGACAGCGTCAGAAAGCAGGCATTTTCCTTGCGACCTGGTGAGTTCGTGGCACTGAGTGGTTATCTGGTGGATGCACAAGGTCCTGGTGACTTTCGCTGGAGCAGCAGCCTGAGCCGTGATGACATTGGTGATGGTGCCTGTGAATTGTTCCTGGTGGAGGCTATCAAGCGGCTGCAAGTACCGTTGGAAGCAAGCATGGATGGCTGAATCAACTGATCAGTTTTTGGGCTGATGGACCTTACAAAATGGGCTACACTGGCATAACTGAACTGGCTGTACTGAAATGCTGCAGGCAGACCTGATTGCTTGCTGAAACGACCAAACACACAGAAAAACGAAGAGGAAGAGCCAGAATGGCCAATTCGCAAGACAGGACCGGTAGTATGACCGGTGTGCAGCCCAGACCTTCTGCGCTGTTGTTCTGGCTGGAAAGCCGTGCAATCTATGATGCGGCGGGCATGATGCCCCTGTTTGCGCTACAGAAGTATTTACCCAAAGGCGATGGTCACCCGGTACTGGTGTTACCCGGATTTATGGCGGGATCCAGGACCACGCAGCCATTACGCAGCCTGCTACGGCAGATGGGGTACAAAGCGCATTGCTGGAAGCTGGGTTATAACTCTGGCTATAGCCACCGTCTGCACCAGGGACTGCGTGACCGGGTCAAGGAGTTGGCTGATCGTTATCAACAGAAAGTCAGCCTGGTGGGTTGGAGCCTGGGCGGTGTTTATGCCCGCGAAATTGCCCGTGAAATGCCTGACCATACACGTCTGGTGATCAGCATGGGCAGCCCCTTCCGCGCTCATCCGCGTTCGACCAATGCCCACCGGGTGTTCGAATTACTGAGCGCTGTGCGTTATCAGGATATTCCGGTCGGCATGCTGGAACACATGGCGGAGCCGCCACCCGTACCCACTACAGCTTTGTACACCCGCGGTGATGGTGTGGTGGCCTGGCAAGGAACTGTGGAAGTTTCGGATCGCTGGGATGTGGAAAATATTCATGTGGGTGGTGCCCATCTGGGACTGGGCTTCAATCCCCGCTCAGTGATCGCCATCACCGATCGATTGGCGCAGGCGGAAAACGCTTGGCGCCCCTTCAAACCGGCGCCTGTGCTAAGGCCCTTGTTTCGCAACTGGTATCCGGATTGGCTGGTACAGGGCAAGCATAATCCGCTCAGGGCCTAATTTGGCGGCCTTGGGTGGCGGTTTTGGCTGGCGACGCTTATTGCCAGTGATTGGCTGATTGATCGAAACCCGGGTTCTGTTTGCGCACAACGCAAAAACGCTGGCCGGTGGGTGACTCCATCACTACCCAGGTCTTGATTGCTGACAAACGTTTGGCGCCCAAGGCTTCCAGCCTCGCCACTTCTGCCGGAATATCATCACTTTCAATATCCAGATGTACCCGACTGGGATGGCTGACCTTCTGCACTTCGACATGCAATTCGGCTGGTGCGGCATCCAGGTGCACGTAATCACCTTCAGCCGGATCGTCGTGCGGATCGATCGGCATGCCTAACGCTGCGGACCAGAAAGCAGCAGCGCCATCCAGGTCTTCGGTCTGGCAATCGATAATGAATCCGGCCAAGCGGCTGCGATGTGCCATCTTATACTCCTCTGACGACTAATTGGACATGGGGTTGTTGGGGTGCTGGGTCCAGTTCATATAGGGCTTGCCATTATCGACCTCGATCATGCTGATGCAATCGGGCACCGGACAGACCAGCGCACAGAGATTGCAACCCACGCATTCGTCGTTGATCACGGTATAAACCCGCTTACCATTTTCCTTGTGATGGCTGATGGCCTGGTGTGAGGCATCTTCACAGGCAATATGACAAAGGCCACATTCGATGCACTTGTCCTGGTCTATCAGGGCCAGGGTTTTATAGTTCAGGTCCAGGTATTGCCAGTCGGTGGTATTGGCTATGGCGCGGCCGCGGAAATCTTCCAGGCAGGTAAAGCCCTTATCATCCATCCAGTTACTCAGGCCATCGCATAAATCATCAATGATCTTGAAACCATGGTGCATGGCGGCCGTGCAGACCTGCACCGAGCCACAACCCATGGCGATGAATTCGGCTGCATCACTCCAGCTGCTGATACCGCCTATGCCGGAGATGGGTAAGCCGCGGGTTTCTTCATCACGGGCAATTTCCGACACCATCGACAGCGCTATGGGTTTGACTGCCGGACCGCAGTAACCCCCATGCGTACCTTTGCCCGCCACGGTTGGCATAGGCGCGAACGTATCCAGGTCGATGTTGGTAATGGAGTTGATGGTATTGATCAAGGACACCGCATCAGCACCACCCGCATGCGCAGCCCGGGCCGGATAGCGGATATTGGAAATATTCGGCGTCAGCTTGACGAATACCGGCAGCTGCGTGTGGCTTTTGCACCAGCCGGTCACATCCTGGATGTATTCGGGAACCTGTCCCACAGCAGAGCCCATACCGCGTTCACTCATGCCGTGTGGGCAACCAAAATTCAGCTCCACGCCATCGCAGCCGGTTTGTTCAACGCGCTTGAGTATGTCGCGCCAGGCCTGTTCAGTGCAGGGCACCATCAATGAAACGACCACCGCACGATCCGGCCAGGCTTTTTTGACGGCGGTGATTTCATCGAGATTGATTTGCAAGGGCCGGTCGGTGATCAGCTCGATATTGTTCAGCCCCATCATGCGGCTGCCGTTGTAATCTACCGACCCATAACGCGAACAGACATTGACCACTGGCGGTCCGTCTTCGCCCAGGGTTTTCCACACCACACCGCCCCAGCCAGCAGCAAATGCGCGCTCGACGTTAATCTGCTTGTCGGTAGGCGGAGCTGAAGCCAACCAGAAGGGGTTGGGGGAGGTGACGCCGGCAATATTGCAACTCAGATCGGCCATGGTTTATTCACTCACTGCCAGGGACTGGCTCAGAAACTGATGTATGGACAGGGCGGCCAGCTTGCCATCCTGCACGGCGGTTACTGTCAGGTCCGAGCCCGGTACACAATCTCCGCCGGCCCAGACGTCGGACAGGCTGCTACGCCGTTCGGCATCGATGCGAATACGGCCGTTTTCCATCGCCGGGCAGTCATCTGAGTCCAGTAAGTCTTCGTCAAAGTGCTGGCCTATGGCCTTGAACACCTGATCTGCCTGCAGATCATAAAACTGGCCGGTTCCCATCAGCCGTCCGCTTTCATCCATGGCCGTTTGTTCGAAAATGATGCTGTGTACCCCATCGTCATCAGCCTGGATGCTATAGGGCACCGCCCAGCAACGAATCAGCACACCGTGAGTTTGAGCGATCTCCTGCTCATAGTCGGTGGCGCTCATGTCGGCAGGTCCGCGCCGGTAGACCAGCGTCACCATTTCAGCGCCCAACTGGCGGCATTGCACAGCGATGTCGATGGCCGTATTACCGCCGCCAATCACCACCACATTGCGACCGACCTGAAGTTCAGAGAGATCTTCCTGGCGGATGCGGCTGATAAAGTCCACGGCATTGTGCAGGCCAGGTGCTTCCTCATTGTCCAGGTCCATCTGGTTGCAGGCGTTGTGACCCAGGCCCAGGAACACGGCATCAAATTCGCTGCGCAAGTTGCCCAGGCTGAAATCAACACCCAGGGCTTTGTCGGTGTGCAGGGTGATGCCGCCTATGGACAGGATGAATTCAACTTCTTTGGCAGCGCGTTCATCCACCATCTTGTAGGCGGCAATGCCGTATTCATTCAGCCCGCCCGCTTTGGGGCGTGCTTCAAACACACTGACGCTATGGCCCAGCATGGCTAGCCGGTGCGCACAGGACAGGCCGGCAGGACCAGCGCCAACCACGGCCACTTTCCTGCCGCTGCCCGCAGCGCGCTGGAAAGGCTGTATGCCCGCAGCAAACAGGTGATCGGTAGCAAATCGTTGCAGTTTGCCGATGGTGACGGGTTTGGATTCAGCCGTGTTCTTGACACATACCTGTTCGCATAATTCTTCCACCGGGCAGACATTGGCACAGGTACCGCCCATGATGTTTTCAGACAATATGGTGATGGCTGCGCCACGGGTATTGCCGCTGGAGATTTTGCGGATGAAGCCGGGTATATCGATTCCGGTAGGACAGGCTTCAAGGCAAGGAGCATCGAAGCAGAACAGGCAACGCGACGCTTCAATGGCAGCCTGCATTTCGTTCAGTGGCGGGTGCAGGTCGCGGAAATTTTCAGCCAATTGTTCCTGGCCCAGGCGGCCTGCAGTTACATCACGAGGGCTTGTTCTGGAGTGGCTCATGCGCCAACCTTAGCAGAATGCCTGCGCATCAACAGCGCGTAGACCAGAGCAGAAATGCCCAAACCCATAAACCAGGCATAGTCATACAGCCCCACCAAAAATCCATCGCCCTGCACCAGGCCAATCTGATGCAGGAAGCCCGGCAGGTTGGGAACTACACCCAGCAGCAATGCGATAATGGCTTTGCTGTTGACGCCGGCATAGCGGCCATCGCGGCGGTACAGGTCAGTGATGTCCAGCTGCGTTTTACGGATGATGAAATAGTCGGTGAGTATGATGCCAATCACTGGTCCTAACAGGGCCGAGTAGCCGATCAGCCAGGTGAAGATGTAACCGCTGGGGTCGGCTAATAATTTCCAGGGCATCATCAAAATACCAATTACACCGGTGATATAGCCGCCGCGCTTAAAATTGATTTTGGCCGGCCACATATTGGCAAATGCATTGGCGGGGCCAACTACATTGGCAGCGGCATTGGTGGAAATGGTGGCAATCACGACCGCGACCATGGCGAAGAATACAATCACCGGCGAATCGACACGCTGTACCAGCAAGACCGGAGCCCAGATGGCTTCGCCAAAGATGACGATGGTGGCACTGGTCACGGCCACGCCGATAAAGGCAAACAAAGTCATGGTGCTGGGCAAACCGGATAGCTGGCCGACTACCTGCGCTCTTTGGCTGACGGCGTAGCGCGTGAAATCCGAAATGTTCAGCGTCAGGGTGGCCCAGAAGCCCACCATGGCAGTGAGGCTGGGCCAGAACAGTGCCCAGAATTCGCTACTGGATAGACGTGAGTCGGACATCAACATGGGACCGAGGCCATCGGCACGTTGATATGCCCAGGCCAACAGGGCCAGGCCGCACAACAACAGGAAGGGCGCAGCGATATGCTCCAGTACCCGTATGGATTCTATGCCTTTCCAGATCAGCCAGATATTCATGGCCCAGAACAGCATGAAGCAGGCAAACTGGATCAGGCTGACACCCACCCAGTCCGGCATCATGGCCGGTGCATCGGCTATCGCCGGGAAGAAAATCAGAGCGATGGTGTAGATCGCAGCCCCACCGATCCAGGTTTGTATGCCAAACCAGCCACAAGCGACGATGGCGCGCAGGAAGGCCGGGATGTGCGCGCCCTGGATGCCAAATGAGGCACGGGCAAAGGCCGGAAAAGGTATGCCGTATTTGGCGCCGGCGTGACCCGACAAAGCCATGGGTACCAGCACAATCAGGTTGCCCAGCAACACCGTCCACATGGCTTGTTGCCAGCTCATACCGCCATCGATCAAGGATGCGGCAATCATGTAGCTGGGGATATTTACCGCCATGCCCACCCACAGGGAAAAGAAACTGATGCCTTTCCAGTTGCGCTCGCTGGCGGGTACCGGTGCAATATCGGCGTTACTGAGGCTGGGGTCGAGCTTTGCGGTTTCGCTCATGCTGTTATAGCTCGGTCAGCTGACCATAAGTTTCGGGCCGGCGATCGCGGAAGAATTGCCAGTTATCGCGCACTTCCTTCACCTGGTCCAGGTCGATCTCGGTCACCACCATTTCATCCTGGTCGGCTGATGCCTGCGCGATGATTTTGCCGCGTGGGCTGACGATATAGGATGAACCGTAAAATTCACCGATATTCCAGGGTGCTTCTTTGCCCACCCGATTGATGGCGGCGACGAAATAGCCATTGGCAACCGCATGCGCGGGCTGTTCCAGTTCCCACAGGTATTGTGAAAGCCCGGCTACTGTGGCCGAAGGATTGAAGACAATTTCAGCGCCGTTCAGGCCCAGGCAACGGGCACCATCGGGGAAATGCCGGTCATAGCAAATGTAGACTCCGACCTTGCCATAGGCCGTATTGAATACCGGGTAACCCAGGTTGCCCGGCTTGAAAAAAAACTTTTCCCAGAAGCCGGCGACTTGCGGGATATGGTTTTTACGGTACTTGCCGAGATAGGTGCCATCAGCGTCAATGACTGCTGCGGTGTTGTAGTAAACGCCGGTCATATGCTCTTCGTAGATGGGCACCACGATAACCATGGAGTACTTGCGGGCATATTCCTGCATCAGCCGGGTAGTGGGGCCGTCCGGTATGGCTTCAGCAGCGCCATACCACTTGGCATCCTGCGAAGGGCAGAAATAAGGCCCGGTGAAAATTTCCTGGAAACAGAGCATCTGTACGCCCTGTTCGCCTGCCTGGTCAATATAGGGCCGATGTGCATCCAGCATGGCCCGGCGATGCTCTTCACAGGACGCGGAGGTGTCCAGCTTGTTACCCATCTGGATGATGGCGACTTTTACGTTTCTGCCCATGGTCTTTCCCCCGGTACGATTCTTAATGATTTGGTTTTTAATGATGCAGTATTCATCTTGTTTTCCGGAACCGGCCCTTCGCTACAAGGGCATGCCGCCGTACAGCCCGCGCTTCAGGTACTGGCCCTGGCCCTTGCGGCCAACGTATTCGCAATCACGCACGATTACCCGGCCGCGGGAGATGACGGTTTCCGGGAAGCCGGTCACGCTCATGCCCTCATAGGTATTGTAGTCCACCCGCATGTGGTGGGTGCAGGGGTTCCTGACGCTGATGGTTTCGGTGCGATCCGGGTTGAAAAGCACAATGTCAGCATCCGAACCAACCGCGATGGTGCCCTTTTTCGGGAACAGGCCAAAGGTCTTTGCTGCCGAGGTCGACGTGAGCTCGACAAACTTGTTCAGCGAGATACGCCCCCCGACCACACCGCCATTGAATACCAGGGCCATGCGGTTCTCCACGCCTGGGGCACCATTGGGTATTTTCGAGAAATCATTGATACCCAACTCTTTCTGCTCCTTGAAGCAGAAGGGGCAATGGTCAGTAGCAATGGATTGCAGGTCGCCAAAGCGTAGCCCACGCCACAGCTCGTCCTGGTTCCAGCGCTCACGCAAGGCGGGCGTCATGACGTACTTGGCACCTTCAAAGCCTTCCTGGTCGTAGTAGGAATCGTCCAGGAACAGGTATTGCGGGCAGGTCTCGGCGAACACTGCCACTCCGCGATTGCGGGCCAACGTAACCTGTTCCAGAGCATCGGCCGAGCTGAGGTGGACGATGTAGACCGGCACCCGGGCAACTTCGGCGATGGACACGGCGCGCTGCACACCCTCGGCCTCCATGCGCGTAGGGCGGGTCAGCCCGTGGTATCTCGGCGCCGTCTTGCCCTCGGCCAATGCACGCTTGACGATTTCATCAATCACGATACCGTTCTCCGCATGCATGCAGATCACGGTGCCGTCTTCGCCGGCCTTGCGCATGGCGCGGAAAATGGTGCCGTCATCCACGTACAGGACACCCGGATAGGCCATGAACAGCTTGTAGGAGGTAACGCCCTCGTCGGCCAGCCGACGCATCTCGTGCAAGCGCTGGTCTTCCATATCGGTGATGATCATGTGGAAGCCATAATCCACGGCCGTCTTGCCCTCGGCCTTGGCGTGCCAGGTGTCCAGGGCCGCCAGCGTCGACTGGCCCTTTGTCTGAATGGCGAAGTCGATCAGCGTGGTGGTACCGCCGTGAGCGGCAGCGCGGGTACCGGTTTCAAAGTCGTCGGCCGAGTTCGTGCCGCCGAATGGCATGTCCATGTGGGTGTGCGGGTCTACCCCGCCCGGGAACAGGTAACGGCCGGCGGCGTCGATGACCTCGTCCGCTTCCAGTTGCAGATCGCGACCGATGACTTCGACGGTTTCCCCGTCGACGAACACGTCAGCGAAGTAGTCGTCAACCGCAGTAATCACGCGGCCGTTTTTTATCAGGAGTGTACTCATACCGGGTTTTCCGCTCGCCGTTGTTGCCTTCAGGTTACATCCTACGGTGAAAAATGTAACTATTACGTTCGTGACGAACCTGGATAATAATCAATTCATGCAGGCGGCAATCGATGAAGCACGCCAGGGGCTGGCGGAAGGCGGCATTCCGATTGGATCAGTGCTGGTGCACGATGGCCTTATTCTCGGCCGCGGTCACAATCGACGTGTGCAACAGGGCAGTACGGTGTTACACGGGGAAATGGATGCATTGGAAAATGCCGGCCGTCACCCGGCGTCGGTCTATCGCGAAAGCACACTGTTCACGACCTTGTCGCCCTGCAGTATGTGCAGCGGCGCCATCCTCTTGTACGGCATTCCACACGTGATCGTTGGCGAGAATCAAACCTTCATAGGCGAGGAGCAACTGCTGCGGGATCGAGGTGTTACTTTGGAAGTCTGGCAGTCGGCAGAGTGCGTCCGCATGATGCAGGAATTTATTAGAAATCACCCTGAACTATGGAATGAAGACATTGGAGTCTGAACAATGAAGTTATCTCGTATGAATGTGTTGGTACTGTTGTTGTGCAGCAGCTTTTCTCTGTTTGCAGCAGAAGGGAAAAAAGCCCTGGTGGGTGGCACGCTGATTGATGGCCTGGGTTCTACCCCTATCCAGGACAGCGTTATCCTGGTCAATGGTGACAAGATAGAAAGAGTAGGCACGGTAGACACCCTGGCGGTGCCGGCCGGTTATGAAGTGATTTCCACCGAGGGCATGAGTGTGCTGCCGGGTTTGTGGGATATGCATGTACACCTGGACATCAACGGCCATTCGGATTACAGCCACTGGCATCCCGCCTACAAGGACCGCATGGTGGATGAAATCATGCCGGCATCGGCTGTGCAATTGCTGCTGGCCGGTGTAACTTCGGCGCGGGACCTGGGTGCGCCACTGGAGGATTCCATCATCATTCGCGACAAGGTCAATTCGGGTGAATTGCCCGGGCCGCGTTTGTTTGTTTCCGGTCCCTTCCTGCAGAAAAAACCTTACCCGGGAACCGAAGATTATCGCTGGGGTATTGATGGCGCTGCCGATGCGCGCAAGAAGGTGAACATCGTGGCTGATGCCGGCGTGGATGTCATCAAGTTGATTGACCAGGACCAGATGACACTGGAGGAATCACAGGCGCTGGTCGACCAGGCCCACAAGCGTGGTTTGAAAGTGGTCGCGCATTCACATACCGCCGCGGAGATTCGCCGCGGTTTGGAAATCGGTGTGGATAATTTTGAGCATACCGGCCTCGCTACTGCGCCGGAGTATCCACCGGATGTGGTGCTGGCACTGCAGGAACGGGTGGGTTCGGCCGTGGTTCGTGGTGGGCCCTTGTATTGGACACCTACGGTTGAAGGCCTGTGGAACTTTACCGATCTGCGCGACAATCCGGAATCGCTGGATAACGGCTGCTGGCAACGTGGCCTGAAACCCGACACGATTGCGGACATCAAAGCTTCAGTGGCTCATCCTGAGCAAATCCTCTATTTCCAGCTTACCCCTAAACGCAAGCCAACCCTGCAGCGT
>JBBKVS010000081.1:0-6941 GCA_037968555.1 Lysobacterales bacterium | reverse complement strand
GCGCCCTCCTCACCCCTTGGCTTAAACAGAGCGAATACGCCTTTACGGTAGTTTCCCCCTCCGGCCGTGCGCTACCTCAGGGGGCAAAGCAGGTAAAAGGCCCTGAAGAACTGCAAGGAGAATCCTTTGATCTGCTGATCCTCGCGGTTAAACCACAAATGATTGCCAGCGTTCTGCCGCTTTACCGTCGGCTGTTAAGTGTTGACGGTTGTCTGTTATCCATCGCAGCGGGGTTTTCTGCCACCTCAATCGAACAATTAGTCGGTGAGATTGCCCTAGTGCGTGTGATGCCTAACTTACCGGTGCAGGTCGGTAGTGGTGTCAGCGCGCTTTACGCCAACAGGGCCGTCACAGACGCACATAAGCGTTCAGTGACAAAATTGATGCATAAGACTGGCAAATTGATCTGGGTAGCGACCGAAGACGAAATCGACCGTGTCACTGCCGTGGCCGGGAGCGGGCCTGGCTATGCCTTTGAAATTGCACACTGCTGGATGCTCGCCGCGCAGAGTTTGGGATTTCCGCCAGCCGAATCCAGAGAGCTGGTGCTGAAAACGATTGCCGGCTCGATTGAACTGGCACTGAACAGCGAAACCCCGTTAGATGAATTACGTGATGGGGTCACCAGTAAAAACGGCACTACGGCTGCAGGCTTGAGCGCACTCAATGGAGATGCCAGCCTGCAAGGCTTGCTGCAGAAAACAGTCGAAGCCGCATACACTCGTGCTGTGGAGCTACGTTAGCTCAACACCCATCTGTAGCAAGGCACTCAAACACTTCAAACTTTTCAAACAACACAAACGCCGACCCCGGTCATTTTGGCTCGGCATACAATTTACTCAAACAGGAGCATTCTTTGGCTAAGTCCAATGTAAAAACGATTAATTCATCACTCGACTACATCAACCAGCTGGGTTACCAGGCTCAAGCCGCTGCCAAAGTGCTGTCGATGGCGACATCCGAACAGAAGAATCTTGCGCTCACCTGTGCGGCTCAATTTCTCGAAGACCGCGCGGAGGAATTACTCGCTGCCAACCAGAAGGACGTTCAAGGCATCGCCAAGCGCAAAATTTCCGATGCCTTCATCGACCGCTTGACCTTAACCAGCGAGGGCATTCGCGCTATATCTAAAGTTATGCGGGAAATTGCCGCCATGCCTGATCCAGTCGGGCGGGTATTGATGGAAACCACACGACCCAACAATCTGCACATTCGGCGGGTGGCGACCCCTATCGGCGTTATCGGCATGATCTACGAATCAAGACCCAACGTCGGCGCGGATGCCAGCGCGCTGTGTCTGAAGTCCGGTAATGCAGTGATCTTACGAGGCGGCTCTGAAAGTCTGAATTCCACCCGGGTTATTGTTTCCTGCATGGTGGACGGCCTGCATGAAGCCGGCCTACCCGAAGCCTGCGTGCAGTTTATCGACACACCCGATCGCAGCGCCGTTAAGCATCTGTTGCATTGTGCAGAATACGTCGACCTGGTGATTCCTCGCGGTGGTCGTGGCCTGGTGGAATTGGTGCGCGATGAAGCGCGCGTACCTACGCTTTTGCACCTCGACGGTAACTGCCACAGCTATGTCCACTCCGCGGCAGAGATAGATGAAGCAGTGGCGGTGGTTTGCAACGCAAAAATGCGCCGACCCGGTATCTGTGGAGCCACTGAAAGCATTGTTGTTGACCGCGAGATTGCCAAAGACTTTTTACCCCGACTGTTAGATGGGCTGGTTGGCTGTGAAGTGCGCGGTGACGCAGACGCCGTTGCCTGTGATTCACGCATAGTGCCGGCCACCGCCTCTGACTGGGACACGGAATATCTGAACGCCATTGTTTCAGTGAAAACTGTCTCCGGGCTTGAAGAAGCCATCGAATTTGTCGATGCACATTCTTCCGGGCATACCGACGCGATACTCACTGCGGATCAGGATGCGGCCCGCAAGTTCATGAGCTCGATCAATTCCGCAGTCGTCATGCATAACACTTCCACTCAATTCTCAGACGGCGGTGAATTCGGTATGGGTGCAGAAATTGGCATTGCCACCGGTAAGATACACGCGCGCGGCCCGGTTGGCCTAGAGCAGCTCACCATCTTCAAATATGAAGTTCATGGCAATGGCCAAATCCGGGCATGACCGAGGCTTGATGGTGGCAGAGAACTGCTATATTTTGCATTGGGCAAAAGCAATTCTGGAATTCATCGGAATGACATTTGCAAAAAGGTACCTGAGATGACCCAAGCCTTAGCGAGCATATTGGATCTTGACAGCTCCCCAATAAATGACCCGGATTTTCGTGCCCAGTGTAAACAAACGCTGGATGAAAACGGGGCATTGGTATTGCGTCAGTTTATACTTCCAGGCGCAATTGGGGCGATTCAACGAGAAGGTGAGAAACATCAGCACCTGGCGTATTACACTGTCAACCAGCATAACGTTTACCTTACCCCAGCAGATCCAGACTATGCTGCCGATCATCCCCGCAATCGCCTGGTCGCGTCCTCGAAAGGCTGTATTACCGACGATCAAATCCCGGCGGATTCTGCACTGCGCCAGCTGTACGATGCTGCGGAATTCCGCGAGTTCTTGTGCGCGGTTCTTGGATTGACCGAGCTGCACGAATATGCCGATGCGCTGTCATCAATCAATCTGCATTATGCGGGCGCAGGGCAAGAACTCGGGTGGCATTTTGATAACTCGTCATTTGCCATCACCTTAATGATTCAAAACCCGGAAAACGGCGGCGTATTCGAATACGTCAAAGACGTAAGAGACGCTGATGTCGGTGATATGAATTTTGAACTCACTGAAAAAGTCCTGAATGGGGAAATTCAACCGAAAAAACTCGCGATGGACGCCGGAGCACTGGTGCTTTTTCGAGGGCGAAATTCAATGCACCGGGTTACTCCTACGATTGGCAACCGGACCCGAATGCTGGTGGTCCTTGCATACAACACCAAGCCAGGTGTTTCACTTTCAGAGTCAGCGAAAATGACCTTTTACGGAAGAGTGGCTTAACTCTGATTAGGACGCTGGGGTCGGACCTATCCAATCCCAAAATGGTGGGCTGGGTAGGACTACAAGCAAAGTAAGCCAGAGCGTTGGTGCTCCACATTCGATCCAAAAGATCGGCTGCGGTTGTTGGCCCAGTCGGTCGGGCCGAAATTTATCAAACGAGTGAGTTTGAGCCGTCAGCCCTGTCCTGGGCCAGGCCAGAGTTATCAAAAAAGCCAATCTTCACCCTGGGTCATCAGGCCCCTATAGGGTCAATAAACCTGGTCGTGCTTTCCGATGTTGACCAAAAGGATTTCATGGTTCTGAATGATGAATTCGATCACGATTCGATAGCTGATGTTGATGGAAACTGATGACAGGCCACTTAACCTGCCCTCAAGTTTGTGCAAGCGAAGAGATGGATGAAAGGGATTAAGTTCCAGTAGCTGCAGAGTATTGCGGTACTGGCCGAGAATGTCGGGGTGCTTTCGAAGAAACTTCCGGGCTCGCCTGATGTAGCTTTCAGGAAAGACCAGCTTATAGGGCATCGCTTATGCGCTGCATGTGCTGGTCTACACTTTCTTGCACTACGCGCCCCGCTTCGTAGTCTGCGCGAGCTTCCCTGACGGCTTGCTCCAACTCAAATTCGCGCAATGCCGCATATTTTTCCACGCTCACCACCACAAATTTTTCCTTACCTCGCACGGAAATAAACACCTCGTCCTCAGATGAAAGATGGTCTTCCAGTGCTGAAACACCACGGGTTTTCAGCTCATTTGCTGTGATAAAACTCATGAAATAGAGATCCTTCATCGCACTCTATAAAGTACGTTTAATAGTACTATAAACCGAACGATTAATCCAAGCGCAAAAACAGCTCAATTCAACTGGGAAGCGGTACAGGATTACTCGCTCCGTACCTGGAGCTCGCTCTTCGGATTTAACGCCTCGCGTCTGCATTCAAATACTTTCCCGAAGAATTTTTCGAGCCTACGACCAAAAGATTTAAGGCACGCTCTGGTAGTTTCAGGGTGCAATTAAATCTGTCACTTGCGGTGTTTGCCCAATCCGAATGTGCCAGTAAAGTTACGATTAATACAGAATTTGTGAGCCAGTACGTCACACTTCAGACACAAAACCAATTCACCAAATCCATCTATTGAATAGCTGCTTCCGACCCATTGCGGCCCTTTGGAAATTGAATACCAAAGCTGCTAGAATCGACACTGGATGACGAAGTTTCCGGCTTGGTACTCACAATAATTAATTTTAGGAGAATACGATATGAGAAAACTGATTACCGTTATGTTGCTCGGCATGATGATGTCACTGTCGCTAACAGCAGTGGCTGGCGACCATTCGACACTGCGTATCGTTCGAGTGCAAACCGACGATGTGGGCGCCTACGTCGCACAGCTTAGCGAAGGCAAAAAGCTGATAAAGGCGGTTGACGATAAATTCACCATTCGCTCTTGGCAGGCGACGTTCGCTGGGGAGGCCACTGGTGCCGTGATCGTTGGGATCGAATATCCAGGCTCTTTTGGCGAGTTTGCAATGGCTTGGGAAAAGCTGGTCGCCGATCCGACGGTCGGTGCGTGGCTGGGTGGATTGTCTAGCCTTCGTACGATTGTCTCCGACAGCCTATACAACGAGTTCCCGCTCTGATCAGAGGAACTATAAACAGCCGTTCGGTGGCGGCGCATGCAGTCGCCTCCGAACGGCCGGGTAAAACACCAACTCGCCGGTAATCAAGAGCACCAGCAATGGCTGTCTCTGGCCGAAAGCGGCACCCATTCCCGTGGCTTGCGTTTCCAGTCCGATGTCTGCTTCCGACCCGTTGCGGAACTGTGGGCCAAGGGTGAATCGATTTCTTGCAGTGGCAGAAGACTAGGCATCATCGCCCGTCGCGAGATGTGAATTTGATCACGGCAGGATGCTGGTCAGAAGGTCCGTCCAGTAAGGGTTCATCAAGTCCTTTCAGATGCTTGTTTAAGAACGCCAGCACGTAGTCATCGAGAATGCCCTTCAACTCCCAGCCCTCGATAGAAACCAGGGTGCCTATCCAATTGCCCAAATTCGACATCATGCCGAAATCGCTGCAACAGCGAAATCATTTCGGGTGGTACTTAGATATTCTCTCACCTCTAATTATTTAAAAAACAGGCTGTATCTTCAGTAATCAGCGATTCATCAACTGAAAATCAGGGTTCCATCAGGAATTCCGTTGAGATGTCGCCTATATTATATATAAGCTGCCAAACTTTCTGTGGTTTGCACTCACAAATGGGGGGACAAAAAGTTTCAATCTGACGATATTATTTCTAGCTCAAACGTCTCGGCTCATTAGTCATGGTGAACTCTATCGCCATCATGCTTCCTAACCGGAATAGCTGAACGATTCACCACCTGAAAGGGAAATAAAGCGAGTGTGTAAGCGCATCCTTTCAGACAATCGACTAACGGGCATTAATCACTAATTATCACTTGAGAGAGTACATAATCATGAAAAGACTAATTACTACATACAAGCAACCCATTCTCGCCATCACCGCAATGACGTTGCTGGTGGTGCCAATTCTTTCAGCCAGTGCAGGTGAAAAACCCTTTCCCAAAATCGTCTACACCCTGGACGGGTCCTTTCCCGAGGGCTTCGCTATTGGCAAGGGAACTACTGCCTATAACGGCTCAATCGATGGATCAATCTACAAGGTAAATTTGCGCACCGGGAAAGGCGATATTTTTGTCCCGGCCGATGACCCGTTTGTAGGGTGTACCAAGCTCGGGATGCGTGTCGACCGCCGCAGCAATAATTTGATTGTCGCCGGGTGCGAAGTCGGCAACGCGTTAGTTTACGATGCGGATACCGGCGATTTTATCACGGAATATCAGCTGGATGATTCAGGTGCTTCGGCAATTAACGACTTGGCCATCACCCAGGATACTGTATATTTCACCGATTTCTATCAACCATTCATGTATTCCTTACCACTGTCAAAAAATGGCAAAACTCCAGGCGATGCAGACGCTTCCACTGCAATACCTCTGACTGGAGATTTTGTAACTTGCGATAATGTGGGTGGTATTTTTGCCAACGGCATTGTAGCAACGCCCGATGGAAAGACCCTGATCATCGGCCACTCAGGCTGTTCGAAAATTTTCAACGTGGATCAAGAGACCGGCCACGCGAATGAAATCATTGTTGACCCGCCTCTTTTAGGTCTTCTGGACGGTAGCTTTCTGGACGCAATCGTTTTACACGACGGAGTTTTATATATTTTGAGCCCCGGCGAAACCCCTGATCTTGACATGGTCCAGGTGGTGGTATTGGGTGAGGATATGCTCACGGGGACTCGCGTGGGACAGATCACAGACCCAAGCTTGAGCGGAGTCGCGAGTGGCGCTATGCACGGGGATTCCCTGTACGTGAATAATGCCCATTATGACGCTTGCTGCGACGAAGATGACAACCCCTTCTACACCGAGACGTGGGTCACCAAGTTGAATATCTACGACGTGGAGTAAGGCGATAAAGAGATACTTGTGGGGTCAGTCCACACTGACCCCACATTTCTTCCCATTAAAGTAGAACCTCGAGGTGCAGCAAGCTCAGGCCAGCTGATCTCTCAGTTCGACCCAACTCAGAACTTGCATCTACACCCAGCAATAAAACTTCCTAGTAAGGCATCTACATTAATGATGGTTTGTAGAGGTACACGCGAAGAAATGGTGGGTCTTTTAGCTGATATGCAAGAGGATGTTCTGAATCCAGCTCAATAGCTTTCTGGTAAACGGGGCCGTCACTCTGGCGGCCCTTTTCTTTGGGCGTTATTTCTGCTTCTGGCCGAACTGCGAACTAATCGATGATGTAATTCGCGGCCAGAGAAGTTCTGCTTGCCGCCCAACACCGGAACTGATCGCTATAAAGTTGATCAGGGCTGCTAACGACCCA
>JBBKVS010000080.1:0-6305 GCA_037968555.1 Lysobacterales bacterium | reverse complement strand
TGGCTGACCTGGGTGCCGAGACCATCAAGGTGGAGCCGCCACAAGGCGAAGGTACACGTAAGCTGCTGGCCAATGACCCGAAAAATTCATTGGACGGGTTCGGCGCTTATTACATTACGCTCAATCGCAACAAAAGCAGTGTGGCCATAGACCTGAAATCACCGCAGGGGCTGGAGGTGTTTTATGACCTGGTGCGTAAGGCCGACGTGGTGATCAGTAATTTTGGCGCCGGTGTGCCAGACCGATTGAAAATAGATTACAACACACTGAACAGGATCAACCCACGCATTATCACATGCACCGTTTCCGGTTTCGGCTCCGATGGTCCCAACCCGAAACGACCGGCCTTCGACCAGGTGGCTCAAGCGACGGGTGGGGGCATGTCCATTACCGGCCTGGATCCGGCTCACCCCGTTCGGTCCGGCATTCCCATTGGCGACCTCGGCGGTGGTATGTTTGCGGTGATGGGTATACTCGCAGCCGTGGTCGAGCGTGAGCGCAGCGGCATGGGGCAGAACGTGGATATTTCCATGCTGGATTGCCAGATTTCCATGCTCAATTACATGGCGACCATGTATTTCTTGTCCGGCGATGATCCTCACCCCATCGGCAACTCACATTTCGTGCATGTACCCTACAATACCTTCAGGACTTCTGATGGTTTCATCGTGATCGCCGTGATTACCGACAACTTCTGGCAAAACCTGAAAGGGCTGGTGCTTTGTGCAGAGTTTGAAAATGAAAAATACGATACCCAGCCAGGTCGTTGGGAAGATCGCGATATGATTAACAACAAGCTCAACGAAATACTGGCCACCAACAGCTCAGCTTATTGGTTGCAGCAGCTGGAAGAAAAGCGCATTCCCTGCGCTCCGGTTAACAAGTTCAGCGAGGCACTGAGCGATCCGCAGGTTTTGCACCGGCAAATGGTGATTGATCTGAAGCACCCTGATGGCAAATCCACCAAAGGCCCAGGCAACCCCATCAAGTTGTCGCGTAATAATGAAGAATCCTTCACAGCGGCGCCGCATGTGGGCCAGCAAACTGAGCAGGTACTGCGCGACATGCTGGGCTATGACGATAAGGTCATCGCTGATCTGAAAGCAAAAGGAGCGGTGGCTTGATGTCAGAACGCATTATTGTCAATGACGTAGGGCCACGCGATGGTTTGCAAAACCAGCCACAGATTCTTGAGCCCGAACAACGATTGCTGTTGATCAAGGCTCTGCTCGATGCGGGCATGACGCACATCGAAGTCGGCGCTTTTGTCTCACCCAAAGCCGTGCCTGCCATGGCCGGTGCTGATCGCTTGCTGGCGGGTTTACCTGATCGCAGCGATGCCGTGTTTACCGTACTGATCCCCAACATGAAAGGCTACGAGCTGGCTCGCGATGCTGGGGCGAAAAGTGTTTGCATGGTTTTGTATGGCACTGAAGGCATGGCTCAAGCGAACGCGCATATGAGCCGGCAGCAGGCAGAAGACGCCACTTTGGCCATACTGGCACTGGCGAAGAAAGATGGAATCCAGGTGACTGCTACTGTATCAGTGGCCTTTGAATGCCCCTTTGACGGCAAGGTTAATTCGCAGGTGGTTGAAGATACAGCAGCGCGCATGTTGGCGGCCGGTGCAGACGAGGTTTGCATCGCCGATACCATCGGTGCCGCCAATCCGGCGCAGGTACGGGACATGGCATCGAAGCTGGTAGACCGGCACGGCAATAAACAACTGAGTTTCCATTTTCACGATACCCGCGCCATGGGCCTGGCCAACGTATTTGCTGCGCTGGAGGCAGGAGTACGCAAGTTCGATGCATCCATAGGCGGTCTGGGCGGCTGTCCTTTTGCGCCGGGTGCTTCGGGCAATGTCGCTACCGAAGATGTGGTGATGATGTTGCAGCAAATGGGATATGAAACAGGCATTGATCTGTCGACCCTGATGCGCGCAGCAAAGCTGGCCAAAGAACTGACAGGAACCGCTCCCGGTGGCCGCGCCTCGGCCTGGCTGGAGCGTTATTTGCAGAAACAGGCACAGGCCAGCCAGGCAATGAGCATGAAGTAGCTGCCTGGACAAGACAATCAAGGATACTGAGCACAAAATGAATCAGCGGAGAACAACATGAGTTATCGATTGGGCGTCGACGTAGGCGGCACCTTCACAGATCTTCTATTGATTAACGAAGAAACCGGTGAAACCCATACGGCCAAAGTGCCTTCCACTCCGAAGGATTCATCCATCGGTGTGTTGAATGGCGTGGCCCGTATTTGCGAAGAATCCGGAGTTGATCCCAAAAAGATACACCGTGTCATGCACGGCACTACCGTGGCCACCAATGCGGTCCTCACTGGCAAGGGCGCCAAGGTTGGGCTGGTTACGACGGCGGGTTACAAGCAGGTGCTGCAAGTGGCCAGATCATTCTGCCCGGGCGGTCTGGGTGGCTGGGTAAGCTATGTGAAAGCGCCATTGTTGGCACCCCTGGAGTTAACCATCGAAGCCGAAGAGCGCATGGGCGCCAAGGGCGAAGAAGTACGACCGCTGGATGTGGATGCTTTGCGCACCGAACTGCAGAAACTCAAAAACACCGGCCAGGTGGAAGCCCTGACCATCTGTTTCATTAATGCCTATGCGAATGGCGAACATGAACGTCAAGCACGCGAGATTGCACAGGAAGTGTTTGGCAAGGTGCCGATTTCCATCTCCTCGGATGTGGTGCCGGAAATGCAGGAGTACGAGCGCACCGAAACCACCGTGGTAAATTCCTATGTACGCCCGGAAGTGGCCAGCTACATCACCAATATGCAACAGTCGCTGGAAGAACTCATGGGTGATGGCGTGCAATTGTCCATCCTGCGTTCCGACGGCGGTCTTGCTTCTTCGCGAGCGGCTGCCGAATCCCCCGTTAACTTGCTGCTTTCCGGTCCGGCCGGCGGTGTAGCAGGCGCGATTTATTTCACCAGCCGTGCCGGTTATGACAATGTCTTGACCTTTGACATGGGCGGTACGTCAACCGACGTGGCGCTGATCCAGAATGCGCGTGCGCGGGTGCGACGTGAAACCCGGGTCGGTGATGTGACGGTACGGGCGCCTTCAGTGGAT
This sequence comes from Lysobacterales bacterium, assembly GCA_037968555.1. Taxonomy (GTDB): domain Bacteria; phylum Pseudomonadota; class Gammaproteobacteria; order Xanthomonadales; family SZUA-36; genus JAWXBM01. The sequence continues at coordinate 3,211 of JBBKVS010000080.1, read as the reverse complement.
GTGCGCACCGTGGGCGCGGGTGGTGGCTCCATCGCGTTTGTGCCGCAGCTGACCAAAGCACTGCGTGTTGGCCCTCATTCTGCCGGTGCTGAACCTGGCCCTGCTGCCTATATGAAGGGCGGCACTGAGCCTACCGTATGCGATGCCAATGTGGTGTTGGGCTATTTGCCATCGGATGTGCAACTCGGCGGCAAGATGGCCATTGACAAGAAAGCCGCCGAAACCGCTGTGCAGACCATTGCCGATGCCATGGGTATCAGTCTGATGGATGCTGCCGAAGGCATCATCAAGATCGTCAACGAATCCATGTTCGGTGCGCTGCGCCTGGTTTCGGTAGAGCAGGGCTTTGATCCACGTGATTTTGCGCTGGTAGCTTTTGGAGGTGCTGGTCCTTTGCACGGTAATGCCATGGGCGTATTGACCAACTCCTGGCCGGTGATCGTACCGCCAGGGCCGGGCGTTCTGTGCGCCTACGGTGATGCCACCACATCGGTGCAGGATGAAGCTTCGCGGACTTATGTGTCCAAGGCAGTAGACCTGACACCCGAGCAATTGATGACCGACCTGGAAGAGTTGCGCCAGCGCGCAGCCATGTCATTGAATGCCGATGGCATTCCGGAAGAGAAACAGGAAGTCACTTACCAGGCCGACCTTCGTTATGTCGGACAGGCCTTCCAAATCACCATGGATTTCACCTCGGAGGAATTGCTGGAAAAAGGCCTGGCGCTTTTAACCGAAAAATTCGACCAGGAACATGAGCAGCTGTTTACCTTTGCCCTGGGTGAGGATCACGAACTGGTGATGATCCGCGCCATCGTGCAAGCCCGCTCACGCGCGATCAAGGAGGTCAAGGTGGGCCGCGAAGGCGCCAGCCTGGAAGAGTGCAAGATCCACGATTCGCAGTTCTACTACGAAGGCAAGAACTATGATGTGGGTATCTATGATCGCAGCCTGTTGCACGCAGGCATGCTGGTTGAGGGCCCCGCGATTGTCAGCGAAATGGACTCAACCACCGTGATATTGCCCGGCCATCGGGCCACTGTGGACTCGATCGGCAACCTGCTGATCAACGTCGTACCGTAAGGAGGCTAATCAAATGCCATCAAGAATCATTCAAACCAACGATGCCCCATTCAATCGCATCGAGCCCGATACCGTAACGGTCGACATCATCGAAAATGCCCTGCGCAATGCGCGCGTGGAAATGGACGCGGTCTTGTTCCGCACCGCCATGAGCCCGGGCATACGCGAACAGGGCGACTGCTTCCCCATGATTGCCAACCGTGATGGCAAGATGGTGGTGGGCCAGTTCGGCTCTTTCATTCACGGATTCACCGATGCCTACAATGCCGATATCGAGGAAGGTGACATCATCCTCACCAACGATCCCTATATGTGCAATGCGGCGGTCTCGCATTTACCCGACTGGATAGTATTAGTACCCATTTTCAAAGACGGTCGTCACATTGCCTGGTCGGCCATGTTTGGCCACATGTCGGATAACGGTGGCATGGTACCCGGCTCCATTCCCATCAAGGCTGAGACCATCTTCCAGGAAGGTATTCGCATTCCGCCCACCAAGCTGTACAAGAAAGGTGTGCTGCAGGAAGACATACTGGAATTGATACTGCACAACGTGCGCACACCGCAGTGGAACCGCTTCGATCTCAATGCCCTGGTTGCGGCCTGCAAAACAGCCGCCAAACGCTGCGCCGAAATTGCCAGTCGCTTTGGTGATGATGTGTTTTATTCCACCATGGAAATCATGCTGGAACGCAATTACCTGGCGATGAAAGCCATCATCGAAATGCTGGTTCCGGAAGAGCCACGTGTTTTCGAAGATTATGTTTGCGACGATGGTGTAGGGATGGGCCCCTACAAGATTCGCTGCAAGTTATGGCGCGAAGGTTCCAAGGCGATTTTCGATTTTGAAGGCACCGACCCACAGGCCGAAAGCTCGATCAATTTCTATCTCAATGAAGATATGTTCAAGATGTTTTTCGGGTCCTTCACCATCAACCTGATTGATCCGCAAATCCTCTTTAACGATGGATTCTATGACCTGGTGGATGTGCGCATACCCGAAGGCACCTTGCTGAAGCCGAAATTTCCGGCAGCCCTGTCCGGGCGCACCCATGCATTGGGGCGTATCTTTGACGTGATGGGCGGGTTATTGGGACAAAGTGCACCCGATTACATCAATGCAGCCGGTTTCTCCGACTCACCGCACCTGTTCTTTTCCGGCTACGATGAAAAGGGCGAATGGTTCCAGTTGTTCCAGATCGGCTTTGGCGGTATCCCGGGACGCCCGGCAGGTGATGGCCCGGACGGTCATTCCCTGTGGCCCGGTTTTACCAACGTACCGAACGAATTTATCGAGGCCTATTTCCCCCTGCGCATAGAGCGCTACGACGTCATCCCGGATTCCGGTGGCGCCGGCTTGCATCGCGGCGGCAATGGTCTGTCGGTGGCTTACTGTTTCCTGGTGGACGGCACCATTTCCGTTCACGATGAGCGCTGGCTGACCTATCCCTGGGGTGTGCGCGGTGGCGAGCCTGGCATGCGTTCCACCAAACGCCTGGCGCGAAAGGATGGCAGCGAAACCTGGTTGCCGGCAAAGTCCGAAGGCATCAAGGTCAAGAAAGGCGACCTGCTTTACTTCAACACCTGGGGTGGTGGCGGCTGGGGTGATCCTTACGAGCGTGATGCTGCCCTGGTTAAACTGGATGTTGATCGTGGTCTGGTCACCGCAGAAGGCGCAAAACGCTATGGCGTGGTGATAGCGGCAGATGGCTCCGTTGACACGGCAGCTACCGAAAATCTGCGCGCTGAATTGCGTGACAAACGCGGAGAGTTCGGGATGTTTAACTTCGGCGGCTCCATCGAGGAAATCAAAGCCCGCTGCAAAGCAGAAACGCATCTTGAGCCGCCGGTTCCGCCTACTTTTGCCCGGGCGCGGGCATAAAGGCTGTGCCGGATCTGCAGCGCCAATCGCAAGGCCTGGGTAGAAAGCCGCCTTGCTGCTTGTTGATATGATTCAAGGCTTTACTGATCCGGCTTGTGAAACCCAGAGGCGCATAAGGCCAATTTATTTGACATGAATGCAAAATATGCAGACGTGCTAGATTTAGTTGAGGTGCTGGATCAAATTCCCGTTGTCCAGTCAGTAGTTTAAAAAGCGGCAAGAAGCCGCAGGCACAGGAGAAATATC
>JBBKVS010000079.1:0-11910 GCA_037968555.1 Lysobacterales bacterium | reverse complement strand
TGTCGCGAAAGGCCCGACCGAGCAGGGATGCGAGTCGGGCCGGGTTGAAGTTGCGACCGAGGCCCGAGGGTAGCCCGAAGGGCCAAGCTCCAGGACCGGAAGCCCTTACCACCATCGGGCTAATTGATACGGCACGTGAACCAATCAAGGGTAAGAGAAAGAACAAGAATCAGGCTAGTGGCCATTGGCTGTTCGTGATTGAATAGACCCCTGCAAATGAAGGACTCGAACATGCCAGACCAAGCTTACGAAACCCTCGACCCCGAGAACTGGGACGAGATGCGCGTATTGGCGCACCAGATGATGGACGATGCCATCGATTACCTGCAAAACGTAGGCGACAGACCCGTCTGGCAGCCCGTACCTGAGGATGTGAAACAGCGCCTGAAAACGCCAGCACCGCGTGACCCCAGCGGGCCCGCCCAGGTTTATGACGAGTTCAAGGCCGACATCCTGCCCTACCCCATGGGCAATATTCATCCACGCTTCTGGGCCTGGTACATGGGCAGTGGCACATTCCAGGGTGCGCTAGGTGAGTTTTTCGGCGCCTTGATGAACCCCAACGTTGGTGGCGGTAACCATGTAGCGCCACTGGTTGAGCAACAGGTCATAGGCTGGCTGCGCGACATGATGGGCTTTCCGGCAGAGTCCAGCGGCATACTCACCAGCGGTGGATCCGCTGCCAACCTGATCGGCGTTACCGTGGCGCGCAATACCAACAGCGGCTTTGACGTGCGCCATGAAGGCGTCAGAGCCGGAAGCGGCCCATTGGTAGCCTATGCCTCCACCGAAATCCACAGCTGCAATAAAAAAGCCGTAGAAACACTGGGCCTGGGATCGGCAGGATTGTGCACCATCGCCGTTAATGCCGACTTCACCATCAACCTCGAAGCGCTGCGGCAGAAGATCAAAGAAGACCGTGCCGCAGGTGTCATTCCCTTCTGCGTGATCGGCACCGCCGGCACCATCAATACCGGTGCCATCGATGACCTGCAGGCACTGGCTGATATATGCCAGAAAGAGAAGTTATGGTTTCATGTCGATGGAGCCATCGGCGCTGTGGCCGTGCTGGCCGACAATGTGCGTGAGCAGCTCAAGGGCATAGAGCGGGCCGATTCCATTGCGCTGGACTTGCACAAGGCTATGCATATTCCATTTGAAGCCGGTTGTGCGCTGGTGCGGCATGAGTCTGCCCATCGCGAAGCATTCAGCCTTACGCCGGAATACCTGGCGCGTGAAGTCGAAGCCAAGGGCCTGGCTTCTGGCGCCTACTGGTTCAGCGATTACGGCTTGCAACTGACCCGTTCTTTTCGCGCACTGAAAGTATGGATGTCGATCAAGGAACATGGCCTGGACCGCTTCGGCCGCATGATCGCGCGCAATGTAGATCAAGCGCATTACCTGGGCCGGCTGATCAGGGACGAAGTGGAGTTGGAATTGTGTGCGCCGATAGGCCTGGACATAGTCTGTTATCGCTTCAACCCCGGTGGCCTGAACAGCGCGCAGCTGGAACGGCTGAATCGCAACATACTGGCTGAACTGCATGAACAGGGTATAGCGGCCCCCTCCTACACCACACTCAAAGGCGTGTACTGCTTGCGGGTAGCGATTGCCAACCACCGCAGCCGCACGGAAGATTTTGCGCTGTTGGTGCGTGAAACCCTGCGTTTGGGCCACGAATTGGATGTCGCGCCATGAGCCAGATTACTGTCAGCGAGTTGTACATTTACCCGGTTAAATCGCTACGTGGTATCAGCCTGCAACAAAGCCTGCTGAGCAGCGAAGGCTTGCAACACGATCGCCGCTGGATGGTGGTGCGCGAAAATGGTCGCTTTGTAACCCAGCGTGAATGGCCGGCCCTGGCTTTGATACAAACTGCGCTGCGTGAGGACGGTGTGGAATTATCACGCGAAGGTTTTGGCAGTCACAAATTGTTGTTCAACGCGACTGCAGGGGCCAACGTCAGCAGCAAGGTCTGGAGTGATGCGGTTGAAACCACCGATGAAGGTGATGCGGCATCGGCCTGGCTAAGCGCAGCAACCGGCTGCACTTACCCACTGCGGCTGGTGCGTATGGCCGCAGGCTTCAGCAGGCAGCACAGTGATGCCGATCGTTTCGGCTCTGAAAATGCCACGCATTTTGCTGATGCCTCGCCTTATTTGCTGGCGAACCAGGCTTCGCTGGAAGCATTGAATATCGAATTGCAGACCCGCGGACACAGCCCCGTACCCATGAATCGCTTCCGGCCCAATATCGTTGTGCAGGGGCTGCCGGCATTTGCCGAACGAAACGTGGACTTGCTAGCGGGCAAGAGCTTCGAATTCAGCCTGCGCGATGCCTGTGAACGCTGTGTGGTACCTACCATAGACCAGCAAACCGCCATCAAGCACGCCAAAATGGAACCTTTCAAAACCCTGGCGGAAATCAACCCAATGCCCGGCAAGAAAACGCCTGCTTTTGCCGAAAACAGCGTTTTGAGTTTTGGTGCGGGGCAGATGATCAGGCTGGGAGACGAGTTGCAGGCCCAGCCTGGCTGACTTAATGAAAGGTCGAGCTGGTGTTGATGGTTATAGCCCGATATTCGCCGTTAGTACTGGCGCGCAAGGACAATCCCAGTTGCTCAAATGACAGAAACCAGAGCTTGAATGAGCGGCCGCGCGGCGCCAGCGCAAAACCCAACTCCCATTGATCATTTACAGTCTGGCTGAATCCGCTTCTCAATTGGAAATGTGCTTCGTCAAACATCCATGAGTAGGTCAGGTGCCAGTTCAGTTGCAAATCAGTCTGGCCGGCAAATTCCGCATTCCACGGGTGGTGAAATTCAGCACCGATCATGGCAGTGGATACACTGCCTGATCCCCCTTCCCGGCTGTTGTAGCCGGCATAGTACAAGGCGCTGAGCAAGCTCCAATCCAGCTTGCCATGTCCAGGCGTATAGCGACTCTTGACGCCACCGTAATACATCCAGGCTGAATCACCACCATCGGTTTCCTTGCCCCAGCCCACATGCACCAGGGGACGCAGATACCATTTTTCGTTTACGGGTATTTCGAGTTCTATGCCCGGAGTGAAAGCCACCGTACCGAAATTGTCCAGATCGGCAAAGTCTCCAAAATCACCGATCTTGTGCAACCCCAGCGTAATGGGATAGTGAAATTCAATACCCAGGCTGCGCTGACCATCAACAAACGATGACTGGCGCCAGCTCTGCTGCAATGGTGCCCGCATGATAAATACTGATTCAGTGTCAGAAATTTCGTACCAACCGGTACCAAAAAAGGCCGAAAAGGCCCAGTGCATGCTACTGAGGTTTTCAACGTCGGCATTGGCCTGACGGTCCGCCAGCAGTGACAGAGACAACAGCAGGAAAAGTGCTGTGCAGCGTTTCGTCAACACCAGCGACAGTGGCCCCACATGCATGGACTATTGCAGCCAATCCGTTATGGAAATACCGATACCGATGCGGTTCACCTTGCGGTTGTAGTCCAACAGGCTCTCGCCATAGCCGCTGAAATACTGCACATAACCCTTCATGTAAGGATAACGGAACACCGGAAAACTCCAGCTCAATTCCACTGCTCCGCGATCAAAGTCACTTTCGATCTGATTGCGTAGCATGGCGCTCAGCACATGTCCCTTGTTGGCGTAAGCGGCTCTGATTTCACCACGCCCCATATAGTCGTCTATATCAGGATTATCTTCTTCACCATATTTCTTGAATATCTCGGTCCAGGGTTTGATACCAACAGCCCAACGGCCTTTCTCAAAAATAAAGTCAGCATAAAGTCGATTCCAGGTTCGGGACAAATCACCGCTCTGGCCATTTGACTGATGCACTATACCCACGGCGTTAACGGAATTCCTGAAGCCAAACAGCGTCCAGTCGTTCTTGAATTGCAACCAGGTTTCCGGCTCATGATTGGTTTCACGGAATGGTTCAGAGTCCACGTGATCGTATACCTGCCAGAACGAACGATTGGTATAGGCGGCATACCAATCCATGTGGCCATTGAACCAGTCAATGCCCAGGGGCACTTTAATACTGACCTGAAACTGCGCTTCTACATGTTTGTAACTGCTGGTCCGGCTGTCTGACTGCGCCAACGGCCGATCAGACCAGCCTTTACTGTTGTAAGTCCCGACCAGCACATAGTTGGGCTTGTGCGCCATCAGGCCGAAGGGCCGCATAACCGATTCACTCTCAGCTTCCAGCCTGCTTTCCACGGTGCCGCTGACAGGCTCCGATTCTGCTATTGAATCCGGTTCGCTCACCGCTGACTGCTGCTCAGATGCGGGCACAATCCGGCAAGCCTGGCGTAATTCGGCCAGCGTCAGGGCGGCATCTGCCTGCTCTGCCATCTGCATGACACAATCAGCATCGAGGGCGGATTCGGCCAAACCCGACAAGGGCCAGCCAACACATCCAGCCAGCAATAGCCGCGATAAAACATGATGTTTAAACATGGAGTTGGTAGTTCCTTTGTATTTAATAAAAAACCCGCCGGAAAGGCGGGCAGGTCATTCTCGAACCGCGCCAGGCTCAACCCGGAGCTCAGTTTTCCGGTTCAGGTGGTTTTTCCTCGGCATCTTCTACACCAAAAATCTTTCCCAGCGAGCCGCTGACTTTCTCACCCAGGTCACCCACAGCCTTGCGGGCCTGGGCTTCCAACAACGCCATGGACGCTTGCGAGCTGAGCTCGCGTAATACTTTTTTACCAATCTGGTTGGCCAATTCGGTGGGTGTGCCCTCGAGATCTCTCAATTCGATCGAGTCCACTTGCAGACTCGAGTTACGATCCAGCGAACTGGATTCAAAACTGGCCCGGGCCCCGTCGATGCGGAATTGCCGCATGACAATTACCGGCTCCGGTCGGGACTGATCAGCTGCCGGAAGTACATCTTCACCAGCCTCCAGGGCATCGAGCATTTGCTGGAAATTGGTCGTACCACCCAACTCCTCGATCAGGAATTCCGGATTTTTTATGACCACCTGCTTGATATCCAGATTGTCATAATCCAATGAAGCTTCAACTCCTTTGAGGCGCATGGCATAGGGGTTCTTGTAGCCAGGCGGATTGGCTACGGTGATTTCACGCACAGTCAGCGTGCCCTTGCGCAAGTCGGTCTGCACACCAGTCACTTCCACGTGATTGCCCAGCGATGTGGTGGCAGCCCGCTCCATCCGGCTTTCAATGACGCTGTCCATTCGCACGTTGATGAAATACAAGGCGGCACCTGCTCCTGCCAGCATAATCAAACCCAGTATCATGAATAACTTACGCATACTCTCAATGCTCCCGCATCAACTATTCCAGTCTATTCTTCATCCAGTTCCGTACTGGGTTCATCGGCTATTATGCTCTCTTCGCTATCTTCTTCCGGTGCCAGGGCGATCACGGTCCATTCGGCCTCGGGAACGAGTTGCTCTCGTTCGGAAAACACTTTCAGACGGCCCTTGTCGTTGATTGCGAACAGCAGCACCGAATTTTTGTTTTGTGCAATCTGGTAAGCCTCGAAGTCATAATTCTCACTCAGCTTGGTGGAGCGTATACGCCCCCCCTGCCCCAACAGACTGGCCAGCTTGCTCCAGGTAGCATCCTTGGAAAACAGCACATTGGTGCGCAGGCCCTGCGCCAATTCTCTGCGCTGGCTGTCCTCTTCGCCACTGGGTGGCTGAATACTGTAAACGTGTTTGGTGCCGAAATCATGCCGGAATCGCGCACAAACCATGGCATTCGCTTCCGGGTTGCGCGACAGCGCCAGCAACTCGGTGTAGCCAGCCAGATCCATAAATCGGTCGGCATGCTCAGATAGTGGATTGCCAAAATAGGTATTTAGCCCCAGCATGCGGGCTTCCTGCAATTCCGAGCGATTACTGTCTGCCACCATCACCCGTACACCATTGGCATGCAGGGCTTCACCGATGGCCAGCGCCACCTTGTTGGAACAACTGAGCATCACCCCCTGCTCGCCACTGCTGGACAAGCCCAGTCGACGCGCAAACCAGGGTGCGGTCAAACCCTGCACCAGTACCGTGCCGATGATCACCACAAAGGTCAGCGGCACAATCAGCTCTGCATTGGGCACTTTGCCTTCCAGCTTTAAGGCAAACAAAGATGATACCGCCGCCGCAACGATGCCACGTGGCGCTATCCAGGCCAATAACACACCTTCCTTGAAAGTGAGACTGGTGCCAATACTGGAAAGCAGCACCGACAAAGGTCTTGCCAGGAACAGCGCCACTGCCAGGATGATCAAGGAAGAAACACTCAACATGGCCAGTTGTTCGACCTGCAATCTCGCTGCCAGTATGATGAACAGCATGGAGATCAGCACCACCGTGAGGTGCTCCTTGAAGCTCAGCAGTTCCTCAACATTCAGATCGCGGGTATTGGCCAACACGATGCCCATAACGGTAACCGCAATCAGCCCGGACTCCTGCCCCAACGCATTGGAAGCCGAAAACACCACCAGCACCATGGCCAGTGCTGAATAGTTTTCCAGGTAATCGGGAAACAGGTGACGTTTGAGCAAGGTGCCCAGCACGACGCCACCGGAAATGCCCCACACGGAACCCATCACGATGACTTTGCCGAACTCCATCCAGGACTGCGACTGATGGCCGGAGATAATCAGCTCGAACAACAATACCGCCAACACCGCACCAATGGGATCAACCAAGATGCCTTCCCAGCGCAGCACGTTGGCAATGCGCGAAGTGGGCTTGATGCTGCGTAACATGGGCATGATGACGGTAGGGCCAGTCACCGCCACCAGGGCTCCGAACAGCAGCGACAATTGCCAGTCCAGGCCGACCACATAGTGCGCTGCCGCGCCCATGATGGCCCAGGTTACCACCACACCTATGCTGGTGAGATTGCGAATAATGCCGGTAACATTCTGGATATCACTGAAACGCAGCGTCAGGCTGCCTTCGAACAGGATGATGGCCACACCCAGCGAGACTATGGGAAACAGCAGGTCGCCGAGAAACTCATCCGGGTCCAGCACACCCAGGCCTGGCCCCAACAACAGGCCCACCAGCAACAGCGGCAGAATGGCAGCAATGCGCAAGCGCCAGGCCACCCATTGGCAGATTGCGCCGAGTCCCAGCAACAGGGATATTTGCAAAGCCAGATCGGCACCGTGTTCCACTAGCAATCTCCAGCAATGAAGCAATTGAGCAATTGAGCAGGGCTGAACTCAGTACAGCCCGCCAAGAGCCTGTAGGACTTGACCGATTGGCTCCTAGGGCGCTGATTCTATCATCCGCAAGCCAAGTGATTGCCTGGAACTTGGGATAAGCCACAGGCACCACAGCAAGGTACAATATCCGCCGCGATGCAAGCACATGCAGAATCAAGGCCAGATCAGGAATCAGTATGAGCGAAACCAGACCAGCAACCACCCATTTCGGTTACCAGGAAGTACCCCTCAAAGCCAAGACCGGCATGGTGGGTGAAGTATTCACTTCGGTAGCGCGCAAATACGACCTGATGAACGACTTCATGTCGCTGGGCGTACACCGCCTGTGGAAGCGCGACTTCATGGCCAACAGCGGCATTCGCCAGGGTGATCGCGTGCTGGACCTGGCGGGCGGCACCGGTGACATCAGCCGGCTGGCGCATCGGCGGGTAGGCTCGAATGGCCAGGTCATACTCACCGACATCAATCCCGATATGCTGAGCATAGGTCGCAGCCGCCTCGAAGACGATGGCATCGCCGGCAACGTGGCTTATGGCCTGGTCAATGCCGAGCAATTACCTTTTGCCGATCGCAGTTTTGATGCCGTTACCATCGCTTTCGGTTTGCGCAATGTCACTGACCAGAATGCTGCTTTACGGGAAATGTTCCGCGTGCTGCGGCCGGGTGGAAAGGCCCTGATACTGGAATTTTCCCATGTACGGGAAGAACACCTGGCACGACTGTACGAACATTATTCCTTTGGCGTTTTGCCCGTGCTCGGTAGACTGATTGCCAACGATGCCGATAGTTACCGTTACCTGGCAGAAAGCATACGCAAGCACCCACCCCAGGAAGAGCTGGCCGAAATGATGCGCACAGCAGGATTTGAACAGGTGCGTTTTCGCGACCTGACTGGCGGCATTGTTGCCATTCACAGCGGACTGCATGCCTGATATGACTGAGAGCACCACGCGCAGCTACCGCACACCCCTGCCCGGCTTGCTGGCCACTTCCCTGGAAGCGGCGGTCAATCGCTTGCTGGCAGCTGATCAGAACAGTGGCGATCGACTGGGCAAGTTGGATGGACGGCGCGTCCGCTTGCAGCTGCAAGACCTGGCCATCACGCTGGACTTTATTTTCACCGCCTACCGGGTAGAAGTCAGTCTGGATACCACAAGCGATGCCGACACCGTGATCAGCGGCAGCATGCCGGCCTTGTTCGCCATGGCACTGCCCGATGACGAGGGTCGCTGGGGCGGCCCCGGTTCACGCGTGAAAATTTCCGGCGATGCCACTTTGGCACGCGACCTGGAACGATTGTTTTCAAAACTGGATCCGGATTGGGAGGCAGGCGTGGCCGAATTTACCGGCGATGTGATGGCGCATCAGCTGGTCGCAGGGCTCAAAAGCATAGCCTCATCATTACTCAATACCGGCGAACAACTGCGGGATGTGGCCAGCGATTACCTGCACAGTGAGCAAAGTCCACTCGCACAAACCACAGAGCTGCGAGGTTTCTCTGATGAAGTCGATGGCCTGCGTGATGCAGTTGAACGGCTGGAAGCCCGTATGCGCATCCTGCTGGACCGGCAGGATGATTCCGGGACAGCAGACCAAGCATGATCAACGGCCTGCAACAATTCATCCGTCTGTTGCGCATCAGCGCCATCCTGGCGCGTTACCGCCTCGATGACCTGCTCAGCGCCACGCATTTGTACCGGCCAATGCGTCTGTTGCGTGTACTGGCACCCTGGACCAGCAAATCCGATATGGCTGACAAGCCTCGCGGTGAGCGATTGCGGCTGGCCTTGTCCGAAATGGGCCCGGTATTCGTCAAGTTTGGCCAGATTATTTCCACCCGCCGCGACCTGGTTCCTCCCGATATCGCCGATGAGCTGACGCTACTGCAGGACCAGGTGCCGCCCTTTCCGGGTGAACAGGCCATTGCCATTATTGAAAAAGCGCTGCAAAAACCCTTGGGCGAATTGTTTGCAGAATTCGATCCTGACCCTTTGGCCTCTGCGTCCATAGCCCAGGTGCACGCGGCCACCTTGCCGGATGGTCGCGAGATGGTGGTCAAGGTGGTGCGTCCCGGCATACGCCGTTTATTGCGGCGCGATATCAACCTGTTGATGGCCATCGCCCGTCTGGCGGAAAAATACTGGGAAGGCGGCGCCCGCGTAAGGCCAACCGAATTTGTACGTGAGTTCGAAGCCTTTGTTTTCGATGAATTGGATATGTTCCGCGAAGCGTCCAATGCTTCGGTGCTGCGCAGTAACTTCAAAGGCTCAAAGGATCTGTACATACCGGAAATTTACTGGCCTTACTGCCGCGAGCATGTGTTGGTACTGGAGCGTATACACGGTGTGCCGGTTAACGATATCGAGCAACTCAGAGCGCTGGGCGTTGACCTGGAGCGACTGGCCAAGCGCGGCGTACGGGTTTTCTACACCCAGGTGTTTCGCGACAACCTGTTCCATGCCGACATGCACCCGGGCAATATTTTTGTGGATGTCAGCAATCCGGCGGACGCCACTTTTATCCTGCTGGATTTCGGCATCGTTGCCAGCCTCACACCGAAAGATCTGTACTTCATCTCGGAAAACTTCATCGCCCTGTTCAACCGCGATTACTTCCGTGTGGCACAGCTGCATATCGATGCCGGCTGGGTGCCGCCCGAGACTCGCGTGGATGAACTGGAAGCCGCTGTGCGCGCGGTGGGCGAGCCCAATCTGGCCCGACCACTGAATGAAATCTCATTCGGCCAGCTGATGCTGAAACTGTTCCAGGTGGCTTACCGCTTCAAACTGAACATCCAGCCGCAGCTGATCATGTTGCAGAAAACCCTGTTGAACATCGAAGGCCTGGGGCGTGACCTTTACCCTCAACTGGATGTTCTGGAAGTTGCCAAACCTGAACTGGAGGCCATCATGCGCGAGAAACACGGCCTGGATCATACTGCCAAAGAACTGCGTGACCGCCTGCCTGGCTGGCTCAGCCAGGCACCTGAAATGCCCGGTCTGTTACACGATTATCTGCTGCAGGCGACCACCGGCAAGCTGACTTCACGCCTGGATTCCAGCGACCTGGCCGCCCTGCGGCGGGACTTTGAACAATCCCATCGCCGCAGCCTGCACGCCATGGCCGGTGCGGCCCTGATGCTGACGGGCGCTTTACTGATCGGCCTGGAAGCCGGCCCCTGGCGCTGGTTTGAGCTCTCCGCCCTGGGCTTGTGCAGTTTGCTTCCGGGCATTTGGATACTATTGCGGGCGCTACGAAACCAAACTGCGTCACAAACCTGAGCCATTTCTGCCGGGCATATGAACAGCACGACAGCCACAGCAGACCGTCCAGCATCCCTGACGGCCATGCTGGAAGAGGCAACCTGGCACTTGTACTCATTGGAACCTGCAGCGCAATCCAGCCAGTGGCTGCAGCTCTCTGAAGCGCAGTTTCGCCAGGCCAGTTTCCTCGATCAGCGGCTGCTCGCAAATGAATCAGTTGCAAACCAGCCTTTTGCGGTGGCTTTGGAACCTCTGCAGACCTTGATCGGTTGTCAACCGGAACCGCTGGCGAACTTTATTTTTCATATCGGGCATTGCGGCTCAACCCTGCTTTCCCGCGCCCTGGCGGCAAGCCCTTCCGTTTTACCCATACGCGAACCACTGAGCTTGCGCGAACTGGCTGCCTGTCAAACGCTTGTTCGTGATGATCATTGGAGCCTGATGCTGAACCTGGCCCTGGCGGCACACAGCCGGGTATTTGCACCCGACCAGGTAAGCATGATCAAAGCGACCAGTACCTGCAATGGCATGATTTTGCCCATTATGGAACGCTCACCCTTGGCCAGAAGCGTGCTGCTCTACCTGCCGCTGGAAAGCTATCTGGCTGGCATGCTGGGCAAACAGACTCCGGCACTGGATCTGCGCGGCCATGCTGCGGCCCGGCAGCAGGAATGGCGGTACCTGACCCATCAGCCGATACCGCTTGCTTCTGATTCCGAGCCCAGTGAAGTGCAATTGGCTGTTCTATCCTGGCTGACCTGCATGACTCGCCTGCTACAAGCGCAGGAACAATTACCGAGCCGATGCCTGTTGCTGGATTTCGAATCTTTCCTGGCGGGCCCGGAATTGGCATTGGATAACCTGATCGGGTTTTTCGGGTTAACCGCATCACGCGAAGACATTCTGCAAGCCTGGCCGGATATATCGGTTGGCTATTCCAAACAACCGGATCAACCCTACTCGTCCTTCAACCGCAGCCGCACGCTGGCGCGGGGGCGTACGCAGCGAGGTGAGGATATTTCTACTGGCCTGGCTTGGGCCCGGCAACTTCTACCCCAATACCCGGTGTTGCAAGCCTGCGCTGCGTTTATCGACTCGAACTAACTAGCGCTGCTTGTTTTAGCCTTAAAAGTGGCCTGCTGGCTGAAGGGGCTTCCGATCCAGGGCTTTTTCGTCAATAAGGCCCTCGACTGGTATACGTACCGTATCCCCGAGTCCGCCGCCCTTCGGGTGCCCTCGCAGTAATGGGGCTGCGGTAACTAAACCAGTCGATGGCCGGACGCGCTTGAACAATTCTAAGCCCGTTGGCTGAAGGGAATTCCGATCCCGTAAACGCAGCCGAGTGACGACCGAGTGCAGGCGAAATGAGCGACAGGGATGTCGCGAAAGGCCCGCCCGAGCAGGAGCGTTTCGGGCCGTTCGCCGGAACGACCGAGGAACG
>JBBKVS010000078.1:0-3895 GCA_037968555.1 Lysobacterales bacterium | reverse complement strand
AACATGAAACCGGCGTGGACGATCTGGAAATTGAGCTCCGGAAAGCAATTGGCGGCAGCAGAAATATCATCCACCAGCATGCCTTCGCTGGAAATGGGTCCGATAGGCAAAGCCTTGTGCACGGCGATGTTGTGAATAACGTGATCCCGGGCATACTCGAAAATGGGAAAGGCGGTGTCCCTGGAATCCATCCGCCAGCTTTCTGTGAAGCCGTCGGCGTAACGGGAAGGATAGAGCTTGATGCCATCTGCGCCCTGCTCATGGCACTGCTTCAGGGTTTGCATCACTTTGTCGGGATCATCAAAAAGATCCACACAGCCATACCAAATGACCCGATCCGGGAAATTCTCCTTCAACCAGGCACCTTTTTCATTACTCACCAAACCATCATGGTAGGCGTCATAGATCGGCGTTGAATGTACGCAACATACGTCGGTCTTGCTTTCCAGCAACATGGTTTCCAGGAACTCAAGCGGCTGCCAGTTATGCTCCCATTCTTCGCGGGAAAGCGCGGCATCTGGAGGGTTGACCAAGGGGTGAAAGCTGAACATCACGTCGTTGAAAATCTCTCCAAAACGACCATTCAGGTTGGCTTTTTCGAAATTGTAAGGGTGACATACGCCATCAATGATAAAGGGTTTGTTCATACTGACTCCTACGCCTGATCAAGATAGCCGCGCACCTGAAACTTGCCTTTGCCGGCTGCACTACGCCTTTCTGCTTGATACACATATGTGAACGGCCTATGCTTGCGGCTCGCGATTTTACCTGGCCCACCGGAAACCCCATGCACGAACGCAAGCTCACTTCTGCCAATACCGATTCTGTGGTGAAGTCGGTTGGGCGTGTGCTCGACGTGCTCGAACTGATGCGTCGGGAACGCCGACCCATGACTGGAACGGAAATCGGAAGTGCGCTTGGATTTCCCAAGTCCAGCACCAATGCCATTTTGAAAAGCCTGGTCACCCTGGGCTACCTGTCGCTTGACCGGGGCAATATGAGCTACTTTCCGAGCTTGCGTGTGGCGCAACTGGGAGACTGGATACCTGCTGCCGTACTCGGCAGCGGCCAGGCCATCAACTTGCTTGAAGACTTGCACATCGAGACGCGGGAAACCGTGACCTTGTCGATGCAGAACGATCTCTCCATGCAGTTTTTGCGCGTCATCACGGGATCCTATCCCATCTCTTTGCAGGTGAATGAAGGCTTTGTGGCGCCGCTGTTTGGCACCGGAGTGGGCACTGCTCTGCTCGCCAGCAAGCGCGACGAAGACATACTCATGCTCATTGAACGGGCGAATGCGAAAATACGTCGTATAACGGATCGTCTCGTGCCTGAGTCGGTGATGGCCGAAATCCAGACCATCCGCGAGCAGGGATACTCGGCTGCTTACGACCGTCTCATCCCGGATTCCGGAGCGATTGCCATGCGGTTGCCCCAAGGCGAGTCGGGAACGACTCTGGTAGTCGCGGTTGCCGGGCTCAACGAACGTATACGGGAAAATGAAAAAAGCATCCTGCGACACATGCGCTTGACCATCAAACGCTACTTCTGAATCTGCGCCTGCAACCAAACCCTTTCCGTTGAATAGGATTGAAAAACTCAAACTGTTGATTTCCAGTGCGACCGAATGTCGTCAAGGTCGACCACGTAGCCGAACAGCATGCCCATGGCTTCCAACGCCACGGCATGACGGTTGGGGTCGTATTCTGCAACTGCATCTTTCACCACCCAGGTACGATAGTCACGATGGCTGGCATCCCTGACCGTGGATTCAACGCAGCAATTGGTGGTCACTCCACACACCACAAGATTCCGTACCTTCAATCCGTTCAGCCAGCTCTCCAGCGATGTTGAATAAAAAGCACTGGGCCTGTTTTTATCCAACACAAAATCCTCAGAATTCGGGCTGAGCTCATCAATGATGGCAGCATCCTCGCTTCCTGATATCAGCGCTCGCTCCGTCCTCAATGCCGGGAGGAGTTCGTCTACCAGAAATCCACCATCACGATAATCTTCCCGATAGACGTAGCGCGTAAAGATGATGGGGACACCATGGGCACGTGCCATCCCTACCAGTTCCACGCATGGCGCAATGGCCGGCTGCAGCGCTTCGGTTGGCAGGCCAATCCGGTCGCAAGAGGCCCCTTTCCGAAGAAAGCCATTCTGCATGTCAACCACAATGAGTGCGGATTGTTCAGGATCAGGCAACATGGTGCTTTATCTACCAGTGACCGCGGTAGCCCACCAGCCATGTGCGCGGATCGTTCGGATAGGTCTCGATGAAATTGATGCCGCGAAAATCAAAGGACTGTGCGACATAACTTTCTTCAAAACAGTTCTTGCACGAAATGAACACCTCATGCTCGCGACCGCTGAACTCATATGCCAGTTGCGCGTTCCAAAGCTCAATGTTGCCGGTTCTGCCCTCAGGCGTATTCTGCAGATTGGTGAAATAATCTTCGATGTAGTTGAAGTCAATTGATGCACGGATCGCAGTGCCGCTACGGGCAAGCTCATGGGTCCAGGTGGATCCCAGCTTGACTGTCCATTCTGGCAATCGTTGCGGTTCTGCACCCACGGTCGGATCTGGCTTCTTGTATTTTCCTTCCTGCCAACCCAGCGCGGCGAAAACATCGATTTCATCAGTCATCCGAGCCGTAGCATCAAACTCAAAGCCATAGATTTCCATATCGTTGGTGGCGACAATGAAATTGCCATCCTGGCCCGTAGCCGTGGCGAAGAAATCTTTGTAGTCCGAGTAAAAAGCCGCGTAATTAAGCCGGGCACGCCCACCCAAAATGGTAGTGCGCATGCCGGCTTCAAGGGTATCCACCGTTTCGGGGTCAAAGACGACGAACTGCGTGGGGTTGTTGGTACGTGCAGACCAGCCACCACTTTTGAAACCCTGGGTAATGTGGGCATAGCCCAGAACATCATCAGAGAAATGGTATTGCACTCCAATTTTGCCCGAAAAATCACTGAAGGACAGATCCATGGGAACACCCAGGGCTTTGAGAGACGCCGTGTTGTAGCCAGGCCCACCCTGACCCGGCTGCACGAAGCCCGGTGGCGCACCAATGAACTGCTGGATGTCCAGGCTCTTGTCGTCCTCGGTGTAACGACCACCCACCGTGAGGGTCCAGCGATCCGTTAAATCGAAATCGACCTGGGCGAAGGCCGCGATACTCTCCACATTTACATCGTAAAAGCGTGAGAAGAAAGGCAATGGCACACGAACGTTACTGTTGATCCACAGATTAATCTGGTCACCAATGAAGGAATAGCTGTCTTCATCGTAGTAAAAGATACCGGTGACATAGTTCAGCCGGTTATCCATCGCACTGCCATTGAGTCGGACTTCCTGGGTCAGGGTGTCGGTGTCATTAACTGTCCACAACTTGAAAATGGGCACCGGCTGATCGGTAAAGTCGAAGGCCCACTTTTGATAAAGGTTGCGAAAGGCGGTGATCGATGTGAGATTCATGTTGTCGTTGATGGCCCAATTAACGGTCAGGGTTGTCCCATCGGTACGACCGATGCTGAATGCATCCTGGTCACCACTGTTGGAGATGTACAGGTTGGCCGGTGGTGGCCGGGTTCTGCCAGCGAGATCCACGCCGAGAATGCCATCGGATTCGGCATTGTAGTAGTCATAGCTCAGATCCACTGTCACCGCATCGCTGGCCAACCAGCGTAAGGCGGCGCGGAAACCACCGTTGTCGCGATCGTTAACATCACGGTTGAGGACAATGTTGTTGGTATAGCCGTCACCCTGCTCTACAACCGCATTAAAACGGGCGAACAATGTGTCCGAAATGGGAACATTGAGTGACCCTTTGGCTGACCAGCGGTCAAACTCGCCAAACATCAATTCGGCGCCGGCTGCAAACTC
>JBBKVS010000077.1:0-8177 GCA_037968555.1 Lysobacterales bacterium | reverse complement strand
GTCGCCAGATTGTTTGCCACCTGGCGCCAGCGATTGGGTGATCTCTCCTGGTTTATGCGTTGTCTGAATGAGCCCATAGCCCGATTGGCGAATGCTGAAGACCACTGTACGGGCCGATTCTGGGAGGGCCGGTTCAAGTCACAAGCGCTGCTGGACGCACGGGCCGTCTTGACCTGCATGGCCTATGTGGATCTGAACCCCATTCGTGCTGCCATGGCCAAAACACCGGAGCAATCGGATTACACATCGATTCAGGAGCGCATACTTCATCCGAAGGATAATTCCCTGCGGCCTTTTGCGAAACAGGAGCCAGATGGCATTCCATACCATTTGAAAGATTATCTGGAGCTGGTGGATTGGGCTGGCAGAGAAGTCCGATGTCATAAGCGGGGTTACATCCCGACTCACGCACCACCCATACTCGTCCGCTTGAAGATGAATGCCGCACCCGTGCTGGATTATCTGGCCAGAGACAGCATTCCGTCGTTAAATGCCCTGGGAGCGGTGAGTATGCTCAAGGCATTTGCGCAATCGGTGGGCAGGAAATTTGTGAAAGGTCACGCCTTCGGTAACAGATTATTTTCTGAACAAGCGTAAACCCTCATCAGGATGGTGAGCCTGCTTGACCCTCACTCAGTCTAAAACTGACCGTAATCCATCCCATTCCAAACCCAACACCCCAAAGACGCTCAGAACCGTTGAAATAGCCCCGAACGAACCAGCTTTTTGCTGGCTGCAATCTTCACCAGCTACTTTCGAATCGATATAATCGGGAAAAGTCATGGGTGTCCGAGTCGTTGGAAAAGTCATGGGTGTCCGAATCGTCCCCCTCACGGTATCCGAACCATCCAGGTGGGTTCCGGCTTTGACGTTGCAGACAACTACATCGTCGACCAGCTGGAGCCCGGTAACCTGGTGGTGACGGCCGATATCCCGCTGGCTAATGATGTCATTGAGAAAGGTGGGCTGGCACTTAATCCGCGCGGCGAACTCTACACGGTGGAAAACATTCGCCAACGCCTGAATATGCGGGATTTCATGGAGACCATGCGGGCCAGTGGCGTGGATACCGGCGGCCCACCGGCCTTCAGCCAAACAGAACGGATGGCATTTGCCAACCAGCTGGATCGTTTACTGGCGCAGCAAAGTGCTTAGCCTGGTAATTAAACTCCAGCCTTACAAAAGCCTTGCGTAGATGACCTTATCATCACCGGGCGCAAAAAAACCTTTGAGCACCGAGGCTTGCTGATAACCCATGCTTTCGTAAAATGCGCGTGTCGGCCGGTACTGATCACGCCCTGAAGTATCCGCATACATCTGGGTAGCACCCTGGCTTCGTGCGAGCCGCTCGGATTCGCGCATCAGCTTTGCTCCAAGGCCCTGGCCCTGAGACTCCGGCGACACAGCAATCCAGTAAAGATCGAAGCTGGATTGCGTGGCCGGAATCTGTCCATAGCAAGTGTATCCCAATAAGCGATGGGGTGTTTCCGGGTCATCGGCAAACAAGAACTCATAGCCGCTGGCTTTCCCCCTGGTCAGGGTTTCATCCACCAGTTCCACTGCAACCAGGACTTCTTCCGGAGAAAAGAAGCCGGTTTCAGCAACCAGCTTGCGCACTGCTTCCGAGTCCGAGGGTTGCACCTGAGTCCTCCACTTCATTGGCGTTTGCCCTTGCGACCCGTGGGTGCCAGTTCCCGATGCTGCATACCTGCCCACAGTCCGGTAAAGAAATGACGCGCGTTAATACCCAGGGTCTGGGTTTTATAACCACCTTCCTGCACGACCAGCGTGGGAAGGTCCAGTGAGCCAATCATGCGGCCGTTCTCATGGAAGTCCTTGGCCATGAGCCGGAATGAACCTGTTGGGTCTCCCTTCGCGGTGTCCAGGCCCAGGGCCAGCACCAGGAACTGCGGCTGGTACTTGCGGATTCGCGCCAGCGCCTCGGCCAGGTATTTACGGTATTGCTCGCCGTCCAGGTTTTCCACAAGGGGAAAATTGAGGTTGTAACCGCTGCCGTCCTGTTCGCCTTTTTCATCTTCGAAGCCGGAGAAATACGGGTAGGAATAGCGCGGATGACCGTGCAGTGAAATGGTGAACACGTCTTTGCGCTGGTAAAAAATGTCCTGTGCACCGTTGCCGTGGTGATAGTCGATATCCAGCAAGACGACCTTACCCTGCTGGCTAAGGTGATGTGCTGCAATCGCGGCAGAGTTGAAATAACAGAAACCGCCAAATGCCTCGCGCTCGGCATGATGGCCGGGTGGCCGTACCAGTGCGTAGGCGGCCCTGCGGCCATCCAGCAGGCATTCTGCGCCGGTCATGGCGCAATCCACCGAACGTCGTGCCGCCTTGTAGGCATTGGCGTTCAGTGGTGTGAAGGTGTCAATGCAGTAGTAGCCTGCCCGCAAGGGAACTTCTTTCGGAGGCCGTGCGCGGTTGCGGGCCGGGAACACGTAGGGGTATACCGATTTGCCCGGAGGTACATTGGCGCATGCCTTTTTCAGGAACTGCACGAATTCAGGTTTGTGCACTGTTTCAATGACACTCAGACCAAAATTCTGTGCCGGGATGGTTTCAAACAGTTGGGTTCGGTCCAGTTCGCGGGTGATGGATGAGATGCGCACCGGAGCTTCCACGTATCCGCGATCATTGACATGGTGTATGGAGTGGCGGTCATTAATGATCAGCGCAATGCGTCGTTGTTCAGGCTTCAGTCCGGCCGTGCTGGGCAGGTCCTTGACATAGCGTGCCGGGCGCATTTCTATCGGGTCGTCCTTGATCGAGGAAATGATTTTCTCGATATAATCCGGCGGGCATACCGCGGCATATTTGCGCTCCAGTATGGCGCGAATTATGTCCCGGACCACTTTCCGTCTAAGCGGCTTGTTTTCCTGGCCCAGGTGATCGAATACCAGGTAGGGCGGGTCGGTGTCGTTTTCGGATAGGGGCGTTTCGTAGGAAGTGTTAATTAATGGCCTGGCTCCGAACCGTTCATAAAATCGCAGACGTGCGCTATTCTGCTTGCGGATTACCGGGTCAGGAGACAGCGCCGGATCATCCGGAAGGCATTCGAGAAAGATACCAATCACGCCCAGCTGGAACGCTTCCTCGCGTACGCGTGCATACAGGGCTCCGCCAATTCCGCCGCCGGTTTCGCCGCGGCCGGCGCAGACGTAATCGAGATAACAGAATTCCAGGTCCGGAGCATGCAACAGCATGGCAAACCCGCGTACCGTGTTATCGCCATCCTCAGCCACCAGCAGGATGGACCGGAAGCGGTATTTCATCGGGTTGGCGAGTTGTGAGGGTAACTTGGCAATGTCTCTTTCGCTCAGTTCATTGAACTGCACCCGCAACATGGCCTGTACCTGCGACAGGAGCTGCCGGTTGGTTGGCGTTGTGACATCAAAAACCTTGTGAATTCTGAACATAGATCAGGCAAACTGCCCGGGAACAACCCCGGCTGTGAGTGTATCTTTTTGAAGGCCAGCTGGAGTGTTTGTGACCCCGGCTGCCTCGAGGATGTTCTTGACGATGGCGTCGTGACTGATGCCTGCTTGTTGAGCGGCTACCGTGAACCCGGCATCCCGCGCAATACAGGGGTTGGCATTGACTTCCAGAACCCAGGGATTACCATCGGCATCCACACGGAAGTCAACCCGTGCATAGCCGCTCAGTCCGAATGCCTTCCAGCAGCCCATCACCGCCTCTTGCAGGGCATGATGCAGGCCGGCTGGAAGCTCCGGGAAGATTCGTTGCGTGGCGTGAAACTCCGGCGCTTCCTCATCCCATTTTGCGGCATAGCCCACGATCCTGGGTTTATCTGGCGGGAAGCCCACGAACGTCATTTCCGCCATGGGCAGAATCTGCGGCCTGCCATTACATTCCAGCACGGAAATATTGAACTCCCTGCCGTCCACAAACTCCTCAGCAAACCATTCCCCGCCATGCCGCCGGGTGCAGGCGAATATACGCTCCACTGCGGCGTCCACACTTTTAACCACGCAACCATCGTCCAGTCCGAAAGAGGCATGTTCCCAAACCGATTTCACGATCCAGCGATTGCTTGCCTTGACTGGGTACGGAGTGTCTCCGAGACTAAAAAACTCCGGTGTGCGAATATCGCACTGGCGCATGCGGTTCTTGGCCATCAACTTGTGTGAGCTTGAATAGATCGCGTCACTGCTGCAGCCGGTGAAAAGGTACCCGCTGCCTTGCAACAAGGCGGGAACAAAATGGATTAAACGCCCCTGTCCACCCAGTGACTCCACCAGGTTGAAAATGCATGCAGGCCTGAATCGCATGACAGAGGTCATGGTGCTCTCCAGGTCCAGGCCGGTGGCCAGGTGCCGGGTGTTCCAGCCCAGCGTATTCAGTGCTTCGCACACCTGGTCGCGCTGGATCAGCGTGTCCTGTTCATCTGCCCGCGCATCATCACCAATAGCCTCATGCAGCACGAGTACCGTTCGATCCCGGTGCTCATGCTGCACGCGGCTTGCAATGTCCGGCTTCTGAATAGTACTCGCCTCAGGCGGCCTTGTGGTGGGCATCTTGTACGGTGCCGCAGCGTTGCACGGCAGAGTTCATGATGGATTCTATCAGCTGCAAGTATTTCATTCCGGTCATAGTGGCCATGATGGGAAGATCTGAATGTTCCGGGTGAATTCCGGCCAGGGGGTTTACTTCCAGGAAATGCACCTGGCCTTTTTCATCCAGGCGAACGTCCATGCGGCCGGCATCTCGGCAACCAAGTGCATGCCAGGCTTTCAGACATAACAATTCAATGTCGCGACGAAGTTTACCGGCGGGCAACAGCTTGTAACGCACCAGTTCTTCACATTCTTCCTTGTTACGGTAGGAATACACTTCCGAATCGGCGCCTTCCAGCAATTCGATTTCAAGGGTGGCCAGGGCACTGGCCTGGGTGCCGGTTCCGAGAATACCCACGGTAAACTCCCGGCCAGGCAGGAAACGTTCTACCAGTACAGGTTGATGGTGTTCCATGAGCAGTTGTTCGCAAACGCGTTTCAGCTGCGTGGCATCGGTCACTTTCGAATCTGCGGTGATGCCTTTGCCTGTGCCTTCCGCCACCGGCTTGGCGAACAAGGGAAACGGCAGTTTGATTTGTTTTATGTCGCTGCGGCTGTTCACCATGACATGATCGGGGGTGGCAACCCCTGCCGCCCGCACTACGTCCTTGGTCATGCCCTTGTGCAGGGTGAGGGCGCAGGTCAGGGTGTCGGAAAATACGTAGGGAACCTGGTAGGCATCCAGCAGCGCCGGTACCTGGGCTTCGCGGCCGATACCGTACATTCCTTCGCAGATGTTGAATACCAGGTCCCATCGGTCACCAGCTACCAGTCGCGCGGCCAGTTGCTTGACGTGGCCTATGCGGTCCACCGTGTAGCCCAGTTGCTGCAAGGATGTCTCGATACTCTCGATGGTGTCGGCGCGGTCAAACTCGGCGGTTTCCATTTCGCTGTAACCAGCCTCGAGGTAACTGTCGCGCAGGTCAAAGGTTAAACCAATACGTTTTATTGCGTGATTCATGACTGCACTCCTTGGGCAAGGGTAATGGCCGGACCGGAGTCCGGGTAGTGATAGGTTCCACCGTCGTAACTTTTCAACAGCAGGTCGTCGCCCTCATAGCCCAGGGTATAGTCAGGAGACAGGGGGATTTTCCCACCGCCATTGGGCGCATCAACAACGAAGGTCGGAACAGCGTAACCGGTGGTGTGGCCACGCAGGCCTCGAATCAACTCTACGCCCTTTGAGACCGGGGTGCGGAAATGGGACGATCCGGAAATCGGATCGCACTGATACAGGTAGTAGGGCCTGACGCGGATTTTCAGCAGTCCGTGCACCAGTGATTTCATAGTGCCAAGATCATCGTTTACGCCCTTGAGCAATACCGTCTGACTACCCAGGGGAATACCGCTGTCAGCCATACGGCCGCAAGCTTCACTGACTTCCGGGGTGATTTCATCCGGGTGAGTGAAGTGCAGGCTCATCCATAGCGGATGGTGCTTTTTCAGAATCTTGAGTAATGACTTGGTCATGCGCATGGGTTGCACCACCGGCTGTTTGCTGCCAATACGTACAAACTCAACATGCCTGATCTTCCGCAGGCGGCCGAGGATGTAATCCAGCCGGTCGTCGTCCAGGCTGAGCGGGTCTCCGCCCGAGATCAGAACATCGCGGATGACCGGTGTTTGTTCTATGTAGTCGAGAGCCAGTTCGATATCGGATTTTTTCACACTGCGTTCACCGGCCGAGCCGACCATGCGTGCACGTGTGCAATAACGACAGTAAACCGAGCAGAAATTGGTCACCAGCAACAGCACGCGATCGGGGTAGCGGTGGACCAGTCCAGGCACCGGGCTGTGGCTGTCTTCACCCAGTGGGTCGTCATTTTCCCCGCGGGTAAAGGTGTATTCACCGAGCACGGGCACTACGGTCTTGCGCAAGCCCTGGTTGCTATCCAGCGGGTCCAGCAGGCTGGCGTAATAAGGCGTAATGCCAACCGGCAAAGCACCGGAATGACGCTGGATGGCTTCATTTTCTTCGTCGGTCATGGTGATCATGCGCTGCAAATCGGCCAGCGTGCGAACGCGGTTGCGATTCTGCCATCGCCAGTCGTTCCACTCATTTATCGTGGCATCCGGGTAGTAGGTTCGCAGGAATTCGGCGGAACGTTCGGAAACAACGAAAGCTGACTTGCCGAGCGGAGCCAGGGTCAATTTCGAGAGTGATTGAGATTCAGATTTCGTGGATCGTGATGGGGAAAGTACAGGTTGGGAAGCTGTCGCTGGCCCGGGAGGCTCTTCTTCGAGAGCCCTTGCAGTTTTCATTTTCGTTCCTTTGGCACAGATGGGCGACCTGCGTATGAAAACCGACCCGGCCCTTCGGGTCGTACGGGGTTAATTCCCGTCTGAATGGTGCGTTAATATAAGCTTCACTGTGCAAAAGTCAACTGCTATTTTTCAATCACTTGACGGTGGCGAATAAGAAGTATTAAGCAGCTTTCTTGAGAAATTTGAAAGTATCCGAGCCTTGATTTCCTGCCCATCCGGAACCAAGCCGGCCCTTCCTGAGCCCCTCTGGGCATGTTTTGAAACGGCCCGTTGGCTTTTTTCGCGTCGGATCCGGTTGGTGGCCCACCTTGGCCCGAGCGTGACCGCCGGGCCGCCTGCCCACTGTTCAGTTCAGTCTGGTTTTGCCCCATCACGCACCGGCGGCGCCCGCGCTTGACTGAAGCCTGCATCGTCGCGCTGCTGCACGTGTTCGAGGATCTTGCGGATCAGCGGTGGGTCCTCGACACAGGCGATGACGCGAAGCTTGCCGCCACAATGCGGACAGGCCTCGATGTCGATTTCGAACACTCGTTTCAGGCGCAGTGCCCAGGTCAAAGGAGCCAGGGGCTTGTCGGCGTCCACCCGGCCCGGTGCACGGCGTGGCACGATGTGGCGGCGGTGTTTGAAGTTGGGTGCGAAGACGCCGTGAAAGCGTGTTAGGTTGAGACGCGGCCTTGGCACCAAAGCAGCCAATCTTGCGATGGCCGCTCCTCGGCAACTGCTCCTGCGTTGCTCTACCTCCTGCATCCCTGCAGTCGTGCGCATCCCTGCGCCCGCGGCATACCGTTCATCCTGAACATAAAATCCAGCGGCTCCAGAATCACATGCGTCGATCCATCCCGGAACGGCCGCTTGTAGCGATACACCACCCGACCATGGTCATCGACCGAGAGACGCTTGGTGGCGATCGGCGGACGGGTGATGTAACGGCACAGGCGTTCCAGCTTGCTGCGTTGATGGGCTTCACACACGGTGCCGGCATGCAGGCTGAAGCCGTACATCGTGGCTAACAAAGGAATGCTGGGCTCCTCCTCAACCAGCGGCACGCTATACAGGATGACGGCCTTTCGGCCGCCGCCCCGTAACTGTAAATTTCTGGCAATATAGCGTTTATCCTACCTATCCTCAAAGGACACTTAATGTGTCCTATACTTAATTCTGGTTATGATCTACCGGAGTCGACAATTATGGGATTCACTAAAACCTGGCCTGTGTTCGTTCTCAGCATCGGCGTCGCATTTATCGCGATGCCCCTGCCCGCGCCCGCCGGGCCCGTTGATCCGCAGTTAATTTTCGCCGACAGCTTCGAAGCGCCACCGCCGG
>JBBKVS010000076.1:0-2970 GCA_037968555.1 Lysobacterales bacterium | reverse complement strand
GCGGTCATCGCCATGATTGCCGTTCCATTGCTGATTCAGAGTTACGGTATTTTTTTCCTGGCTTATGCCTGGGCTTATGGCTGGCAGTTACCGTTCAGCACTGCCGCACCGGCGGCCTTGATAGGCACCTCCAATTTCTTCGAATTGGCAGTTGCGGTGGCCATCAGCCTGTTTGGCCTGGACTCTGGTGCAGCATTGGCAACAGTGGTTGGCGTTCTGGTGGAAGTCCCTGTAATGTTGTCGCTGGTTTGGTTTGCCAATAGAACACGTAGCCATTTTCCGCTCTGAGTCCAGCTGAGGCACTCCAACCATGCAACATAAAACTCTTCCTTTTGCTTGCTCAGAAACACGTTATACGCATCCTGGCTTGCAATAGGGTAGGTATTCAATTGTGCAGAACTCATTCCATTCATGCCTGGAAGATCGAACACTGCAGTTCCAGGAGCTCAAATGACATTTTTGTAATAACTATGGGTATTACAGGGTCTTCTGGGTTCCCGTCATTGAAAAAAACCAAACTAGTGAGGAGTCGATTGTCCATGCAAATCAATAAAACCTTAATGCTTGCTTTCCTGCTGCTGTGCGTGCCTTTGAGTGCGCTGGCAGAGTCTGATCGCCATGCGATTCACAGTAATGCCAATGAAGTGCAGCCTTTAATGCCCGGCATGGCCGCACCGGCGTTCCATTTACGGGATGCGACTGGGGCCGCGATCGATTTCGATCCCAAGCAGTTACAGAAGCCTGTCATTTTGACATTCTTCCGCGGAGGCTGGTGTCCGTACTGCAATCTGCACCTGGCGGAAATGAGAAAGGCCGAAGCCGAGCTCAAGGCGCTGGGATTTGATATCTGGTTTATCAGTCCGGACAAACCTGAGTTGTTATATGAAAGTCTGGATCAACCGGATATCGGCTACACGGTCTATTCGGATGCCAAGCTGGAAGCCATGCGCGCTTTCGGTATTGCGTTTCGTATCAGCGATGAAGTCAACAGCAAATACCTGGAATATGGCATCAACCTGGAAGAAGCTTCAGGAGAGTCGCACCGGGCATTGCCGGCACCTTCAAATTTCCTGATTGGTACGGATGGCCTGATTCACTTCCAGTACACCAACCCGGATTACGTTGTGCGTCTGTCCCCAGCTGTTTTGCTGGCGGCTGCCCAGGCCTATGTCAATGATGAAGATGCACGACTGCAACGTGCAATGAAGGCGCGCAAGGAAGGATAATCCCAGAATTGCCCTGAATTCTGGAGAGTGCATGAAGAAAAGGGCTTTTTGCCCTTTTCAATCTGGTGTTTTAAAGCGCCGACACGTACGCTTAAGCTCCTGCAACAAGGAGATTCGGGCGCATGGAAACAACCACTCTGGGCAAGGAAGCTGCCACCGGCTCTCCAGACAAGCGAATACAGCATCTGGTTTTGGAAGCACAGCGACGTGCACCGCTGGATGTTGCGCGGGTGTTGTTGCTGGAAGACGATGAAACCGTAGGCGCTGTGCTGCAGCACCTGCATCCGGCTCCGGCTTATCGAATACTCCTGCGTTTCCCGAACCAGCGACGCGAAGCGATCGTTAATTTTGCCGGCGATCATGTGGGTGACAACTGGGAAGACGCCCAGCGCTATCCCGATGGCAGTGTGGGTCGCCTGATGGAACCCGCCGTAGCGGTGTTTGCTCCTGATGAGAAAGTTGTGGATGCCGTGGAGAAAATCCGCGAGTGGACGCACGACACATTGATCACTTACGGCTATATCATTGATGAATCCCAGAAGCTGCTGGGCATCGTGGCCATGCGTGATCTGTTGCTGGCCGGGCCCGACGACACCGTCGCCGATGTCATGTTGCTGGAGCCATTTTCGCTGAGTCCCGATGAGGATGTCGGTGATGCCATGAAAGAAGTGGTCTACCGGCATTATCCGTTGTACCCGGTCTGTGATGATGCTGGCCATTTGCTGGGTGTGGTTCAGGGCTTCATGTTATTCGAGCATCAGAATTTTGAACTCAGTGCCCAGTACGGCAGCATGGTGGGTGTCGACAAGGAAGAGCACGCAGTTACCAATTGGATACCTGCCTTACGCATGCGCCATCCCTGGTTGCAGATCAACCTGGTTACCGCTTTTGTGGCGGCATTCGTGGTCGGCCTGTTTGAAGACACCATCGCCCAGGTGGTGGTGTTGGCCGCTTTTCTACCCGTGCTGGCTGGCCAATCGGGTAACACCGGCTGCCAGGCGCTGGCCGTCACCATACGAGCCATCACTCTGAATGAGTTCAAGCCGGGAATATTCCGGCACGTGTTGATCAAAGAAACATTGCTGGGAATTGCCAACGGTGCTGCGGTAGGTGTGGTTGCCGGTATTGCCATGTATTTCTATGCCAATTTTTCCGGCGCTGATCAACCCATGGTCTTGGGCCTGGTGGTGTTTCTGGCCATGACCGGTGCCTGCCTGGCCAGTGGTGTCACGGGAGTGCTGGTACCACTGACTCTGAAAAGATGTGGCGCTGATCCTGCCATGGCATCCAGCATTTTTCTCACGACCGCAACAGACGTGGTGAGCATGGGCATGTTTCTATGGCTGGCCAATGTACTGGTGTTGCGCTGATCACGCAGCAGTTGCTGGACAGCGCTCAAAATTGAGTCAACGGTGAACAAGGCCTTACCAGGCGTAATTTTCCTTGGCAGTTTGCTGTGTTGTTTGAACCTTTCTGCCCAGTCTTTGCCTGTTCATCGAGCCCTGCGCATCCTGATTGTCAGTGACGAGGTCAATCCGCACGGCCTGAGTGATAGCGATTTAACCCAACCGGGTGATCTCAGCGTGGCTTTGGCAGCCACCCCGGCACTGAATTTGAGTCTGACGCCCGAAGCCCTGCTTGAGATCAATACCGATCAGATTGAGCAGGCTACGGCTCGACTGGCAGCGAACCTTATTGCGGAAGCGGCTTATGACGTACTGATTTACTTTGCACACCGGATTCC
>JBBKVS010000075.1:0-4765 GCA_037968555.1 Lysobacterales bacterium | reverse complement strand
CCAGCCCATCATGTCGGTATCCGCCCAGGGTACCCAAAGGCCGATGCGCGGGACGGGTGAAATATGACTGGCAACATCCGGAATTTGACCTGCCGACTGAAAATCCAACGCGAGTTCGGTACTGAGAGCAGAGACAGCGTCAGACAGATCGTCGGCAGATTGTTCTTCACCTGCGGAAATAATCCACGAGCCGGCTGGGTAACTGAGCTTTCCGACGGTGAAGGCTTGCTCGGCTATCATCACGCTGGAGTTGTTCAAACGGAAGCGGGCGGCGAGCAAGGATTCCTGGCCTTGCTCGCGCAACAGGAAAATGGGGCCGTGGCCATTGACCGACCCGGTTGCGGTGGCATTCTCCTGCAGCAGCTCGGGATTTAATTGCTTGATGCGTTCATCCTCGATGCGGACGGCCTGCACACCAAAGCCCACTGGGTAAGCCCAGGACATATCGTCATAGGGCAAATGCTCGGTCTCGCTGGGAAAGTGCTGTGGCTCCAGCACGTCCAGTGCGAAGTTGCGGTAGGGCTGATCCATCCGCACGATGAAATCGCCTTCTGCGAAATCGCCCTCAGCCAAGCGCGTGGCGGTGGGCAGTGTGCCGACTTCGATATGCTGGTCACGCAAGCGATTGATCATCTGCGTCACCCGCCGGCGATCTGGCTGGTTGGCAGGAATCACATAGGCGTAGGGCTTTTCATTAATGCCTTTTTGCCATGAGTTAAAACCCGTTTGGTAGAAATCACGCATTAATTCCTTGGCGTGCTTGGCCGACCAGCTGAGTATGGCCAGCGCGCCGGTTTGCTGGTAATTCACATTGTCACGCATGGACCACTGAAACACCGCGTCTGGCGGCCAGGGTCGGTACCACTCGCGCGTCAGACTGTCTTCGTCGGCATGACGCGTCACGGTTTCCGCTGTGGAATTGCCGAAGGTCTCGTAGCCGCGGCCGATGCCGTTGTGATTGATGGAGATGGAATCGAGGTAGTGATGGCCGAAGCCATCGCCGAAATTCCAGGTCCACACTCCGGGCATACCGAAGGCGTTCATCGTGCTCATTTCGTGGAAGCTCATTTCCAGCCAGCGCGCCAGCACGATGGGGTCTATGTTTGGATTGTAAGGGCCGGTGCCGTTCCAGCTCAGCATCAGGGAGATGGCTTCGTGCAGGTCGTGTACCACGACCGGGTGGTAATCAAAATACATCTGGCTGACCGCCCGGGTAGGCGCGAAGTTTTTCTGATGCGCATCGCGATTGATGTCGACGAAGACGTAGCGGTTCCAATAGGGGGGGCTTTGCCGCGGCAGTGCCTCGAAATCGGTTTTGCCTTGCAGATACTGGTAGAACCAGTCGGTGACTTTTTCGCGGCCGTCGGGTTCGGAAACCGGGTTGATCAAAACCAGCAGATTCTCACGAATCGCTTTGATCATCGGCTGTTCCGACACGGCCAGTCGATAGATCAGCTCCATGCACATCTCACCGCTGCCGGTCTCGTCGGCGTGGAGATTGCAGTTGAAGTAATAAGCCGGACGTCCGCTGGCGATCCGCTGCTCGGCCATCTCAGGGCGGGTGGTACGCGGGTCGGCCAGAGCGGCATTGCTGGCTTTCAGCTTGTCCAAGTCGCGAATGCCCTGCTCATCACTGATCACCGCCAGCACGATATCCCGGCCTTCTTCCGAAACGCCGATGGTTTCCACATGCACGCGTGGCGAGCTGGCGCCGACCTGGCGCACGTAATCGACGATGGCTGCCGAATGGGTTAATTCACCAGCCGCACCAATCACATGTCCCAATACGCTGGAAGGCGAAGGTACCGTGGTGGAGGCCGGCACATAGGCCACCCATGGGCTGAGAAAGCGCGGCTCGGTGGTAAATCCGGCGATGGCTTCGATCGAGCCTGGCTCGGCTACGTCGGGCGCTGGATCGACTTCACTCGCCTTGTCGCTGGCCCAGGCGTTGGCCAGCAGCAAAGGGGTGACAAGTAAAAATACGTTCAGCATCCGATTCATGGCCGGTCCTTCGTCAAACGGGTGGTCAGGCAGTTTTCAGCCTGTAGCTTACTGAAAAAAGCAGGATCCGATAACAGGCATAGCCACGAGTAAATTCAGGTTCCGCAAAAAGTAGCCTGGACGATTTCTTCGGGTAAAGGTGGTGTGGCATAGCGGTCAAAGCCTGGTTGGTACTCGTATGGCTTTTTGAGAACATCCACCATTTGCTGGAAGGGGCCAAAATCCGCTTGGTCAACCGCCGATTTGATGACCGCTTCCACCCGATGATTACGCGGAATATAGACCGGGTTGGCGTTGAGCATGGCAGCCAGCCGGGGTTTTGCGGCTTCTGATCCCACGCCAGCCAGTGATCTCCAACGCTCCAGCCAGGGCGTGAATGTGTCCGGAAATTCAAACAGCGAGCTGATTCCCAGTGAACTTTCGCTCACTGTTTCTGGATTGGCCAATTCGGCCAGCCGCCTGAAGCTGAGGGTGAAGTCACAGTGCTGCTCGGCCATCAATTGGAACAGGTCAGCTCCAAGCTGGCGTGATTCTGCGCCTGAATCCGCCAGGCCGAGTTTTTGGTTCAGTTCGCTCTGGTGCGCCTGCTCAAAGTGATGGGCGAAATCATTAAGTATACTTTTCAGCGCTTCGACGGCCGCTTCCTGCTCAAGCCCCAGGATGGGCAACAAGGCCTGCGCCAGGCACGCCAGATTCCAGTGGGTGATGGCCGGTTGATTGCGATAGGCATAGCGCCCGGCGTGATCAATGGAGCTGTATTTGGTAACCGGATCAAAATCATCCATGAACGCGCAGGGGCCATAGTCGATGGTTTCTCCCGATAGCAGCATATTGTCGGTGTTCATCACGCCGTGGATAAAACCGATGCTTTGCCATTTTGCCACCAGGCTGGCTTGTCGCCGAGCTATGCCTTCGAACAAGGCCAGGTAAGGCTGCTCGGCCTGGGCTGCCTCCGGGTAGTGTCGGGCGATAACGTGATCGGCCAGTGCCCGCAATGCCTCCTCGTTACGTCGTGCGGCGAACAGCTCCAGCGTACCGATGCGGATATGACTGCGTGCTACCCGCGCCAGCACCGCACCAGGCAGGGTGCGCCCGTCGCGGTACACCGGCATTCCGGTGCTCACCGCCATCAGCGTGCGTGTAGTGGGTATATTCATGCCAGACATGGCTTCGCTGACAATGTACTCGCGCAGTATCGGCCCCAGCGCCGCGCGGCCATCGCCGTTTCGCGAATAAGGCGTTCGTCCTGAACCCTTGAGCTGGATGTCGAAACGCTCGCCGGCGGGGTTCAGAATCTCGCCGATCAGCACCGCCCGGCCGTCGCCCAGCTGTGGATTCCAGCTGCCGAACTGGTGGCCGGCGTAAGCCATGGCGATGGAATCTGCCCCCGGCGGCAGGGCATTGCCCGCCACCATCTGGATGCCTGCTTCCGAGGCCAGCCAGCCGGGATCGATTCCCAGTTCAGCAGCCAGACCGCGGTTCACACGAATCAGTTGTGGCTGTTCCGATGGGCTGGGGAGCACCCGCGAATAGAGGTGATCCGGTAGCCTGGCGTAGCTGTTGTCGAATGTGGGTGGTAGTGCTTCCATGGGTGCAGACATTGAGGTTGTGACAAATAGCTTAACTGGGTTCGACGGTAACACGGGCAACGATTTGCCGCACCCAGGATGCCGCGTATGCCTGAAGTAATGGGGAGAATAAAAATGTAACCCTTTTGCGTTGTCGGTCGTCTATTGCCTTAATCGTTCACATTTTCAGGGTTCATTGTGGCTATTCGGGATACTTCCGCTCAGGACGTGCAAGTAAAGACTCGGCGTGCTTTGCCGTGGCTCAAGTATGCATTGCCAGCAGCAGTACTGGCTTTGATCGTCGTATTCGCCTTTTCTGTCTTTTCCAACTGGCTCAGTGCTGAGGCCAGTGTTTCAGCTGATCGCATACGGCTGGCCCAGGTGCTGCGTGGTGATCTGGTGCGTGACCTGAATGTGCAGGGTCGGGTGGTGGCAGCCATCAGTCCAACGCTGTACAGCCCGGCTACCGGTACCGTCAGCCTGGAAGTCAAACCCGGAGATACCGTCAAACAGGACCAGGTGCTGGCCACCATCGACAGTCCGGAAGTTCGCGCCAGCTATCTGCAGGAACTGTCCACTCTGGACCGGCTGGTGGCGGAGCTGGAGCGCGAAAAAATCCAGGCCCGCAAAGAAAAAGTGAAAGGCCAGCAACTGATTGACCTGGCACAGGTGCAGCTGACCGCCACGGAACGTGAGATGCGCCGCGCTGAAGCCTCCATCCAGACCAACAGCATTTCCCAAATTGACTTTGAACGTTCCCGCGATGAGCTGGCGCGCGCCCGGGTCGAGCATGCCCATGCGGTGGATGACGCCAAGCTGCAGATCGAAAGCCTGCAGTTTGAAACACAAACCCGACAGCTGGCAGTAGACCGGCAAAACCTGGTGGTGGACGAATTCAATCGGCGGGTTGAGCAGTTGGCCATCCGCTCTCCGGTGAACGGCATAGTCGGCAACATCGTGGTCACCCAAAAGGCCCTGGTGGAACAAAACGCACCACTGATTACGGTGGTGGACCTCAGCGCTTTTGAGGTGGAAGTGCTGGTGCCGGAATCCTATGCCGATGATCTGGGTATAGGCCTGGCCGGAACCATCCGCTACAACAATCAGGACTGGCGCGGCGAGCTGGTGTCTATGTCGCCGGAAGTAAACAACAACGAAGTGGCGGGCCGCATCCGTTTCAGTGGCGGTTCACCACC
>JBBKVS010000074.1:0-3020 GCA_037968555.1 Lysobacterales bacterium | reverse complement strand
GCCAAGCAAGACAGTAATTACGTCCATATCTTTGATACCACTTTGCGCGATGGTGAACAGTCCCCCGGCTGCTCCATGAATGTGCGCGAGAAGCTCCAGGTAGCAAAGGCGTTGGACGAGCTAGGCGTTGATGTCATCGAGGCCGGTTTTCCGGCTGCCTCCGAAGGTGACTTCGAGTCGGTACGTGCCGTAGGTGCGCTGGGCCTCAAGGCCACCATCTGTGGCCTGTCGCGTACCCGTTTGGGCGACATTGAAGCCGTGGCCCGATCCTTGGAAGGTGCCAAGAGCAAGCGTCTGCATATCTTTATTGCCACCAGCCCGATTCATCGCGAATTCAAGCTGAACATGAGCAAGCAGCAAATCATCGATGAGATGTGCAAAGCCATGGAATTTGGTCGCCAGCATTTCGATGATATCGAAGTCACTGCTGAAGATGCCGGGCGCACCGAAATCGACTACCTGACTGAATACTTCCAGGCCGCCATTGAAGCCGGTGCCCGGGTATTGAACGTACCCGACACCGTAGGCTATGTAACGCCCAGCGAGGCCCGCGAGTTGTACCAACACCTGACTGAAAACCTGCGCCATGACGGCTCGGTGATACTCAGCTGCCACAACCACAATGACCTGGGCCTGGCCGTGGCCAACAGCCTGGGTGCCATTGATGGTGGTGCACGGCAAGTGGAATGCACCATCAACGGCATTGGTGAGCGTGCCGGAAACTGTTCTTTGGAAGAAGTGGTCATGGCTTTGCATACCCGCTCGGATCGTTACAAGCTGCGTACCGGTATCGACACCACGCGCCTGTACCCCTGCAGCCGCCTGGTCAGTGCCGTTACCGGTTCGCGCGTGCAGCCGAACAAGGCCATCGTCGGCCGCAACGCCTTCGCGCATGAAGCCGGCATCCATCAGGACGGCATGCTGAAGAATTCTGAGACCTACGAAATCATGAAACCCGAAACGGTAGGCGTGCCGGAAAACAGCCTGGTGCTGGGCAAGCACAGTGGTCGTCATGCCTTCCGCGACAGACTGGAAACACTGGGCTTCTCGGTGGGCAAGGAGCAGATGGAAAAGCTGTTTGTCGATTTCAAGGCTTTGGCCGATCGCAAGAAAAGTGTTTACGACGAAGACATCGAAGCGCTGGTGCTGGGGCACGAGCAGACTGGACCCTGGCATCTGGATGCCATCTCCATTCATACCGAGATTGACGATTCTGATTACTCTGCCGAGGCCAGTGTCAAACTGCGCTTTGACGGCCAGGCGCCGCGTATATATAGCGGCCGTGGCGATGGCCCGGTGAATGCCATCGTCAACGCCATCAAAGAAGCCATGGATGAAGAACTGCACGTGGAAGAATTCCAGGTCAGCGCAGTGTCCGGTGGTTCTGATGCGCAAGGTCGGGCCACGGTCAAGGCCACCATCGGTGCCAGTCGTTACCAGGGTAATGGCGTTTCGACCGATATCGTCGAAGCTTCGGCCAAAGCGCTGGTCACCATCATGAATCGTCATCATCAACACCAGGGCCGCAGCATCGCTGAACCGGCTTTGAAAGCGGCTATCTGAGCCGGAGATACCCTTTATGTCACAAACTTTGTTTGAAAAAATCTGGCAATCCCACCTGGTGCAGGATGAATCCGGGGTGAGCGGAACCGGAGCGCCTGCCATCCTTTACATAGATCTGCATCTGGTACACGAAGTGACCTCGCCGCAGGCCTTTACTGTGTTGAATCAGCGTGGGCTGAAGGTTCGCAGGCCAGATCTTTGCCTCGCCACCATAGATCACTCCACACCCACCACACCGGCAGATAAGGATGGCCAGCACGACTACATCACTGCACAAGCGCGGGAGCAGGTTGAAACGCTATACCGCAACTGCGCTGAGCACGGGCTTGTACTGCATGGCTGGGAAAGCCCCAATCGTGGCATCGTGCATGTGATGGGTCCGGAAATGGGTGCTACCCAACCCGGCATGACCATAGTCTGCGGTGACAGCCACACCGCTACGCATGGCGCTTTCGGGGCGCTGGCATTCGGCATTGGCACCACGGAAGTGGGCCATGTATTGGCCACGCAATGCCTGCTGCAGCGTAAACCACAAACCCTGGGTATACGCGTTGAAGGCGAACTGCAGCCTGGTGTTAGCGCCAAAGACGTGATCCTGCACATCATCGGCAGTATCGGTGTGGATGGCGGCACCGGCAATGTCATTGAGTACTACGGCAGCACCATACGTGCCATGGATATGGAAAGCCGCATGACCTTGTGCAACATGTCGATTGAGTGCGGTGCGCGGGCCGGTATGGTGGCACCAGACCAGGTGACATTTGATTATCTGCAAGGCCGCCAGATGGCGCCAGAGGGTGATGCCTGGGACAGAGCCGTGGCTTACTGGAAAACGCTACCTACTGACGAAGGTGCCAGCTATGACCAGCAGGTGGAAATCAGTGCTGCAGATATCGAGCCCAGCGTAACCTGGGGCACTAACCCCGGCATGGTGATCGGTATTCGTGATCGAGTGCCCGACACGGCAGATGCGGGTACCCGGGAAGCGCTGGAATACATGCAGCTGCAGGGCGGTAGTGAAATCAGTGGCCAACCCGTCAACATGGTATTCATCGGAAGTTGCACCAATTCCCGCATCAGCGATCTGCGCGCTGCGGCCAGTATTTTTGCTGGCCGCAAAGTCGCTTCAGGAACGCGCGTGCTGGTGGTAGCCGGATCTGAAGCCACCAAGAAACAAGCCGAAGCCGAAGGCTTGCATCGCATATTTCTCGAAGCGGGTGCCGAATGGCGCGAGCCGGGTTGTTCCATGTGCATCGGCATGAACGGTGATATCGGCCAACCGGGCGACCTGGTGGTCAGCACCAGCAATCGCAATTTCAAAGGCCGCCAGGGCCGCGATGTACGCACGGTATTGGCCTCACCCCTGACCGCGGCAGCCTGTGCAGTTGCCGGGCACATTACTGATCCTCGGACTTTGTTACCTGGATCCCTGGAGAATTGCGCATGAGCTCGGCCAG
>JBBKVS010000073.1:0-4642 GCA_037968555.1 Lysobacterales bacterium | reverse complement strand
GCACCGCGTTCATGAGGCGTAGCTGCTGGCCCGTCAAAATCCCGCGCAAGAGCGGCAGACGAAGTGGTCTCGAGCGCCGTTGCAACCTGTGAAACTGTCCAGGACGGGTGCAAGGCACGCACCAGCGCTGCTGCACCGGCAATATGCGGTGAAGCCATGGAAGTGCCAGACAGAACCCGAAATTCCTCGGCTACATTCGACGAAGAGAGAATAGAGGTGCCCGGTGCAATCATATTGGGCTTCAACACTTCCTGCACTGGCGATGCGGCTGGTCCGCGCGAGCTGCTGTCGCTGACGATGTCAGCATAGATATCACTCTTGACCAAGGCGAAACCTGAGAGAGAACCCTGGTGATTGCTGCCACTGGCCAACCAGCTACGCAGCTGGTCACCCGGAGTGTCGCCAATATGACTGGCGGGCAGACAATGATTATCTGCAACCACGACATCACCTTGATCGTCAGTATTGGCCAATATGTAGCCACCCGCCCCAGCCAGCAGCAGATTCTTGCCTTTCTCCACCCGACCGTAGGTGCCGCGGTCACAGACCACAATTTCGCCATTGAACGGGGTTTGACCTTTCCACGGGCTGCTGGCGCCGGTATTGCCCGCGCAGCTTGCAGCTGATTCAGAAGCCCCCGTGCCACACAAGGCATTGCCAAAGTCCTTGGCATGGACAATCTTTCGCACGCCAATTCCACCCGTGAGACTGGCACCCACAAGATTGGTGGGTGGCGCTGTGGCACCACCGCTGAGATTCTGTATGGCGCTGCCGAAAATCCGGTTGTGGGTCGCGTTGCCTGCAGCGACAACCCATGGAGCATTGGCCGGAGAGCCCACTGTTCCTGCATTAGGGCCGGAATTTCCCGCCGAAGTAACCACAAATATGCCGGCATTGCGGGCGTTCAGGAAAGCCATGGGAATGCTGCCACCCTGCCAGGGGCTGAACGCACTGGTGCCTATCGAATAGTTCACCACATCGACCCCATCAGTAATGGCCTGATCTATGGCCGACAATATTGCCGACTGCATACAGCCACCACCATCCGGGTCATCGGGGTCACCGGCAAAGCAAGCGCGATAGGTCACCAGGTTGGCACGCGGCGCCACCCCGGAGATAAAAGCCTGGGCTGAGCCGTTCAGTGTGAC
Source organism: Lysobacterales bacterium (assembly GCA_037968555.1). Classification (GTDB taxonomy): domain Bacteria; phylum Pseudomonadota; class Gammaproteobacteria; order Xanthomonadales; family SZUA-36; genus JAWXBM01. Next base: position 3,494 of record JBBKVS010000073.1, on the reverse strand, counting down.
ATTCAGACGGTTACCGACAGCTATTCCCGCCACGTGACTGCCATGGCCATCGTTATCCAGACCATCGGTATTTTCTTCCACCTCATCGGTGTCCGGATTGTCCTGGATAAAATCGTAAACGCCCACCAGCTTGTTGTTACAGGGAACTTCGGCTTTGCTGCACAAACCCTTTTGGGCTCCGAAAGGATTCTGGTAGTTATACCCGTCCGCAGACGGGTCAGCGAACGAGGGGTGGGCCCAATTGATACCGGAATCAATGATGCCTATAACCACACCTTCACCGCGATTCACCGCAAATCCTGCAGAGCCGTTCCAGATTTTATCGGCGCCCAGCCAGGGCGGACCCGCATCGGTTTCCAGTTTCAGCACCTGATCGGCCTGGATGCTGTTGACCAGTTTGGAGGCACCCAGTTTTATTGCCTCGGCAGCCGTCAAATCCAGCGCCATACCATTGGTGGCATTGACATAAGCATGTGCAGGACGCACCACCCGACCCAACAATACGGCGGCTTCAAGCAGAAAGGCTTCCTGTGACTCCTGAAGGTGTTTACGGTAGGCAATTACGCTGGGGGCATCCAGGTCCAGCTTGCCTTCAGAGCTGATTACATCGGAAGTGGGGCGTAAACGTTCACCTGCCAGAGCACCATTGGGCAGCATCAACTCTTCGCCACGATAAGCTGCAATTGGCGGATTGTGCAATTCGATAATGTAGCGTTGCAGCCCTTGAGCTTCATCAGCAGCCATTAAAACCAGGGGCAAGCACCCCAGCAAGGTCACCCACAGCCTGATCAACTTCTTGCTTTGTCTTCCTGTTGTACTCATCAAAGGTTCTTCCTTGGCAAAGCCTGTTAATCGGCTGCTAGTGGCTTACGCATGGTGACCAGTTCTTCGGCCGCCGTTGGATGTATGCCTATGGTTTCGTCAAATTGTGTTTTCGTCAGTCCCGATTTTACCGCGACCGCGAAACCCTGAACAATTTCCGGCGCATCGGATCCCACCATGTGCAGGCCCACAACTTTTTGGGTATTTTTGGCCACAATCAGTTTCATCATGGATTTTTCAGTACGGCCCGTCAGGGTGTGCTTCATCGGCCTGAACTCCGAGAGGTATATATCCAGCTCACCAAAGTGACTACGTGCATCATGCTCGCTATGGCCCACTGAACCCACCGGTGGCTGTGAAAACACCGCTGAGGGAATAAAATCATGTGATACCGGCCGGTCTTTGCCACCGAACTCCGTATCTGCAAACGCATGCCCTTCAAATATTGCCACCGGTGTCAAGTTCACACGATTGGTTACATCGCCTACTGCCCAGATGTGTTGCGCGCTGGTGCGGGAATATTCATCAACCACGATCCAGCCACTGGCATGCACCTCTACATCGGTATGCTCCAGGCCCAGATTGCGCACGTTGGGCACCCTGCCCGTTGCATACATGACCTGATCAACGCGCAAAATCTTTCCATTATCGAGTTCACACTGCAGCTCATCGCCGATTTTTTTGATCGCATTGATGTTGCAGCCAAAGGCGAATTGCACACCTTTGCCGGACATTTCCGCCGTCAATACCCGCCGCACATCCTGATCAAAGCCGCGTAGCACCTCGTCACCGCGATACAGCTGAGTGACGTCGGCACCCAGGCCATTGAAGATGCCGGCAAATTCACAAGCAATATAGCCACCACCAACTACCACCACTCGCTGGGGCATTTCCGCCAGGTGAAAAGCTTCGTCAGAGCTGAAAGCGTGCTCTATGCCGGGAATATCCGGTAACCAGGGATGGGCGCCGCTGGCAATCAAAATGCGTTCAGCGCTGACAGCCCGATCGCCAATCTGCACGGTATGGTTGTCAATAAAGCTGCCGCGCTGTGGAAATAATTCCACTCCTGATTGGCTCAGCAAATTCAGGTACACCTGGTTCAGACGATCAATCTCTTTGTCTTTGGCTGCGATCAGGGCAGGCCAGCTGAAACTGCACTCCCCAAGGGTCCAGCCAAAACCGGCGGCGTCTTCGAAATCCTCAGAAAAATGCGCGGCATAGGCCAGTAATTTTTTCGGTACGCAGCCACGAATCACGCAGGTACCGCCGACCCGGCTTTCTTCGCAAATGGCCACCTTCGCACCGTGGCTGGCGGCAATTCGAGCGGCGCGCACCCCACCGGATCCAGCGCCAATTACCAGCAAATCAAAATCAAAACCCGTCATGCATTCCTTCCTCAAGCCAGCCAGACAAAATTCGAATAAAATCCCAACAAAATCAATAGCGCCCCAGCGTGCTGGCGACCGGGCGCAACAGGTTAGCCTTGCTGGCATGACTTGTACAGGCTCAAGAACCCCTAACCAGCCAATCAGTTGACCGCCCAATGCCGTTAAAGGTGCATTGCCCGAGTTCTATTAGTGACGGCTGCAATCATGGACTTGCCCGCTGGCAGCCCGTAGCATAGCCCGCTAAGTACACTTGGGAGCCTCCCGACCAAGCCCCTGAATCGTATCCTGCAGCTGAATCTCGCCGCCAAACCCTGAATACTGAACCCGAGGCCTAACCAGAAATCATGCTCACTGTGTCTCAACTAAGCCTGGAGCGGTATTTTCAACCGGTATTTCACCCGGTGAATTTTTCACTATCAGCGAGCGAGCTGTTGATGGTCCGGGGTGATAACGGAAGCGGCAAAACCACCTTGATTCGTCTGCTGGCTGGCATTATCACTCCCAGTTCAGGCACCCTCCGTAATTCTGCCGCAGCGACGACCTACCTGGGCCATGCACTGGCCATCAAGGAAGACCTGAGTGCTTTGGAGAATTTGCAATATGTCTGGGAGTACCATGGCAGGCCAGCAGTTACCCCAATCCAGGCATTGAAGACAGCGGGACTCGCGCGGGTCGGTCACCAGGCTGCGCGCACTCTGTCGGCAGGTCAGCGCAAGCGTTGTGCCCTGGCACGGCTGTTCATGAGCTCTGCACCTTTGTGGCTGCTGGATGAGCCTTATTCCAACCTGGACCAGGACGGTGTCGAACTGGTGGATCAGTTATTGGCGCAGCACATCCAGAATGGCGGCAGTGCAGTAGTTGCGACTCACGGTGAACACCGGCCCGAGCTGCAAAGCCAGCGGGACTTGTCGCTGATCGCAGGCTTTGTGCATTGATGAACACGTCAGCCACAGCCAGGACAGCGTTTACTGCAGTACTGCGCCGTGACGTAGTGCTGGCACTGCGCCGTCGCAGCGAACTCATGTTCCCGCTGATCTTTATCATGCTCACCGTCAGCCTGTTTCCGCTGGGCATTGGACCGGGCTCCGACCTGCTGGCCCGAATTGCCCCTGGCGTAATCTGGATTGCAGCCTTGCTGGCAACGGTAATTTCACTGGACAGCCTGTTTCGCTCGGATTACGAGGATGGCTCGCTGGAACAATTCATTGTCAGTGGCCAATCGCTGCCTTTGTTAGTGCTGGCCAAGGTTTTGGCGCACTGGTTACAAGCCGGCTTGCCGGTAGT
>JBBKVS010000072.1:0-6533 GCA_037968555.1 Lysobacterales bacterium | reverse complement strand
TGTTCCAGCGCCAGGCGATTGGTTCTGTTTTCCCGCTCCGTCAGCGGAATGGGCACGAACTCGCCATTGGACGTGCTGTCCAGCTTGATGGGCAAGCGGGTGTCCAGCGGGCGATCATCAATGGGAAGATGAGAATTGCTCTGCTTGGCCATGCGAGTGCTCCTGTCTGTGCCGAACTGCAAAGATTGACGATGACAGTCTTAACTTTAGCAAGCTTTCGCGACAGGGACAGTGCCATCAGTTCTGCATACGAGCCCGCTAAGACACACCGCCCTGATATTGAGACGGATGATTTTGTGCAGACTTCCACCAGCCATTAGACTGGGCAATACTGAGCGGGCCTTGTAGAAGCAGGTGTCCGGAACATACGCGTTTGAGGATCAATGCCATGCTTCGATCTGCATTTTCTGTCATCACCCTTCTGTTGCTCAACAGCCTGTTCGCCCAGGAAACTAATTCGCCGTTTGTTAAGGAAGAAATCGCTACTTTCACTCAACCCTGGGCCATGGCTTTTTTACCGGATGGCCGATTGTTGATCACCGAGATGAGGGGCCGCTTGTACGTGGTCACCCAGGAAGGTCAGAAGTCCAGGTCGGTGGAAGATGTACCCAACGTCGATTATCGCGGCCAGGGTGGATTGGGTGATGTGATCATTCATCCTGATTTCGCAAACAACCGGCTGGTTTATCTCAGTTACGCTGAATCGGGCATAGGCAATGTGCGTGGCGCTGCGGTGGCGCGGGGCAAATTGATCGAGGATGAAGGCGATACGCGACTGGAGCAGGTTGAAGTGATCTGGCGCCAGAACCCCAAAGTAACCGATGACGGTCACTACGGACACCGCATGGCATTTGATAAAGATGGCTACTTGTTCATATCCAACGGTGACCGGCAGAAATTTGAGCCTTCGCAACATATGACCGGCAACCTCGGCAAAATTGTTCGACTGCGCGACGACGGATCCATTCCGGAAGACAACCCGTTCTATGAGAAAGGTGATGTCGCTGCGGAAATCTGGTCGCTGGGACACCGCAATCCGCTGGGTCTGGCTTTTGATGCGCAAGGCCGACTGTGGAATTCCGAAATGGGCCCCTTGCATGGTGATGAACTCAACCTGGTCATCAAAGGTGAGAACTACGGTTACCCCATTGTTTCCGAAGGTGATCACTACAGCGGTGAAGAAATTCCGGATCACGATACCCACCCCGAATTCGCCGCACCCAAAGTAGCCTGGATACCGACTATCGCGCCAGGAGGACTGATGTTCTACAGCGGTGATGTGTTTCCACAGTTCAAGGGATCCGCATTGATTCCCGGATTGGCAGCTGCCGCCATCATTCGGGTTACCTTCGATGGTGACACTGCACGTGAAGCCGAGCGCTTCCCCATGGGCAATCGCATACGCGAAGTTGAGCAAGGCCCGGCGGGTTCGCTGTGGGTCATCGAGGATGGCGAGGCTGGACGTTTGTTGAAACTGACGCCGTCGACTGATTGACAGCCCTGGATTCCCGAGCTTGCTGCGCAACTCGGGAAGGACGGATGGGAAAAAGAGTCGTCAGTCTGAACCACCGCCACTACCAACGACCGTCTTTCCAAACCACCGCCGTTAATGACTGCCGAGTTTCCAAACCACTACCACTACCAACGACCGTCATTCCAGATCGCCGCCAGGTGAATCTGGAATCCACTCCAAAACATTTCAGCTGAAACACTTTTTGCTGTGGCAGAGATGAACTTGAATACTCCGGCCGACTATACTGTTCGCTCTCGTTGTTCAAAAAAGCATGAGGGAGAAACTGATGGGTGTAAACGGAATGTCTGTTTGGCCATTGTTGATACTTGTAATCGTGGTCATTCCTTTCTGGCAAATCTTCAAAAAAGCGGGTTATTCACCTTGGCACTCGCTGTGGATGCTGATACCAATGGCCAATTTGATTGCCTTGTATGTTCTGGCGTTTTCTACTTGGCCCGCATCAAACAAATCCACCACTGAGTGAGTCTGCTTTTGAAACGACTTACCCCGCAGGAAAAAAACCCAGGATTCTGGATATTCGGCTACGGTTCGCTGATCTGGCGCACTGGGTTCCCCTATGCCGAAAGCCGGCCGGCATTTATTCGCGACTGGTCGCGGCGCTTCTGGCAGGGCTCAACCGACCATCGCGGCGTACCGGGCGCACCCGGCCGTGTCGTGACGCTGATTGCAGAACCCGGCGCCACATGTTGGGGCCGCGCTTATCGCCTGGAGGGGCATTTGCAAGACAATGTCATGGCCCAGCTGGATCACCGTGAACAGGGTGGCTATGAGCAATTGCAACTACCCCTGTATTTTTCCGAAACCGAATCGATGCTGGGCATTACCTATCATGCTACGGAAAAGAACGTGAATTACCTTGGCGAGGCAGCAATCGTCGCTATCGCCGAGCAGGTGCTCAACTCGACGGGCCCCAGTGGGCGCAATATCGACTACGTACTCAACTTGCACCTCGCCCTGCAGGAACTGGGCGTGGAAGATGCGCATGTCAGAGATCTGGCAACCGCGTTGCAAGGGCTGGCTCAGCCGACTGCAGACCCATCAGGACTTCCCGTCACGGGCTAAATTCAGCTAAGTTAGCCATTCAGCTCATTACACGCGCAAGCCAAGGCCATTTTGATGACACTCAGCCGTACCGAAAAATTTGACCGCTGGATACGCGGCCCTTTCCGCGACATCAATACCGAGCTTGAAGAAATCTATTTTGTTCAGGCTGACCGCAGCGATGCCGAAACAGCCGGCGGCGATCTGAAGAAGCAATTGGTGACTGAAGGCAACCGTCATATCCGCACCTTGCTGAATGAAGGTAATACCGATACCGGTTTTGACAATGCCTATAGCCTGTTGGGCGGGGTTGGCCTGTTTATGGCCGCCTGCCGTCGCCACGAGATCACCGAGCCTTCGCGGGAAACCACTTCGCCGTTGCTTGAGGCATCGGCGCTGGCTACACATATTGCCAGCACTTTGGGCGTTTCACCGCGCTTCGCTACCGCGCATCTGACTACCAACAACCGGGCGGTTTCAGGCCTGGCCAGAACTTTCACAACTCTGGCCGATGAAGCCATTTTTCTGGATTACAACAGTCTCGGTGTTTTCTCTTATATGCGGGCTGCCGATGCCCTGCGCCGCATCATTCCGCTGGGCGTTTCACATCCATTGGCATTGCATCTGTTTGAACAGGCACGGGATGCGCTGGGTGAAGTGGCGAAATGGAATGAAAAGCTGTTCGTGGAGCTGGATGTAGATCGCTTTTTCTTTTGCGTCCGGCCTTATTACAAACCCTATCGGGTGGGGCCTGAAATCTATCGGGGCGCCAATGCCGGGGATTTTGCCGGCATCAATATCATCGACATGCTTCTGGGTGTCTGCAGCGCCAAGAGTCTGTCCTATTCGCGGATCCTGGTGGACAAGTTCCTGTTCATGCAGCCGGATGAGCAGGAAATGCTGAAAGATTGCATGCGCCGGAAAAGCCTGATGGACGGCTTCCTCGAGGCCCGCAAGGAACACAGCAACAATGCCTGGTACAAGAACAATCTGGGCATGTTCCTGCAAGTACTGGATGCCCATGGCCATGCGGCAAATCAGCATCACGATTACCTGGTCAACCGCTTTATAGAAGGACCTTCAAGCACCCTTCCTGCCGAACGCCTGAAGAACATCACCGCCAGTGGTCCGCCATTACCGGTATTGATTGCGGCATTGGAAAAACTGCGTGATCTGCGTACTGCAGCAAAGCGTGACGATATCCCCAGCCGCTACCGGGATGTTGAGCTGTTACGGGCCAGCCTACAGTGAACTGGTAGCACTCAATATACGCTGACCCATGTCTGCGGCTTGGGGCTTTGCTATGCTTGCCTTCTTTAGACTTGGGAAGCCCGCCATGCCGCAAACCGTTTCTGTCCAAAAAATGCGCCGCGTGCGCGTGACGCTGACCCTTATTCTCAGTGGAATTCTGATCATGCCCACAACCGTATTTGCACAGAAAACCGCCAAGCCCGTTTTGCACGGCAAGCATTGGGTAGCCGTAACCGGCAAGCCTCTGGGTGCCACTGCGGGCGCCATGATGTTTGCCCAGGGCGGCAACGCAGTTGACGCAGCCTGCGCCATGCTGGGCGCGACTTCCACCATGTGGGATACGCTGGGCTGGGGCGGTGAAACCCAGGCCTTGATCTACAACCCCAATACCGGCGAGATCAAGGGCATCAATGCGCTGGGTGTAGCGCCCACCGGTGCCACTGCTGAATTCTTCAAAGACAAGGGCATGCAATATCCGCCCGAATTCGGGCCCTTGGCCGCCGTCACGCCGGGTACACCGGGCGGATTGATCGTGATGCTGGCCGAGTACGGCAAGCTCAGCCTGGCTCAAGTACTGGCGCCTTCCATGCAAATGGCTGAAGGCTATCCCATCGAATCAGCTCAAGCCGACAACATAGAACGACGACGCGCCATACTCAGCCAGTGGCCGGATTCAAAACGCGTATTCCTGCCGCATTTGGACGAGAACGACACCAACAAACGGGCGGCACCGGCGGGTGGAGAAATTTTCCGCCAGCCTGATCTGCTGGCCACTTTGCAGAAACTGGTGGATGCCGAAGCGGAGGCACTGGCTGCGGGCAAGAGTCGCGAAGACGCAATCTACGCCGCTTACGACCGTTTTTACCGCGGCGATATCGCCGAAGAAATCGTCAGCAGCACACGTGAGCAGGGCGGCCTGTTCACGCTGGAAGATCTGAGCAACTGGCAAGTGAAAATCGAACAACCGGTGACCACGCATTACAAAGGCATCGATGTATACAAACTGACCAGCTGGACCCAGGGCCCGGCCCTGTTGCAGGCCTTGAACATCCTTGAGGAGATCGACCTCAAGGCCATGGGCTACAACAGCACGCGTTACATCCATACCCTCTACCAGGTTATGAACCTGGCCTTTGCGGATCGCGACTTCTACTACGGCGATCCTGCCTTTGCTCCGGAATCACCGCTGGATGGTCTGCTCTCCAAGAAGTACGCTGCGCTGCGCCGCACCCAGATTGATTGGAACAAGAACGACGCAAATGTAAAACCCGGCAATCCTTACAATTTCCAGAAAGGCAAAAATCCCTTTCTGGACCTGTTGGAACAGTGGAGCACCGTTCCTCCGGCAGGCGATGGCCAGGGCGTGGACGGATTCCAGCAAGCCAATGTGTATGACCTGGATGAAAGTTTCACAGCGGGTACTACGTCCATACAGGCGGCCGATGCGGAAGGTTGGGTGGTTTCCATCACGCCCAGCGGCGGCTGGATACCGGCTTTTATCGCCGGTGATTCCGGTATTGGGTTAAGCCAGCGTATGCAGAGTTTTGTGCTGGATGAGGCTCTGAACCCCTACAACGTGGTGGCTCCGGGCAAACGCCCACGGGTTACGCTCACGCCCAGCCTGGCCATGAAGGATGGTAAGCCCTTGATGGCTTTTTCAGTACAAGGTGGCGACACCCAGGACCAGAACCTGCTGCAGTTTTTCCTCAACATGGTCGAGTTCGGCATGAATGTTCAGCAGGCTGCTGAAGCGCACAACATCACCAGCTACCAGATGCAAAGTTCATTCGGTGCGCATGTATCGGAGCCAGGACGGCTGGAGCTCACCATGCAAGTACCGGAATTTACTCGCCTGGAATTGGAACGCCTGGGTTACAAAGTCGAGACCGTGGACAGAACCTACAGCCCCATTACGGCCATCTGGTTTGATGCCGAGCACGGCACCATGTGGGGCGGCGCCAGCGACTACGGCGATGACTACGGCATAGCCTGGTGAATCTGAGGTCAGCAACAATGGTCCCGGACCCTTACTCCGTCATCCCGGGCGCCCACTCCGTCATCCCGGGCTTGACCCGGGATCCACCCAACGCCGGATAGCCATAAGGCTAATGGACCCCGGCTCGGAGGCCGGGGTGACGGAATAAATGCTGTCAACCCGGATTAACACCCTCACAATCAAGTCTTGAGCACATCCGCATCACCCGGATTCTTCTTGAACATCGCCACTACGAAAGGGCAGACGGGTATCACTTTGCGCTGATTCTCACGCGCGAACTGCACCATGGCGTGGTACAGCTGATGTGCCAGGCCCTTACCGCGATGCTGTTCATCCACCAGGGTGTTATTGACTTTCATCAGTTCTGCTGAGGGCCGTGTATAAGTCATTTTGGCACCTTCGCCCAGGTAAAAACCGCCTCGCTTTGCGGTTTCCTGGTGGTTGATCGCTGCTTTTATATCGTTTCCTGAATCACTCACAAATTGAACTCCATTCGGTGGATAGTAGCTGGCGTGAAACCGGCAGCAGGCGGACGAAATACCTGCAGGTCCGCATAGAAATCATCATGGCACAGGCCAGCTTCTTGCTCTGTGCCAAGACTCACCTGCTCCTGCTGTGCTGCTGGCCACCAGCCGGGTATGCCCATCAAAGGTAAGGGTGACAGCTCAGCGCTGGAACGAAGCCGCAGGCCAGCCTGTAACTGAGCGGCCA
>JBBKVS010000071.1:0-4156 GCA_037968555.1 Lysobacterales bacterium | reverse complement strand
CAACGGCAAGTTGAAGAGCTGGGTGGCAATACCGCAGAAATTGTTGAAAATCTGCCTGAAGTAGCTGATGCCGAAGAATGGGCAGCAGAATTGGCAGATCTGCAGGACAAGATTACCCGCCTCGAGCCGGTCAACCTGGCGGCCATTGAAGAGTACGAGGAAGAGAAAAAACGCAAGGACTACCTCGACGCCCAGGATGCCGATTTATGCCAGGCGCTGACCACCCTCGAGGAAGCCATTGCCAAAATCGATCGCAAGACCCGCACCCGTTTCAAGGAAACCTTTGAGAAGGTAAACAAAGGTGTTCAGGAAATTTTCCCGCGCTTGTTTGGAGGCGGTCATGGCTACCTGGAATTGACCGGCGAAGATATGCTCACCACCGGTGTCAGCATCATGGCCCGGCCTCCCGGCAAGCGGGTCAGCAGTATTCACCTCTTATCGGGTGGCGAAAAGGCCCTGACGGCGGTGGCTTTCGTGTTTGCCATTTTCCAGCTCAATCCGGCACCCTTCTGCCTGTTGGACGAGGTGGACGCACCATTGGACGATTCCAACGTAGTGCGCTTCTCCAATATGGTCAAAGAGATGTCTGAAACCGTGCAGTTCATCTATGTATCGCATAACAAGATCACCATGGAAATGGCCCATCAGCTCAGCGGTGTGACCATGCGTGAACCCGGTGTGTCACGCCTCGTGCAGGTGGATCTTGATGAGGCAGCCAAACTGGCTGGCCAGGCCTGAGCAAGGAACTGATTGATGGATACAGCAACTTTAAGATGGATCATTATCGTCATCGGGATACTGATACTGGGCGCAATTTTCCTGTTCGGTAATCCCGAAAAGAAACAGAAACCGCGCGCCTCGAGGCGCAAGCCCATCGATGACGGTAGCCGGCGTGAACCCACACTGGATGAGTTGGAACCGGTGGAATCAGTAGAATCGCTGGAACTGCAGGGGCAGGGTGAACTACCCATGGGTCGGATTGAGCCCGAGCTGACAGCCGTACCGAAAAGCAGCGAAGTAAAGGAACGCAAGGCACCCAAGTCGAGCAAACCCGCAGGCCCGCCACCAGAAAAAATCGTCACCCTGTTCATACGAGCTGCTGATCAACAGGTGATTAACGGCGTCGATCTGCTGCAAATTGCGCTGAAGACTGGCCTGGAACTCGGCGACATGGATATATTTCATAGACAGGTTGATGGCAGCGATACACCCATATTCAGCATGGCCAACGCACTCAAACCCGGTTATTTCGACAAGGATGCCTGGAATACCTTTGAAACCAAGGCGCTGGTTCTATTCCTGACCTTGCCAGGCCCCATGCTGGCACTGGATGCCTGGGACGCGCTGCTGGCCACAGCCAAACGTATTGCGGACGTGTTAAACGCCGAACTGCACGATGATGATCACCAGCTTTTAACCCGACAGAAAGAAGGCAAAATTCGTGAAGAAATGCGCCAGTTTGACCGCGAGCGGGCCAGGAAGGCCTTGCTCTGAGTGAGATCGCAGAGGCCATAGAATTATGAGCCCGGCAGATTCCCAGCCGTCTGAAACCAGCGATTTGTCAGGCTTGTCGCAAGCTCAAGCCACAGCCCGGGCAGCTGAATTGCGCGAGTTGGTTAACGGCCACAACCACCGCTACTACGTGCTGGATGAACCCAGCATTCCGGACGCTGAATACGACCGGCTGCTGCGCGAACTGCAGCAACTCGAAAGCGAATTTCCGCAGCTGCTGCAGGCAGACTCACCCACTCAACGGGTAGGTGCTGCGCCCCTGGACGGCTTCACTGAAGTCCGACACCGATATCCCATGCTGTCCCTGGCCAATGCCTTTTCCACTGAAGAAACCCGTTTGTTTCATGAGCGTGTTCTGAAAGGCCTGGAAACAGCGCATGTCGACTACGTGGCAGAACCCAAGCTGGATGGTGTGGCCATATCCTTGCGTTATGAACTAGGCAAGCTGGTACAGGCGGCCACTCGCGGTGACGGCAGTGTTGGCGAGGACGTGACTGCCAATGTGCGTACCATTCGTGCCATACCGCTGGCCTTGCGTGGTTCAGGCTGGCCCGCAGAGATTGAGGTTCGCGGTGAAATTTACATGCCTCTGCAAGGCTTTCATGCTTATAACCAGAAAGCGCGTGAGCTCGGCGGCAAGGAATTGATCAATCCCCGCAATGCCGCTGCTGGCAGTTTGCGGCAACTGGATTCACGTTTGACCGCACAACGGCCGCTGGCTTTCTTTGCCTATGCCGCTGTGGCTGGTCGGGGCCTTGCTTCCAATCAGTATGAATTATTGCAGCAACTGCGGGAGTGGGGTTTTCCGGTCAATCCGGAAGTGCGACTGGTGCAGGACGATGACGGTTGCGACGCCTATTACGAAGCGATGGCAAAACGTCGTGCAGCGCTGGCCTATGACATCGATGGCGTGGTATTCAAGGTCAACCAGCAACGTGACCAGGAGACCCTCGGTTTTGTCAGTCGTGCACCGCGCTGGGCCATAGCGCGTAAATTTCCGGCGCAGGAAGAGATGACCCGGTTGCTGTCCATCGATGTGCAGGTAGGACGCACTGGAGCGCTCACCCCGGTAGCCCGGCTGGAACCGGTATTTGTCGGTGGCGTAACGGTGACCAATGCCACTTTGCACAACATGGATGAAATCCGCCGCAAGGATGTACGTCCCGGAGATTGGGTGGTGGTGCGTCGTGCCGGTGACGTAATCCCCGAAGTGGCCCGTGTGGTTTTGGAAAAGCGTCAGGGTGAGCCGGCTGAGTTTCACATGCCCACTGAATGTCCGGTTTGTGGTTCAGCGGTTGAGCAATTGGAAACCGAAGCAGTGGCACGTTGCACCGGCGGCTTGTTCTGCCCGGCACAACGCAAACAAAGCCTGATGCATTTCGCCTCCCGGCGTGCCATGAACATCGAGGGCCTGGGTGAAAAGCTGGTTGATCAGTTGGTGGAAAGTGGTTTGGTGCATACACTGGCCGACCTGTACCAGCTCAATTCAGAACAGCTGTCTCAACTCGAGCGTATGGGTAAGAAATCGGCAGAAAAACTGGTGCTGGAAATCAGCCGCAGCAAAACACCGGATCTGGGGCGACTGCTGTTTGCTCTCGGCATAAGGGAAGTGGGTGAAGTCACCGCACAGTCGCTGGCCAGGCAGTTTCGGTCCTTGGACGCCCTGGCCAAAGTCAGCGAAGAAGATTTGCTTGAGGTGCCCGATGTGGGTCCAGTGGTTGCCAGCCATGTTTATGCATTCTTCCAGGAACCGCATAACCAGCAGGTATTGGCGGCATTGACGGCAGCTGGCATGCAGCCTGAAGAAGTACAACAGCCGGGCGCTGATCAGCCTTTGGCCGGACAAACCTGGGTTCTGACCGGAACCTTGGCCATGCCGCGAACACGCGCCAAATCATTGCTGGAGTCATTGGGAGCACGGGTCAGTGGCAGTATTTCGGCCAGCACAACGGTATTGCTGGCGGGTGAGGCTGCCGGCTCCAAACTGCGCAAGGCCGAATCATTGGGTGTACAGGTCATGGATGAAGCTGCATTTTTCCAGCTGTTGATCAGCCATGGTCTGGAAGCAGATTAGTGACCTGTAACCGCCAAATCAGTAGCGCCTGGCTCGGTTTGGCGGCGCCTGGCTTGGTCTTCATTCAGCCGATAGCTATGGCTATCGGCCTTACTCCAGACCGGTACCAGGCACCACCACTCCTTCCCCATGCTACTACCACCTTGACGGTTACAGGCCACTAGATTTTCGCAACTCTTGTTCCGACACCATGCCCAAGCCATTGAAAAATATTCTGCTGCTGATCAACCCACACGCGGGCGGAGGTCGTGCGGCGCAACAGCTGCCTGGCATTACACGCGACTTGGATCAGCGTGGCTTGCGGTACGAAGTCTTCAGCAGTACAGCAACGGGCAGCATTCGACATTGGCTGGCCGCCAAAGAACTGACAGGTTTTGATGCCGTGGTTGCTGCGGGCGGCGACGGTACCCTGTTTGAAGTGGTGAATGGCCTGATGGCTCATCCGGAAGATTCCAGACCACCATTGGGCTTGCTGCCCATAGGCACCGGCAATGCATTCAGTCGCGATCTGGGACTGCAGGCAGGGGACTGGCAAGCCGCACTGGAGCTGATCCTCAAAGCTGAAACCCG
>JBBKVS010000070.1:0-42074 GCA_037968555.1 Lysobacterales bacterium | reverse complement strand
AGTGTGGAAAACCGTATTTCAAGTCAGTTTTCAGCAACTCTAAACCAATTGCTGGGAGCCAGGGTATTGAGCTACCACGGGATCTGACGTAAGCAAGGTAATTCCCTCTTGGGAGGCTTGTGCGACCAAAATGCGATCGAACGGGTCTTTATGCAGTTGTGGTAAGTTTTCGATAGCCACAACGTGCTCGCTCGTAATACACAATTCACTGTAGTTATTGTCGAGCAATGCTCGACGCAGCAAGCGAGGATCGGCCTTGAAATCTTCTCGGCCCAGCCCTCTCTTTATGACAACCTCCCACAGGCTCGCCGTGCTGAAAAACAGCTCATTTTCCGGTGACTCAATCAGAGCTCGGGCTTTCTTGGACAGCCGGTTCGGTTGTCCGGCTGCCCATAAGAGCAGATGAGTATCCAGCAGCAGTTTCATTTTTCGCCGGCGAACAAATGCTCAATATCAGCGTTGCCCATTTTATCGAAATCATCCGGGACAAATATGTGGCCCTTTAGAAAACCCGTGCGTTTGACTTCATTGCTCGCTGGCGCACTCAGCGCAGTGACTTTAACCAGAGGCTTGCCGTTTTTCGCAATGACAAATGGCTTCCCATTGGCGGCTTGATCCACCAGCTTGGATAGTTGGGTTTTGGCATCGTAGATGTTTACGACCTGCATGGCATGTTCCTCAAAGTTAACCAGACCAACCTAGTCTAGTCTACTTTCAAATACCGAACAATTAGTTGGCTATTATTTTTACCATTCTCTCGGATCAATCCGGTAGTACGACTTCAACACTTCAAACAATTCCTGATGGTGTTTGGCCATTTGTTTGGGCTTTTCAAAAAACGTTTCCGTGGCTACTGCGAAGAACTCGGCTGGATTGGTGGCTCCGTACTGATCCATCAGGGAGCGCTTTTTGTGCCGTGTGTCATCTTGCAGTTCATTGAATTCTTCAGAAAGCACGGCCGCCCAGCTGCGATAGCTTGAGGCTCCACCCAGCAGCGGTGCTCCATTGGTGCTGCCGGTTTCGCTGTCCAGCTGGTGAGCAAATTCGTGCAGCACTACATTCCGGCCATCGGTAAAATTGCGCGCACCGCTCAGTACTGAATCCCAGGACAGGATGACTTTACCGTTCTGCCAGGACTCGCCCAGCAAATCACGAGACTCGCCCTGCATCACACCTGCTTCATCCACGTTCTGGTGTTGGGCGATGAAGGTTGTGGGATAGACAATGATGAACCGCAAATTGGGGTACACGTTTGAATTGCGATTCAGAACCAGCAGGCAGGCTTCAGCTGCTATGGTTACGCGGATTTCATCGGTGATTTCCAGCCCGCCAGCGCCCGTGAAGGTCTTATGGTGTAAAAATTGTTTGATCAGTTGGCGCAATTGCAGCCGCAGTGGCATGGGAAGATTGCGATAAACCTGGATATTGCGCTCCACAATTTCCACCCACTCAGGCGGGAAGGGCGCTTTCAATGCACGCTTCAAACGCCACCTGGGAATGAACAGGGCGAGCACAATGCCGACGACAATCAGTGAAAAAAACAGCCAGAGATTCACGATAGCTGGACTACATGTGCATGTTCCACAAGCCAAGGCAGAATTGTGACTGATTCACGCGCCGGGATTTTCCATTGAGCGGGAATGATCAATTGGAAGGCCTCCTGAAAATTTTTGTTCATGCGCTTGCTTGCTGATTTTCCGTAAGCCAGGTACCAAATGAGCAGGGTGGGCCTTGAAATATGATCACTTAGAGTATGCTTTTACCCATGGCACTGAGTATGAGCTGCAAGGTGCGCTTGGCGCTGATATTGCGCTCGTCCAGGAAAGGATTGAGCTCTACCACTTCCATTGAAACCATATTGCCGTCGTCCGCACAGTATTCCAGCAGCAAATGAGCCTCGCGGAAGCTGACACCACCGGGCACCAGGGTGCCAGAACCAGGTATTACTGTAGGGTCACAGCCATCCACATCAAAGCTGATGTGAAAGCCTGCCGTGCCATCGTTAACGATTTCCAGTGCCTGGGCCGCCACCGCTGCCATGCCTTGTTCATCAATTTCGCGCATGGTGAAGGCGTGAATGCCGGATTCTTTGATAATTCGTCGTTCACCGGCGTCTATATCGCGAATCCCGATCAGGACTACATTTTCCTGGTCCACTTTGGGATGAAAGCCGCAAATATTCTTCAGGTCTTCATCACCTTGACCCAACAAATGTGCCAAAGGCATACCGTGAATATTGCCTGATGGAGAGGTACCGGGGGTATTCATGTCTCCATGAGCATCAAACCAGATCAGGCCAATTTTCTTGTTCTGATCACGGAAGTAGCTGGAAACACCGGAAACGGTGCCCATGGCTATGGAGTGATCACCACCAATAATCAGTGGAAATTCATTGGCTTCCAGGATTGATTTAACCTTGATTGAAACATTATTGCAGACTTCCAGAATCTCAGCCTTGAACCGCGCTTCGCGATTTTCCGTTGAACGGGTTTCCATAGCGGGCGCCGGAATGTCTTCTTCGCGTGCAACTTCATACCCCAGACGTCGCAGAGCGGCACCCAGGCCAGCGATGCGCAAGGCAGATGGTCCCATATCGGTACCTCGACGGCTGGCGCCAAGATCCAGGGGCACGCCAATTATGCGAACGGTTTTCTGTGTAAGTTCATTCATAAACTGCAGATTTCCTTGAGATTATTCTGTGTGTAGCAATTGGGATTGGCCTTGCTGTTGAAATGATATTACAGCAACTGTGCGAATACGCTGTTAAAGCTGCAAGTCTACTGTGAGCCATCTACGTGCCGATTATGGTGGGCTGGCCCTGAAGCTGTTCGTATTTTACCTGTTTAAATAGATGGAATAATATTCTATTTAACATAATATACATTATACGAACTTATAGAATCATCGAATTCAGGAATGAGTGAGTGCAACAGGAGGAATCAACGCCCTTCTCCAAACCCACAACATCACCGTAAAAGTGAGCAACAGGGGTATACAGCTCAACAGCAATCCTTGCCAGCCCAGCTGGGCCAAAAACCAGCCTGAACTGAGCGCTACAGTGGCTTGAACTGAGAACACCAGGAAATCATTCATCGATTGCACTCGAAAGCGCTCTTCGGGTTGGTAACCTTGAGGCAATAAATTGGTTCCAGAAAGAAACAGAAAATTCCAGCCTATGCCCAACAAGACCAAAGAAACCCAGTAGTTAAGCAGTTGGGTGTCGATCAGCGCCACGCTCAAGCACAGGATGTAAATCAGGATGCCTGTCCAGAACATTCCTTTAAAGCCCAATCGCGCAAAAAACCAGCTGAAAAACAAGGACGGCAAATACATGGCTGCGATATGAGACTGGATAACGAACTTGGTAGCTTCAAGGCTGTGACCTGAATGATTGTGCATGCTGATAGGTGTAGCCGTCATGATAAAACTCATAACCGCGTAGGCCAGCGCAGCGGCAGCAACTGCAAGACGAATTTGCGGTGCTGCCAGAATTTTTAACAGGGCTCTGCCCTGCCCCGTATGCCGGTGATTGACATCATGCTCGTCTTTGTAGCCGCTGATAATCAGCAAGCCTGCAAAGTAGGCTGCTACCAGGAACAAGTAGGAACCCGCGTATTCCGTTTCCAGCAGCAAGCGGCCGCGCACTGCCAGCTCGGGCCCGATAAATGCGCCGAGTATACCGCCCATCAGCAAAACCGAAGTTGCTTTATACGCCAGTTGGGGTGGCACTGCTTCCAGGGCGGCAAAACGATATTGGTGGCCTGCTGCAGCAGCCCAACCTATGACCAGTGCGGCGATACAGAAGAGCAAAAAACTATCAATAACCAGACTGGCTGTTGCCAGCAAGCCACCGCCCATGGCCAGGATCGCATAGCTCAAAAACACCGGCTTGCGGCCATATCTACCCAGCAACTTGCCAGTGGGCAAGGTGGAACAAGCCACGCCCACAATAGTGAGGGCAATGGGTAAAGTCGCCAGGTTTACAGTCGGTGCGAATTCGGTACCTATGATGCCGGCGATTAATACCATCATGGATGTGCCAGACATCATCAGGGCGAAAGCGATTGTCAGTCGCCAGACCGTTGCGGGAATTTGTCGCATTATTTTATTATCTGAAGAACCAAGCCCAGCTTGGCAGGAATGCAATCAGCCATCAATTAGTGATGACTCCGAACCTCAGGTAAAAACAAGGCGGCGAATGCGCCGCCTGAAATGGGGACTTCCCTGACCTAACGACAGGTGATCCGATCAGCGAAAACAGGTGAAAACTCTAAGACTTGGCCACCCATGCATTGCACCAGCCTATTCCGGCAACCTGTCGATTCTGGAATATGCTGCATGGAGCAGATTCTGAATCGGCTTCGCCTGCATAGAGCGCGCAGTTGTGACAGAACTGTTTGGCACCTGCTTCACCGGCCCGTTTGGGGAACTTGGCGGTATCCGTCTTGCTGGCATCAGCGACATAACCCATGGCCTGAGCCAGTGGTTCGCTCTCGGCCACCGCGTCTTGTGCCAGCAGATGAATCGGGATGGCGCTCAAGGCGATCACACCACTGCCAGCTACGCCCATGGTCAGGAACTGACGACGGTCAATTTTATTGATTTCTTTCACGCTTGCCTCCGGTTGAAATGTAACGAGTTGTGTCTCGCACCTACCCTATTGTGCCTTTCAGGCTACCCAGCAAGCAAATAAACTGTTGGGCGCAAGAAAACAACTAAGCTGTTCATTAGAGTCGCTTTCCGGGCATAGTTCCAATGCGCTTCACCAGTATGAGGCGCTGGCTGCGGGCTTTCGCTTGTTTTCACAAATCCCGGCGACTGGCCAAGCTGCTGTTATTGCTTGAACAGATCAGCTGGATTGGGCGCTTTTGCGACTGGTATCAGGCGCAATTTCCTGCGGCGAATAGCGACACCAGATACCCAGACGACGGTAGACATCCGCGGAATTATTGGCCGAACTGATACACGCAGACCATTTCTGCTGACCCGTTTCTATCCTGATCACGGTATACCAGGGACTGCGCCAGATCCTGCTGTGCCAGCGACCCTGAAAATGCTCATAAATGATCTTACCATCGGCATGCAATTGCAGACGTTGATGCTTCAGAGCGGGTGATTTGAAACCAGGCAGGGCCAGCAGCAACAACACAGCACTGATCAGCAATAGCAGGAGTGGCATGCGCTGGGCATGAACTGCCACGCTCAGCAGCGCGGCCAGCCAAACCAACCACAAGCCCAGACGCAAGCGCTGGTCGCTGCCCGATTGCAATTCAAGTACGTTTGTCAGGGCCATGGCTGATGTGCAACAACAGCATTTGGAAATCATTGCTGGCTATTGCAGGTTTTTGGACGAAATCCCACAGCTGATCATCTTCCAAGGCCAACAGATTTTCCAACTCAGGCCAGGCACCCTGCTGCAGTGCAGCAGACTGGCTTTTGATAAACTGCTCCAGCAGCACATCCAGTTCCTTCATACCCCGGCGGCACAGCCACTTCAGTTTGCGCACCCGCATTTGTCCAGGCCCATCCATGTCTTCAGACCCTTTCATGTCTTCAGACACCTCCTGGCCAAGCCGATATCAGGCGCCAGCGCGCATGATCAGCATTTTCTTGATTTCGGCAATGGCTTTAGCCGGGTTCAATCCTTTGGGACAGGTTTGCGCACAATTCATGATGGTGTGGCAACGATACAAACGGAAAGGGTCATCCAATTCATCCAGCCGCTCGCCAGTAGCTTCATCGCGAGAATCGGCCAGCCAGCGATAAGCCTGCAGCAATACGGCCGGGCCCAGGTAGCGATCGCCATTCCACCAATAGCTGGGGCAGGCAGTGGAACAACAGGCGCAGAGTATGCATTCGTACAAGCCATCCAGTTTTTCGCGATCTTCCTTGCTTTGCAGGCGTTCGCGATCGGGTGGCGTGGTGCTTTGGGTGCGAATCCACGGCTTGATGGTGGCGTATTGGGCGTAGAAATGGGTCAGGTCGGGAACGATGTCCTTGACCACCGGCAAATGCGGCAAAGGATAAATCTTGATATCACCTTTTACCTCAGCAATGGGTTTGGTGCAGGCCAGCGTATTGGTGCCGTCGATGTTCATGGCGCAGGAACCGCAAATGCCTTCGCGGCAGGACCGCCGGAAAGTCAGGGTCGGATCAATCTCGTTTTTGATCTTGATGATGGCGTCCAGCACCATCGGGCCGCAACTATCCAGGTCTACCTCATAGGTATCCATGCGCGGATTGGCATCGTCGTCCGGGCTCCAGCGATAAACACTGATGTTTTTTACATTTTTGGCCCCGGGGGCAGCAGCAAAAGTCTTACCTTTGCTGATGCGCGAATTCTTGGGCAGGCGAAACTCGGCCATTCACAAATCTCCAGAAATTCAAATGTGACCCCCGCTCAACTGAGGGGTGTTTTGGCACAAGGATGTGCCAACATTTTCAATGATTCTCAATCATTGAAAATGAAGCCCAACAAAAATGACACTTTTTGTTGGGCGTGCTCTGAGAATTCATGGATGAATTATTCAGAGCTGTACTAATAAACACGCGCCTTGGGTGGTACAACTTCTACATCATCGCTGAGGGTGTACATATGCACCGGGCGATAATCGATACGCACACTGCCATCGGGTTCCATCCAGCTTAGGGTGTGCTTCATCCAGCCCTCGTCATCTCGATCCGGAAAATCTTCCCGCGCATGTGCACCGCGGCTTTCCTTGCGATTCTCGGCCGACAGCATGGTGGTCACAGCACAACCCAGCAGGTTGCTCAACTCAAAGGTTTCCACCAGGTCAGAATTCCACACCATAGAGCGATCGGAAACACCCACATCTTTAAACGCACCATATACTTGCTTGATCAGCTCACAGCCTTCCTGCAGCACTTCACCGGTACGGAATACAGCAGCGTTACTCTGCATGACATGCTGCATCTCATCGCGTATCGATGCGGTGGAGCGCTCGCCCTTGGCATAACGCAAGCCGTCAAATCGCTCCAGCACACGATCCACCGACTCAGTCGATAATTCCGGGTGCTTGCCGCCTGGCTTGATCAGGTCAGCACAGCGGTGAGCCACGGCGCGTCCAAATACGATGATGTCCAATAGCGAGTTGGAACCCAGCCGGTTGGCACCGTGTACCGACACGCAGGCTGCTTCACCGATAGCAAACAAACCTGGTACTACAGTATCCGGTTCTCCATCGCTCAGCGTTACGACTTCGCCGTGATAGTTTGTAGGAATTCCACCCATGTTGTAGTGCACCGTGGGCAGCACCGGGATGGGTTCCTTGGTGACATCCACATTGGCAAAAATTTGTGCGCTTTCAGAAATGCCCGGCAGGCGTTCGTGTAATACATCGGCGCCCAGATGCTGCAGGTTCAGGTGGATATGATCGCCCTTGGCGCCCACTCCCCTGCCCTCACGGATTTCGATGGTCATGGAACGGCTGACCACGTCACGTGAAGCCAGGTCCTTGGCGTTGGGTGCATAGCGCTCCATAAAACGCTCACCCTTGGAGTTGGTCAAAAAACCACCTTCGCCGCGTACACCTTCTGTGATCAAACAGCCAGCACCATAGATGCCAGTGGGGTGAAATTGCACAAATTCCATGTCCTGCAGCGGCAGGCCGGCGCGCAATACCATGCCATTGCCATCGCCAGTACAGGTATGTGCTGAGGTGCAGGAAAAATAACTGCGCCCGTAACCACCTGTTGCCAGGATGACCGCATGGCCGCGAAACAGATGCAGTGTGCCGTTGGATAAATCCCAGGCCAGTACACCCCGGCATACGCCCTGCTCGTCCATCAGCAGATCGGTGGCGAAATACTCAATATAAAACGTAGCGTCGTGTTTCAGTGCTTGCTGGTACAGGGTGTGCAAAATCGCGTGACCGGTGCGATCGGCAGCCGCGCAAGTGCGCTGTGCTGTGCCTTCACCGAAATTGGTGGTCATGCCACCGAAAGGTCGCTGGTATATGCGCCCGTCATCGGTGCGTGAGAACGGTACACCATAGTGTTCCAGTTCGATTACGGCCGGTATGGCCTCACGACACATGTACTCGATCGCGTCCTGATCACCCAGCCAGTCCGATCCCTTGATGGTGTCGTACATATGCCAGCGCCAGTCATCCTCGCCCATATTACCCAAAGCGGCCGACATACCGCCTTGCGCAGCCACGGTATGACTGCGGGTGGGAAATACCTTGGTCACACAGGCCGTGCTCAGACCGGTAGCTGCCAGCCCCATGGTGGCGCGTAATCCAGCACCACCGGCTCCAACCACGATGACATCGTATTTATGTTCAATCAATTCGTACGCTTTGCTCATCAATCAGGCCCCGAGCACCAGTTTCAATACATGGATGACAGCCGTGATCACGCCTGCTGCTGCGGCTATGCGAATGGCAAACAGCAGCACCAATGACAGACCATGGTGGTGGATGTAATCCTCGATAATGACCTGCAGGCCGAGCATGGCGTGATACAACATGCACATTAAAAGAAGGATCAGCAGCGTGGCGTTCAAGGGATCAGCCACGAAAGATACCGCTTGAACATGCCCGGTTCCGGCCAGTTGCAATAGCGACCAGACCAGCCAGGGTATCAACAACAGCAAAGCCACTGCAGTGATGCGTTGTGACCGCCAATGAGGTAAACCGGATTTGGAGCTACCCAGGCCACGTGCCCGTGCCAAGGGGTTGCGCATTTCGCTCATAGCAATGCTCCTGCCAGCAAGACAGTACCGATCACCGCAGCTGCCAGCACCGTCCAGCCCGCGCGATAGGCGTGTTCAATTTTCAACATACGTCCGGTATCCCAGATCAAATGCCGGATGCCGTTGCAGAAGTGAAAACACAGGCTGAATAGCAGTGCCAGTGAAATTATTTTGCCTGGCAGGCTGCCCAGGCAGGAGTACAAAGCAGTCAGTTCAACCGCACCGCGACTGACGGCAATTATCCACCAGAGTAATAAAGGTGCCCCTGCCAGCGCCAGCAACACCCCGGTAGCGCGATGCGTGATCGACATCATGGAGGTTAATTGCGGCCGGTAATAGGGGCCGATCATGAACGGTGATAGCGGTCTTTGTTTCACGTTTAGGATTCCGGGAATGCTGCTAAGATCGGGGTCTGGCGCTCAAAAATCAATGCATCGTCCGTTTTTTTCCCAGTCGCCGTAGCGTGTCGGGTCCGGGCCGGGACGGCCACCAATTTCACGTTTTGCAGTCGCTTCGGGCTCGACTTTTGTAGGGCTGGATTCGGTCTTTTCCAGCCCCTCAGCTGTTTCGGCCTGGCGCTGGGTTGCTGGATTGGAATGCATCCGTCAAAGCCTACTGACTCAATTTGTTTTAATCAAGGACAAAACCACAAATCATCGATTGCAATCGGTTAGAATCCTGTGTTCTCAGGCTAAGGACGTACCGCTGATCCGTGGCCAATTTTGTGACATGCCATTGTGACATGCTTAATTTCGCCAATACGTAGAGCCCATGACCCCTCTTACCTATCTTTCCGTACTTAAAGTTGCCGGCGCAGATGCAGGCAAATTTCTCCAATCGCAGGTGACCGCTCATCTGTCAGGCTTGACTTCGCCCGCGGCCATTTTTTCAGCCTATTGCTCGCCCAAGGGTAAGGTGATTGCCACACTTCTTCTGGCGCCTCAGCAAGACCATTGGCTGGTGGTGGTAGAAACCAGCTTGTTGAATCCGCTGGCCGAACGCCTGCAGCAATTTATCTTGCGTGAAGATGTGCAGCTTGAACCCCTGAATGGACATTACCTGTTTGTCGTTGACCCGCATGACTTCCTGGTTGACAGTGTGGTCTTGCTGGAACCGCGCACTGTGCCCGCACAGTACGCCATTTCGACAATGAAACCGCCTGCAAGCCCCGAATCAACTGAGCGCTGGCAGCGATCCGAAATGTTATTTGGAATCCCCTGGCTGAATGCCGCCAGTTCCGAGAAATATATTCCCCAAATGCTGGGCCTGGACACCATAGGAGCCGTTAGTTTCAGCAAAGGTTGCTATCCTGGGCAGGAAGTCATCGCCCGTGCCCGCCACCTCGGTGAAGTCAAACGACGGCCACAGGTGTTGGATATCGAAGGCCCGCAGGCCCCCGATGTTGCATCACCCTGTTTTATACGCACGACAGGCGGTCAGGTCGAGGCCAGCATGGTGAACTGTGTGAATACCGACAAGCAGACCTACACGATTTTTACAGTTTCAGCGCTGCAACCGGGTGATTCTGTGAGAGGTTTTGAACAGAATGGAAAACAATGGACAGCGAAAAGGGCTTTCCGGGAAACCCATGATTAGGGAAACTCTGATTTATTCAGAGCTAACCAAAGCAGTAGCCCTGAATCAGCGCTGCGCCACGATATAGCAGACCCAGCCGGCGTCAGCATCGCCGGTCAGCTGAGGTGTGTAGATGCCATCGCCATCTTCACCATTTTCATCCGTACCTTCCCAGTAAATATCCACCTGGCTGAATCCTGCTTCCATCAGGATTTCCTTGATTTCAGGCAGGGTCCACAAACGCCAGTGGTAACTGAAAGCCTGGTCC
The DNA here is from genome assembly GCA_037968555.1 of Lysobacterales bacterium. Lineage (GTDB taxonomy): Bacteria > Pseudomonadota > Gammaproteobacteria > Xanthomonadales > SZUA-36 > JAWXBM01. The sequence continues at coordinate 31,515 of JBBKVS010000070.1, read as the reverse complement.
AGCCGTGAATTATCGGGGAATTCAAAGTGGATATGGCAGGTCATATTCGAATCAATGGGGTTGAAACTGGCCTGGTCCCAGATATAGGTGAAGCCATCGACTTCTCTTGGCTCTTCCAATTCCCGTGGCGCATCGTAACCGCCATAAGCATCGAGAAAAAACAGGCCATCGTCGGTCAATGACTGGTACACGCTCTGAAAATATTCCAGCAAAGCCGGTCGTGTATGAAATAGCCAATAACTGAAGTTCATGGCCAGAACAATGTCCGCCAGACCGGCGTCAACCCGCAATACGTCTGCTTGTATCAGTTCCAGGCGCTGCTGATCTTCCAGGCTTAATACGGCAGCATTGTGGTGTTTGCCCCAGTCCAGCACGCTGCCATCTATATCGATGGCGAAGGCATAGTGATCCGCATCACGCCGCACCCACTCGCAGGCTGTCAGGGCTGTACCGCAGAAATCCTCACGCAATACTTCAGCCGGCCGTTCACGCAGTTCATTCCAGGTATCGAGTACAAAATCGATTTCGGACTCGGCATCCTGTACCGATAACTGGTAAAGCTCGTGTCGGTCGGCGCTTTCGGCCATGGTTTTCTTGCTGCGCAATAAGCCCATCAATGCAAAGTCCAGGTGGTTGATCAGGTTTCAGGAACGAAACGTGGATAATTCTTTTCTACATACTGCTCGATGAGTTGCAGGAAATCATCGCTGAGATTTTCGCCCCGTAATGTCACCTGTTTGTGGCCATCGATGAATACGGGTGCCACCGGTGCTTCGCCGGTACCGGGCAAACTGATACCGATATTGGCATGGCGGCTTTCACCCGGGCCATTGACCACACAACCCATAACAGCCAGTGACAGGTTCTCCACACCCTGGTATTGGGTGCGCCACTCCGGCATGCGTTCACGTACAAAGCCCTGCACATCACGCGCCAGGGCCTGGAAAAAGGTGCTGGTGGTGCGGCCGCATCCGGGACAGGCTGTGACCATAGGTGCAAAGGCCCGCAGGCCCATACTTTGCAGCAATTCCTGTGCCACGATCACTTCATCGGTACGTGATTGCTCTGGTTCCGGAGTCAACGAGATGCGAATCGTATCGCCTATACCTTCCTGCAACAGTATTGCCAGGGCGGCAGTGGAACAGACTATGCCTTTACTGCCCATGCCTGCCTCGGTCAATCCCAGGTGCAACACGTAATCGCAGCGACCGGCTATGGAGCGATAAACCGCGATCAGGTCCTGCACATTGCTGACCTTGCAGGACAGGATAATGTGATCGTGTGGCAAGCCCAATGCTTCAGCCTGTGCCGCACTGTCCAGCGCGGAACGGATCAAAGCTTCACGCATTACGGCCTGGGCATCTTGCGGAGCCGCGCTGGCCGCGTTTTCATCCATCAATTTCGCCAGCAATGACTGGTCCAGGCTGCCCCAGTTCACTCCTATCCGGACTGGCTTTTGATGCTTGATGGCCAGTTCAATAATAGTGGCGAACTGGTCGTCGCGCTTGCGCCCGAAACCCACGTTACCCGGGTTGATGCGGTACTTGGCCAGCAAGCGGGCGCATTCGGGTACTGCGGTCAGCAACTGGTGGCCGTTGTAATGAAAATCACCCACCAGCGGCACATCACAGGACATCATCTCAAGGCGGCGAACGATTTCAGGAACTGCCTGCGCCGCTTCCAGTGTATTGACGGTGATACGAACCAACTCACTGCCAGCCCTTGCCAGCTCGGCGACCTGCTGCGCCGTCGATTTGGCGTCAGCCGTATCGGTGTTGGTCATGGACTGGACCACAACCGGGTGATCGCCGCCAATCAGCACTTTGCCAATGCGTACGGTGGGTGTGGTCCTGCGTCCTGCTACCTGGCTCATGTTTTCGGGTATCAATCCGGCGTTGGGCTGGTGGTGGAGTCTGTGGCAGTGGCCAGTGGCTCTATCGTACTACCCTGGTTGCCGGGATAAGCCGAAGGGTCATGGTGTTTCTGATCGCTCATGGCAGGCCAGGCAGATTGCAGGTAAGTCCACATGGACCACAGGGTCAGCGCCGCTGAGGTATAAAGCAACAACTCGCCAATCAAGGCGATCGGCAGAAACCACATATTGTCGTGATACAGCAGGAATCCGATGGCGGTCATCTGGAAACCGGTTTTGGTTTTGCCCAACCAGGAAACATTGACCAGCTTGCGCTCGCCAATCTCCGACATCCATTCGCGTAATGCGGAAATGGTGATTTCACGTCCAACGATAATGGCAGCTGCGATGGCAAAGATCGCTTCAAAGTGTTCCTGCCTTTGCACCAGCAGAATCAAAGCCGTGGCCACCATGATCTTATCGGCAACCGGATCCAGAAACTCACCGAAGCGAGACATCTGCCCGTGACGTCTGGCGATGTAACCATCAGCCCAGTCAGTGATGGCCGCTGCCACAAAAACCACCACGCAGGCCATATTGGACCAGTGATAAGGCAGATAGAACAGGGCTACCAGTACCGGCACCAGCGCGATACGCACAAGTGTCAGCATGGTGGGCAGAGTCAGGGTCATGGGTGGTCCAGTAGGCGCAGTGTATGCAGCTTATTATCGCAGACTGTTGTGACTAATTCACAACCGATATTTATGCCGCTCAAATTCAATGCAATGCCCGGTAAATTTGTTCGGCCAGTTGTTGATTGATGCCAGGCACACTGGATAACTCTTCTACGCCAGCGCGCTTGACTCCTTGCAGCCCACCGAAGTGACTGAGCAAGCCTTTGCGCCGCTTGGGTCCGACGCCCGGTATGTTTTCCAGGCCAGAGCGTGATGCAGCTTTGTTGCGCTGACCACGGTGACCCGTGATCGCAAAGCGATGGGCTTCATCCCGTACCTGTTGCACCAGGTGTGAAGCAGGCGAACCGGGCCCTGGAAACAGCGACGGCAGTGGCGCCGGCCTGACCCACTCCTCATAACCTGCGCGCCTGGCCGCCCCTTTGGCTATACCTACAATGGGCAGGCCGCTGATGCCCAGGCCAGCCATTACATCGATGGCTTGCTGCAACTGGCCTTTGCCGCCATCGATCAAAAGCAGGTCAGGCAGTTCGCCCTCCCCCTGCTGCACTGGTTCATAGCGACGCTGCAGTACCTGGCGCATGGCGGCGTAATCATCCCCCGGAGTGATGTCTTTCAGAAGATAACGGCGATAGCGGGACTTATCGGCACCACTTGCACCAAAGGCAACACAGGAACCCACAGTCTGATTGCCCGCAGTGTGTGAAATGTCAAAACACTCGATACGGGCTGGCAAATCGTCCAGCCCCAACAGTTGTTGCAATTCTTCCAACTGGCGTTGGTAATTGGCTTCGCTGGCCAGACGCAGACCCAAAGACTGGCGGGCATTCTGCTGCGCCATCAGCAAGACCTGGCGTCGGTCTCCGCGTGGCTTGGCCTGTAGTTTCACTTTACGCCCGACCATATCGCCGAACACCGATTCCAGCAATTGCTGGTTTTCTACCGTTTTGGAAATCACCAGCAAGGGCGGTGGTAAACGCTGTTGATAAAACTGCCCAAGAAAAGCATCCAGTACTTCAGCTGCTTCGCGGTCGTCGGTATGGCTGGGAAAATAGCTGCGTTGCCCCAGGTTGCGACCGGCGCGGAAAGACAAAACCTGCACACAGCTCTTGCCCCGATCCTGTGCCACAGCGATAAAATCGATGTCACCCGTAGCGCCGGCTACATACTGTTGAGCCTGGATTTCCTTGAGGGTACGGATCTGGTCACGAATGGTGGCAGCCAGTTCATAGTCTTGTCGGACCGAAGCAGATTCCATACGCTGGATCATCTTATCAATGACGTTCTGATCCTTGCCTTGTAAAAACAGCGTGGCATCACTGACCTGCGAGGCGTAATTCTCTGCGCTGACCAGGCCCACACAGGGCGCTGTGCAGCGGTGTATCTGGTATTGCAGGCAAGGCCGGCTGCGATGAGCAAAGTAGCTGTCGTCACAATTTCGCAAACGGAATATTTTCTGGATCATGCTGATGCTTTCGCGCGTGGAGCTGGCCGAAGGATAGGGTCCGAAATAACGCGTGTCTTTGTCCCTTGCACCCCGGTAGAACGCAATGCGTGGGAACTCATGTCCGGCGGTAATGGCTATCCAGGGGTAGGACTTGTCGTCGCGCAAGAGGATGTTGTAACGCGGTTTATGTGCCTTGATCCACTCGTTTTCCAGCAACAGTGCTTCACTTTCACTGCGCGTCAGGCTGATCTCGATGGACTGAATGCGTGCCACCATGCGCATGATGCGTTCGATCTTGGGTCGGGCATCGAAATAACTGCTTACGCGCTTGCGCAGATCTGCGGCCTTGCCTACGTACAAGGCCTGACCTGTTTCGTCGCGCATCAGGTAAACGCCAGGCCGCGTGGGCAAACGCCTGGCGTAAGCTTTGCCTTTAAAGGACTTTTTAGGAGTTACGTCGGTCATATATATTGTTAATACAACAAGATATGAAGTCTATTTAATGTCACTTAGCAGGATATTCTGTACCCGTTCCAGATCTTCAGCCGTGTCCACTCCAGCTGGAATAAAGGCGCAGGCTTTGGCCATGACTATGCGCCCGCCGCTTTCCAGCATACGCAATTGTTCCAGTTTTTCAGTTTGCTCCAGGGGCGTGGGGGCCAGCTCTGAAAAGCGCTTCAGGGCTCCGGCTCGATAGGCGTAAAGTCCCACGTGGCGGTGCCAATTCACACCTTCCGCAATGGCCTCATCCACACTGGCCCAATCACGCGGATAAGGCAGTAAGGAGCGGCTGAAATACAAAGCGCTCCCGTCCTGAGCCAGCACTACTTTAACTACATTGGGGTCCTGAGCTTCTGCTGCATTGTTGATAGGCCAGAACAGGCTGGCCATATCTGCTGTTGAATCCGTTTGCAGCAATGCCGCAACCTGGTCCAGGCAGGCGGCTGGCATCAAGGGCTCGTCGCCTTGCAGGTTGACCACGATGGTTTCATCGGCCCACTCCAGTTGACGGGCCACTTCGGCAATGCGGTCGCTGCCGCTTTGATGTGTTGGCGAGGTCATCTGCACCTCCGCACCGAAGCCGCTGGCGTGTTCAAAAATGGTCTCGTCATCCGTAGCAATGACAATTTTCTGTGCAGAACTGGCAGCAGCGCGCTGATAAACATGCTGCAGCAGGCTGAGCCCGGCTAATGTCGCCAGTGGTTTCCCCGGCAATCGCTGCGAAGCCATGCGTGCTGGTATAACAATGCAGTATTTGGGACTGGATGCCGGATTCATGCGCTAAGTCTCTGCTACCTGAAGTCTCTGTTGCCTGACCGCTGCTATCATGCCAGTGAGCACCGCAGATTCAAATTCACCTGGCAGATGTGCATCCACAGCCAGGTACCAGGCCTTGTTAATCGCCAGGCCGCGACATTTCACGGCGTCCTTTTCCGTCATGATGATGGGGTAATTGGAGTTCAGCTCTGCAAAGTCATTCATGCTGAAAGCATGATGGTCGGGGAAAGCATGCCGATCCAGTATCAGTCCCGCCTGCTCCAGGCTGTGAAAAAAGCGTTCGGGATTGGCAATACCGGCCACTGCGCTGGCACGGCAGCCGGCAAACTGTGACAAGCGCCAGGAAAGATTCTGGTCCAGTGAGTGCAACATTCCAGGCACCAATTGCATGCTCACCGCCTTTGCTGTGGCCAATGACGGGCCTACTTCTCCATTCACCACCACGTAATCCACTTGCTGCAGCCTTTGCAGAGGTTCACGCAAGGGCCCGGCGGGTAATTGCCGACCATTGCCAAACTCCCGGCTGCTGTCAATCACACAAATCTCCATACTGCGTGGCAAGCGGTGGTGTTGCAGTCCATCGTCGGCGATGACCAGGTCCACTCCCTGTTCAAACAGGGCTTGTGCTGCAGCACAGCGATCATTGGCAACCACTACGGGCACGCCGCTGCGTTGCGCGATCAACAGGGGTTCGTCGCCTACCATGGACGGGTCTGAATTTTTACTGACAAGTTGTAAGCCACGGCTTTGACGGCCATAACCGCGGCTGGCCACACCCACTTTCAGTCCGGCGTCTTTGAATACGCGGCACAGGCGAATCACCAATGGAGTTTTGCCGCTGCCGCCGACTGTCAGATTGCCAACTACCAATATAGGTTTACCTTCCAGTTCGCTGCTTTTGAGCTTTTGGAACTTACGATCAAGCAGGAATGCGCCGCGGTAAAGCGGTACCAGGGCACGTAGCCACAGCGGAGGAGTTTGCTGGCCGTACCAGACCCGGTTCAGCCAGCGTTCGATTTCGAGGCGCATGGTTTATGAAACCTCGGATTTGCCCGGGCCAAATTGGGTGTTGTACAGGCCTGCGTAAACTTTGCCATGGGCGAGCAATTCCTGATGCGTGCCCGATTCCACCACCCTGCCCTGATCCAACACCACCACCTGGTCGGCGTTTTCTATGGTCGATAAACGATGCGCGATCACCAGCGTGGTGCGATGCTTCATCACTTCAGCCAGTGCTTCCTGGATGGCGCGTTCTGATTCGTTGTCCAGCGCTGAGGTAGCCTCATCCAGTATCAGTATGGGTGCATCTTTCAATAAGGCCCGGGCTATCGCCAGGCGTTGCCTTTGCCCACCTGATAAAAGGGTGCCGTTCTCGCCTACTTCGGTGGCCAGTTTCAGCGGCAGGCGATCGATGAACTCCATGGCGTGTGCTGCTTTGGCAGCTTTTTCGATATCCATTTCCGCTGCGCCACTGAGCGCACCATAGGCAATATTACCGGCCACAGTGTCGTTGAACAGCACTACGTCCTGGCTGACCAGGGCAATCTGTGAACGCAGGCTATCCAGTGTGTAGTCATTCAATTCCACGCCATCCAGCAATATGTGCCCACGACTGTAGGAGTAGAAGCGTGGCAGCAGCCCCGCCAGGGTGGTTTTGCCGCTGCCGGAATGCCCTACCAGAGCAGTGACACTGCCGGCCGGAACCCGGAAACTGACGTCCTGCAATACCGGACGGTCATCGCCGGGATAGCTGAAGCAGATATTCTGGAATTCAATCTCGCCTTTGACTCGTGCCACGGAAACGGTGCCGGAATCTTGCTCACTCTCGGTGTCAAGCACCTTGAAAATACTGTCTGCAGCGGCTATGCCTTTCTGTAGTTGTGATTGCACGGTGGTCAGTCGCTTCAGCGGCGGGATGGTGCCCACCATGGCCCAGAACAGTGTGGTAAACGTACCGGCTGAAATGCTATCCAGCATGCTGGGCCGAGTGGCGATAACCATCAGCAGCACGATGGCGGTGACTGCAGCCACCTGGACCATGGAGGAGCCGATCAGGTGTGTGGCCTCCATGCGCATATGCAAGCGCCGGGTTTTGTCATTGACCCGATCAAAACGCGAAATTTCGGTTTCTTGTCCCTGGAAAACTTTCACCACCCGGTGACCGCTGACCACTTCCTCGGTGACATGCGAGACATCCTCCATGGAGTCCTGGATACGGTGGCTGATTTTGCGAAAACGCCGGCTGATCACGGTAACCAACAAACCAATCATGGGCACCAGAAGCAACATGACCAGGGTCAGCTTGAGACTGCTGGAAACCATCACACCCACCAGGAATATCACCAACATCACATCACGAAAAGCGGTGACTATGGACTTGGTGGCCGCGTTGGCCACCTGCTCACTGTTATAAGCCAGCTTGGAAATCAGTTGACCGGCGGTATAGCGATCAAAGAAAGCGGCCGGCAAGGTGACATAGCGGCTGAACAGTTCCAGTCGCAAGTCGGCCACTACTTTGCGACCTACCCATTCCATGCCATAAACGCCAGCAAAATTGCCGACTATACGGCCTATGCCAATCATCACGATCACCCAGGCCAACCACAAACCGAACTCCGAATCCTTGGCCACAAAGACGCGGTCAATCAGGGGTTCCATGAATTTGACAAAGGCTGCCTGCATGGCGGCATCCATGCTGACCCCAACCAGGCCGAGCGCGAACATCCACCCATAACGCCGGGTGTATGACCAAAGGCGTAAGTAGATCTGCGTAGAGCTGCTGTCGTCCTGGCTCATTCGCTCGAGTCGTCTGAGCGGTCAGCGGCAATGGAAAGATTGGTGAAACCCAGCTCAGCCGCCACATCCATGGCCATGACTACATAATGGTGCGGTGTCATGCGGTCGGCGCGCAGTAACAGAGGCAGATCACGACGATTACCGGCAGCCTGTTCAAAGGCAGCAATCATGGTCTGGCGTTGGTCATCCATCAGTTGTTGGTCGTTCAGATACATGCGGCCCGTGGGGTCGATCACCAGTTCCAGTTTTTCGGCTTGTTCCACCGGTGCTTCAACCGCACTGGCTTCCGGTAAGTCGACCTTTAAAACGGCCTGGCGTTCAAAGTTGGTGCTGACCATGAAAAAAATCAGCAGCAGGAATACCACGTCGATCAGTGATGTCAGATCGACCGTGGGTTCCTCACGTTCCCGTGCGCGAAGCTTCACGCCTCAGCCTCCAGGCACGCGTGTACCGAGGCGAGCAACATGTCCACGTTCAATAGCCTCGATCAGGCTGATGGCCTGCTCTTCCATGCTGATCACATATTCGTCCACCTTGCCTTTGAAATAACGGTAGAAGAAATAGCTGGGGATGGCCACACACAAGCCCGCAGCGGTAGTGATCAGCGCTTCAGATATGCCGCCGGCCAGCGCATTGGCATTGCCCACACCGTGCTCCATGATGGCGGAGAATACTTTGATCATGCCGATCACAGTACCCAGCAGGCCGAGCAAAGGACTGATGCCCGCGATGGTGCCCAGGGTATTGAGGAAGCGTTCCAGTTCATGCAGTACGTGACGGCCGGTATCTTCCACCGATTCCTTGATCAATTCACGCGGCTTGTGGCGATTGGCCAGAGCTGCAGCCAACACACGTCCCAGCGCCGAAGAATTGCGCAGCTGGTCAATATGCCGTTTATCCAGTTCATGCCGGGCAGCCCATTCTTCAACCTGCTCACCCACTCCGGCGGGTATGACATTGCGGCTGCGCAGGGCCCAGAATCGCTCGGCGATAATGGCGACCGCCAATATTGAGCAAAAGATGATGGGAACCATCAGCCAGCCACCGGCGTAGATGATCTCTAGCACGCGCTTCACTCCTTTGATTAAATCAGGCTGAATGATACATGGCGCATCCGGTGCTGACCATTGATCGGACACATTGATTGGCAGGCTCAATTCAGGGGCAATCCCCTCCCGCTGGCCAGCGCCAGGGTGCTTTACGTTGGCGTCGTGCGCTGTGCAGCTGCAGTTGTCCACCTGCTGCTATCTCCAGCCGGATGGCACCACATTGATCGGTGGACAACAGCCTGATGCCAGCATCAGCATAGCGTTGCTGGACTTCAGGGCGCGGAAAACCAAAGCGATTCCCGGTTCCGGCAGTGGCAATGGCCAACTCGGGTGAGGTGGCCCGCAACAATTCCGGATCGGAAGATGAACGACTGCCGTGGTGCGGAACCAGCAGTATGCGGTACACATCCAGTTTGCGGCTCAACAAGCGGCGCTCAACTTTAGTGGAAATATCACCGGTAAAAAGCAGCTTGAACTGACCCACATCAATATCCAGTACGCAGGAAGAATCATTGCCCTGGTAAGGCAAATAGGCTGATGGGTGCAAGACCGCAAAGTGACTGCCTTGCCAGGACCAGCCCAGCCGGTCATCGCAGGCCTGGATTCCAGCTCGTGGCTGCGGAAAGCTGCCATAGACTGCCACTTCGGGATACCGGCGTTGGAGACCAGCCAGCCCGCCAGCATGATCGAGGTCAGCGTGGCTGATGATGATACGGTCAGGTTGACCAAAACCGCTGGCCAACACTGCCGGGTGAATCACCGAGTTCACCAGATCATTGCCATTGCCATCCCCCGGCCCACTGTCGTATAGCAAGAGCTTTGAGCCGATCTGCAACAGCAATGAGGTGCCCTGCCCTACATCCAGCACCTCCAATTGCAATTTTCCGGCGTTCGTTGCTTGTGCCGGAAGCAGCAATGGCAACATCAGTAAAACGGCAGGTAGCTGCAAACGCAGACTGCGCGGCAAAAGCAACAGGCCACCGGCCAGCACCGCCATGACCAGGCTGAACCAGCCCGGTTGCAGCAGCGTGCTGTAGTTGTCCACTGCATTGCCCAAATTCTGCAACAGCAACATCAATCCGTCTGTGGAATAAGCTGCCCATTTCACCAACCCGTAAAACGCGGGTTCATAGATGGGCCACAGCGCCAGCGCCATGAGCACCAGCGGCACCACCGCGAAACTGACCCAGGGTATGGCCACCAGATTGGCCAGCAATCCGGCTGGGCTGGATGATTGAAACCACCAGGCACTGAAGGGCAAGCAGAAACACATGATCGCCAATTGTGCTTGCAGGCTGCGTGCAAGCACCGAGTTGTTGTGGCCGCGACGCGGTACGAACCAGAACAACAAAGCGGCAACCGCGACAAAAGACATCCAGGCACCCGCCTGCAAAGGGGCCAGCGGCTCGATGATCAGCACGACGGCTAAAGCCAGCCACATGGAATATAGCGGGCGAATGTTGCGTTTGATCAGCAGCAGGCACAAAACCACTGACAGCATCACCAGGGCGCGTACCGTGGCAGTAGAAAATCCAGCCAACCCGGCATAAGTGCAAGCCACCAACCAGCCAAACATCAGGCAATAGAGCTGACTGTTTTGTAGTCGATGGCCAATGGGTAGCAATAATAAACGCGCCAGGCCAAAAGCGAACAAATAGGCCAATCCCACATGCAAACCCGAAATGGCCAGCAGGTGCGAGGTGCCGGTATTGGCAAGTGCATCGCGTTGCTCGCGATTCATGCCACTGCGGTCGCCCACCGCCAGTGCCCGTATCATGCCCAGGCTCTCAGACTGGCTGTCTGCCACTGCGATATCCCCACTCAATTGCTGTCGCAAGCGGTCCAGTTGGCCCCGCCAGGAAGTCTGCTGGATCAATCGTCCTTGCCGAACTGTGGCTAGTCCTCCCAGTCCCTCGGCAAACAACCAGCGCTCTTTGTCCATACCCTGAAAGTTCACCAGGGCCCAGGGTGGTTTGATTTGCATTTCCAGTTGCCAGGTCTGGCCAGGGCGTAATTCCGGAGCATTGCGATACCAGCTCACCAGCAGTTCAGAGGGCAAGTCTTGCGTTGATGAATTCGGATCAGCAAACGGGTGAAATCGAAAACGGGTGTAATCACCAAAATTTTCCGGCAAGCCGCTAATTCGCCCTTGCACCGTGATGGGGTCGCGATCTTCTGCCCGCGTGTAGCGATCTTGCAGCTGCCATTGCAAAGCCAGGCTGGTTAGCAGTAGACCTGTGAGTAGCAGTAAAAATTTCAATGCAGGAAATGGGGCAAGGCTGCGAATTGAGTTCCGGACTGCCTTGTTTTTTGAGCCAGTCTTGGCTTCCGGATCTGAAGTGATACGCCAGGCTCGAACCAGCAGCAACACACCGGCAGCCAGAACAACAAGGCTCAGGCTCCAGAAAGGCCATTGCAGGAAGAACCAGGCATATGCCAGCGCCACGCCGACAATATAGAACGCAGGAGCTGAATGCCCAGCTAGGGGCATGGCTATTCGAGGCGGTGCAGGCTACCCAGGCGGAGTTCGAATTTCTGGTCCATGCGGGAAGCCAGTGCGTTGTCATGTGTCACCAGCAACAGGCTGGTGCCCAATTCGCGATTCAATTCAACCAGCAAGCCATAGACTTGCAGCGCCGTGCGTTCATCCAGGTTGCCGGTGGGTTCATCGCCCAACAGTAAGCGCGGGCGGCCAACCAATGCCCTGGCAGCAGCAGCCCGTTGCCGCTCGCCCCCGGACAGCTCGCCGGGTTTGTGATTCAGGCGTTCTGTCAGGCCCACCCGCTCCAGCAAATCTGCAGCCGCCTGTCGGGCTACTGCGACTGCTGTGCCTCGAATCAACAAGGGCATGGCGACGTTTTCCAGAGCAGTGAATTCCGGTAACAAATGATGAAACTGGTAGACAAATCCCATGGTGAGATTGCGGATCTCGCCGCGTCTCACTTCGGACTGTTGCCACAAGGATTTGCCTTCCACCCAGACTTCGCCCTGATCCGGCTTGTCCAGTCCGCCGAGTATGTGCAACAGGGTGCTTTTACCCGCACCCGAAGCACCGACTATGGCCAGTGATTGCCCGGCTGCAATGGTCAGATCGATATTGGCCAGCACGTCGATGCGCTTGCTGCCCTGGTGGAATGACTTGCTGATGCCACGCGCATCCAGCACCACCTTGCTTGGGCTTTCGGATTGGGCCGCATTATTCATAGCGCAAAGCCTCTGCCGGATGGGTTTTGGAAGCGCGCCAGGAGGGGTACAGCGTTGACAGCAGCGACATGACCAGCGTCATTGTTGAGAATTTGATTACGTCCTCTGTGCGCAATTCAGAAGGCAGCTCGGTGATGTAGTAGATATCGGATGGAAACAGGCTGAAGCCAAACAGCTGTTCCAGGAAAGGCACCACTGAGCTGATGTTCATGGCCAGCAATATTCCGCCGACCACGCCCAATGCGGTGCCTATCACACCGATCAGGCTGCCCTGGATCACGAAGATGCGCAAAATGGTTCCCGGTCTCGCACCCATGGTTTTAAGGATGGCAATATCCGATTGTTTGTCGGTTACCACCATGACCAACATGGAAATGATATTGAAAGCAGCCACCGCAATAATCATTGAAAGGATGACCCACATCACGGTTTTCTCCGTGCGCACCGCCTGGAACAGGTTGCCGCGCTCCTGGGTCCAGTCGCGCACGAAATAGTCGCCTGGCAAATCACTGGATATCTCGCGTGCCACCCGCCAGGACTGATCCATATCATCCAGTTTCAAGCGTATGCCACCCACTGTGCCTTCGGGCAAACGCAATAAGCGCGCTGCGTCGGCGATATGCACCAGTGCCAGAGCAGAATCGTTTTCATATTCACCAAACTCGAATGCACCGATCACGGTAAAACGCCGCATCAAAGGACTGGCGCCCACCGGCGTGGCTTTCAGCCTGGGCGCAATCATGGTCACTTTATCGCCCGGCCCGACGCGTAAACGCGAAGCCAGGCTGATGCCCAGTATGATGCCGTATTCACCGGATTTGAGGTCGCGCAATTCCCCGGCCACCATTTTGTCCTGCACCTCGGAAACGCGTTGCTCAAGTTCCGGGTCAATGCCGCGCAAAATGGCACCGGAGGATTCGTTGCCCTGCAACCACACGCCTTCCTCAATATATGGGGCTGCGCCCAATACGGCCGGATTGGTTTCGGCCTGGTCTATCAGCACGTGCCAATCCGAGATGGAACCACCGACGGGTTGTATGGTCGCGTGTGCGATGGCACCGAGTATGCGGGTGCGCAGTTCTTTTTCGAAGCCATTCATCACTGAAATCACAGTGATCAGCGTAGTCACACCCAAGGCGATTCCCAGCATGGAAATCAGCGAGATGAATGAAATAAAATGATTGCTTCGCTTGGCGCGCAGGTAGCGCAAACCAATGAAGGCTGCTAGTGGTCGGTACATTGCGCGAATTAGATCACAGCGACCGGGCCATCACCAGTCGGCATTGTCACTGACTGTGTAGGATTTTTGCCCTGCATGATTTCTTAACCTGATTCCAATTCCACCAATACCGACCGCAAGGGCTCCGGCAAGTTCGAGTTGACGATTAAAGGCTCACCCTTCATGTCCGGAAATTCGATGTGGTGGGCATGCAGGAACATACGTTTGAGCCCCCTCACCTTCCAGAATTTCAGATCTGCCTTGCTGGCGTATTTCGGGTCACCCGCCAAAGGCAGGCCCAGGTGCTTGGCGTGCTGGCGTATCTGGTGGGTTCGGCCAGTAAATATTTCCGCTTCAACGTAACTGTATTCCGGATAGTCCTGCAAACGGCGGAATTGAGTCAGCGCTTCCTTGCCGCTGTTTTCCGGCAGAACCTCACCTTCTTCGTCGTAGGCATCCTTGCCGGCAGGCACGTTGACGGTCACCAGGTCTTCCGGCAAACGCCCATCCATCAAGCACAGGTAGCGTTTTTTTACCCCGCCGTCACGAAACTGCTCGGACAAGTGGCGTAGCGCCTGGCCATTCAAGGCCAGTACCAGGCAGCCGCTGGTCTCACGGTCTATGCGGTGCGCCAGTTCGATGAATTCCCCCGGACGTGCCTGGCGTAGAGCTTCGATAACACCCCAAGGCAAGCCGCTACCGGAATGAACTGCCATACCCACCGGTTTATCCAGAACCAGGAAATCCTGGTCCTGAAACAGTACCGCCGCTTTCAATTGAGCGATCACCGCATCTGAAACCGTAAAATTTCCCGGCTCATTCACCCGCGCAGGCGGGATGCGCACCACATCACCGGCCTGTAATTTCCGGTCCGGCTTGGCCCGCCCGCCGTTGATCCGCACCTGGCCGGTACGTATCAAACGATAGACCGCGGACTTGGGTAATCCCTTGAGATGGGTGCTGAGGAAGTTGTCCAGGCGCTGTCCATCACGATCACTGGACACCTCCACTTGTCGAACAGCCACTGTTTTCTGTGCTTTGGCATTCATGAGGTTGATTATTTATCCCAATTACAAGTCATTGATAGGTCGAAAAAAGGCTGTTATATTACAAGCCTTCGGAAATCCGCGTAGGACGATGCTCTTATTCGTTCATGGCTCCGGTCTTCAGCGCCGAATTCTTCGGCCAGAATTCTTAGGTTTGGGCGTTGCAATCCAACCAGCGTGGTGTACAGGGTTAGGTCCCTACCTGTGAAAGTATCCGAAATTTGCCATGCGGGCGAGCTTGAAATTGGCTTGCCAGCGGAACTGGACACTCCGATTTACGCAAGCAATCCTCGTAAAGAAGATACAACAATCCTTACGAGAGTCATAAATGAATTAAATTTCCGCGGTTGCCGTTGATGCGACTGCGCGGTTCCGGCACCCATGTTGGGCAGCCGGCAGACAAATATTATGAATAGGCAATCCTGGTTCGGACAGGTCGCTCGACCGGGTACGTGAATCGTGTAACCGTCACGCAAGTGATGGAATAGGCGCGTTCAGGCCAGGTTGCCTGAGGAAAAACAACATGTTAAGAATGCTGATCAACGCGACTCAAGCAGAAGAGTTGCGTGTCGCCGTGGCCGACGGACAAAAACTGGTCGATCTGGATATTGAAACCCCTACCCTGGAACAAAAAAAGGCTAACGTTTACAAAGGAAAAATCACCCGCGTAGAACCCTCACTTGAAGCCTGTTTTGTCGATTTTGGATCAACCCGTCACGGCTTTTTGCCACTGAAAGAAATCTGTCCGCAGTTTTATCACCCTTCGACGCGTAACCGCGATGGCAAGGTATCCATCCAGGAAGCCGTCAAAGAGGGCCAGGAAATCATCATCCAGGTGGAAAAAGAGGAGCGCGGTAATAAAGGCGCAGCTCTCACCACCTACATTTCCCTGGCCGGTCGTTACCTGGTTTTGATGCCCACCAACCCCAAGGCGGGTGGTGTTTCGCGTCGCATCAGTAATGAAGACCGCCAGGAATTGCGTGAACAGCTGCAGAATGTAATTGCCCCGGACAACGTCGGCATCATCATCCGCACTGCCGGTGTGGGCCGTGAAGCCGAAGAATTGCAGTGGGATCTGGATTACCTGTTACAGCTCTGGACTTCCATCGAGAAAGCCGCCGCTGAACGGCATGCGCCTTTCCTGGTGTATCAGGAAAGCAACCTGTTCATCCGGGCCCTGCGCGATCATATGCGCAATGACATTGGCGAGATCCTGGTAGACGATCCCAAAGTCTATGAGGATGCCAAGCAGTTCATCCAGGATGTCATGCCGCACAATATTCGCAAGCTGAAAATGTACAAGGACGACGTGCCCTTGTTCAGTCGCTACCAGATCGAAAGCCAGATTGAATCGGCCTTCAACCGTACCGTGCATCTGCCTTCCGGTGGCTCGCTGGTGATCGACCACACCGAAGCCATGGTCTGCCTGGACGTAAACTCCGCGCGTGCCACCAAGGGTTCGGATATCGAAGAAACCGCTTACCACACCAACCTGGAAGCGGCGGAAGAAGTCGCTCGTCAGTTGCGTTTGCGTGATTTGGGCGGGCTGGTGGTGATCGACTTCATCGACATGATGGATAGAAAGCATCAGCGTGATGTGGAAGAAAAGCTGAAACATGCGCTGCAAATTGACAAGGCGCGTGTCCAGACCGGCCGTATTTCCCGTTTTGGTTTGCTGGAAATGTCTCGCCAGCGCCTGCGCCCGTCGCTGGGTGAATCCAGCCAGGAAACCTGCCCTCGCTGTGAAGGACACGGCACCATACGCAGCATCGAATCGCTGGCACTGTCCATTTTGCGATTGGCCGAAGAAGAGGCCATGAAGGATTACACCGGACAGGTCATGATCCAGGTTCCGACACGGGTGGCCAATTTTCTGCTCAACGAAAAGCGCAAGGCTTTACGCGAAATTGAATCCCGGCATGATGTACCGGTATTGGTTCTGGCCAATGAGCATATGCAGCGTCCACGTTTTGAGATCGAGCGGGTACGCAAAACCGATGTCAGCGATGACCCCAGTTACAGCCATGTCAAAGAACCCGAAGAAGCAGACCTGGGTGTGCCGGCCGCCCGGCCTCATATCCCCAAAGCCGTTCCGGCTGTAACCGCAGCCAGCCAGGCCAGACCCACTCCGGTTAAAGTTGCCGAGGTCAAGCTTGAGCCGACCAAGACCCCAGGGCTTATCAGCCGCCTCCTGGGAGGCTTGTTTGCCAGCACGCCTACGATTGCCAAAGAAGAAGTCAAAGCCAGCGCAGCGAAAGTTCAGGCCGCCAGCAAGGCCAGTGCCCAATCCAGCACATCGGCCAGCACATCGGCCAGTACTTCGGCCAGCAGCGAAGCCAGCAGTCAATCTCAGGCACCGTCCCGAACCCGCAGTTCAAATCAAGGCTCGGAGGATGGCAAGCCAGCTCGCAAGAAGGCCACGCGCAAACGTGCCCCACGTAAGAAGGCCGCCAAGAAAAAACGCGTCAGCAACCGACAGAGTACGCAGAAACCTGAAGAGCAACAGAATAATGCTGCCGATCAGGCGGGTTCACAGCCAGACCAACAGGCGCAGGATAACAACGCGCCCGGTGGTCCCGCCGATACAAACAGCGGAACAGATGGTAAACCCAAGCGCCGCAGTCGCCGCCGTCGGTCACGGTATAAAACCGGCAATGACAAGATCCGTGAAAACAATGCTGGCAACCAGAGTGATGCGCCAGCGAATGACGCTCAGTCATCATCTGCGGATTCATCCGGTCCCAATGCTGGCAACGAACAGCCAGGCAATGTGAAGCAGGATTCGGAAAACCGGCCAGCCAACCGGAATAATGGCCAAAGCCATGTAGGCGATCAGGCTGCTTCAGGAAATTCATCCTCTGAGGCCCAGTCTGGACCTGCACCTGCTCGAGCAGAGCAGCAAGCTAACAAACCGGATACCGGCAAGCCCAACCAGGCACAGTCCGACCACCCGTCGCCGGTACCTGAGCGTCAGGCAGAACCAGCCAGACAACAGGAAAACCAAGTGGCTAACCAGACCAGGCCTGCAGCTCAGGCTGACAAGCCTCCAGCAACGCCCAAGTCAGCTGATTCCGCGCCAGTCGCGGCAGCGATTCCGGCACCCAGAACAGAAGCTGCAGCGGATTCAGCAGTTCGTTCTGCTACGCCTTCAGCTCCAGCTGCGGCGCCAGACAAGTCCAGCTCAGCAGAAGCATCTACGGCTGCCAAGCCTGCCCCTGTGCCCAAGGAGACTGCGCCCGCAGCTGTAGCAGAGCGCGACAGCAAGGGTATTTACACGTTAAAGCCCGCGGATTCAAAAAAATCTGACTCGGCAGACTCGGCAAAGGCTGATTCTGTTCCTGGCAAAGCTGCCAGCCAGGCTAACGCCAATGAGACGGCAAGCGCAGATTAAGCGGTTTTGAACCGTCCGGCCTGAGTTGCCGGACGGTCTTATTGCCTGGGCTGATCAATGGCTTATAGCCCTTTCTCATTCCACTTACGGATTCAGATTGCGTATTGTTCAGGCGGGTGTGCCTATGCCATAGCGCATCGCCAGTCGCGTCACTTCGACATCATTGCGCATTTCCAGCTTTTCAAAAATCCGGTATTTGTAAGTCGCAACGGTTTTCGGACTGAGGTGCATGGCATCAGCGATTTCGGCCAATCGATGCCCTTCTGCCAGCAAAACCAAAACTTCCATTTCACGGGATGACAGGTTGTCAAAGGGTGTGCCGTTGGCACCATCCATATTGTTCAGAACCAGCTTTTGCGCGATAGCAGAGCCGATATGCCGCCCGCCACTGGCCACTGTGCGTACTGCTTGCACCAGTTCGCTGACCGAACAGCCCTTGCTGAGATAGCCGCTGGCACCTGCTTCCATCATGCGCTCCGGATACGGCGAGGTATCGTGCACTGACAGCGCCAACACAATGACCGGTTTACCGATTTTGAGGCGACGGGTCAGTTCAAAACCCGACAAGCCCGGCAGACTGACATCCAGCACTATGACATCGGGATGCACTTCACGACACAAGCGTATGGCGGTTTCGCCATCGCCGGCCTCGGCTACAACTTCAATGTCGTGATAATCAGAAAAAATTTGCCGCAAACCCAAACGCAACAACTCGTGGTCGTCCACGATCATCAACCGTATCATCCCCTTTCTCCTTTGCACTGCATCAGGACAGCCCGTGTGGCTGGCCAATATTCGCCCTTGTGCAAACTATAGGAGCAAGTTCTGAAATCGCAAAGTCAAGGAAAGTAAATTTTGCTGCGGGATGCAAAACAGAGCAAATATCCTACACAATTTTCAGTCAGAAACCTGCAGCAATGACTAAGCGATGCCCGCAGCAATGCCCGCAGCAATAATTAAGCGCTGGTGCCGGTGCCACGGCACCAAGTTTGCCAGCAATGTCGATAAGCCTGTTCAAGCTCAGCCGTAAAGGTTTTTGCATTCATCAAGGCAGAAGCCTGTACTTCGGAGCGCAAAGACGAGCGAATGGCGGCCAGGGCCGGACCATCACTGGCCAGCTCTGTGGCGATGCGCACGTATTCATCGGCTGTGTGAGCCACCCACTCCTCGTGCCCCACGGAATGCATCAGGCTGGCGCCGACACGGGAGCGATGATCCTCGCCTGCCAGGGTCACCACGGGCACACCCATAATCAGGCTTTCGCAGCTGGTGGTAGTACCGTGGTAGGGAAAGGAATCGAGGTGTATATCAATAGCTGAGTACGCATCAAGGTGTTCTTTGCGACCAGGGCTGTGTCCCTGGAAACTGATCCGATCAGAACTTATCCCGGCCGCATTCAAGAGTTCAAGCAGCTCAATGCGTAAGGCCTGAAAATCCAGCGCCGGGTATTTGAACAACAGCCTGGCATCAGGAACCTGCAGAAGTATCTCTGCCCACAGAGACAACTGCGCTGCGGTCAGTTTGTTGATGTTGTTGAAGCTGCCGAAAGTGACGTGTCCGTTCAGCTCGCTAGGCGCTGGCGCCAGCGGCGGTAACTCAGTGATGGGGTCGTAAACCGAAAACAAGCGCGGCAGGTAGAGCAATTGCTCCCGATTCAGGGTTGCAGCCCGGGGCGCAGGGTCGGTAAGGCCATCGACAATCCGGTAATCCACCGTCGCCAAACCGGTGGTATTTGGATAGCCCAGCCAGGTGATCTGTACCGGGGCTGCCCGCTGCGCCAGCAGGGTGAGGCGATTGCCGCTGCTGGCGCCATTCAGTTCAACCAGTATATCGATGCCATCACGCGCCATCTGGTTGGCCAATGCATGGTCATCATAGTCCCAGACGGTGAGAAGCTGGTCGGCAGCAGCAGCACATTTGGCCGTAAAATCGTCCTGTTTCTGCTGATTGTAATAAAGATAGCTTCGTACCCGGTCAGGCCGGTGGTTACGCAAAACCGGGAGGATGAAGTAGCTCACGGGGTGATGACAGAAATCGGACGACAGGTAAGCAATTTTCAGTGGCCGGTCTGCTACGAGCGAGTTGAAAAAGCGCTGCTTTCGTTCCGGAAACTTCTGCGCCAACCAGTCACCCACCGCAAGGTGCCTCTGGAAAATCTCATCAGCATTCAGACTGGCATCGTAATTCAGGCAGAACAACTCACTGCTGCGGGCAGATAGCAAATCAGGATTCAAAGCCAGCGCTTTGTCGTTGTATGCATGACAGGCATCAAGATCGATCAAGCCCTGCATGCCGGCGATGGACAGTTTTTGCCAGGCTGTGGCAATCACCGATCGCTCCGTGGCAGAGAAAGTTTGTGCATCACTGGCGTGTGCTGCATCCCAGCTGTCCAGGCTGGACTTCAGCGCCGCAACCACTGGCCCTTCACCCAGCAAGCGGGCATAACTGGATTCACCGGATCCGGGGTATTTTCCAGTGGCTATATCGAAGGCCTTGGATGCTGCCAGCACCTTCCAGCTGGCTGGAAAATAGTCTGGAAATTGCAGACGGGCGGATTGAGCCAAACTGTCCAGTGCCACTTCCGGCTGGCCGTCCATTTGCGCCAGCAGCCCGTGGTAATAAAAGGTCCTGGCGTTACGCGGCGCAAGGAACTGCAGCTTTTTCAGCGCGGCGCGCTGTGTTGCTGAGTTGCCCTGGTTAAGGGCGATTTCTAGGGTTCTGGACCAGAGCTCTGAATCGGCCGGATCCATTTTTTTCCACTGCTCAATGATGGGCAGCGCCGCATCCAGATCGCCGGACTCACGTCGCGCCACCAGAATATCGACTTGCACACGACAGGTTTGGGCTGATCTGGGCAGTTTTAATGCCGCCGCAAAGGCAGCAGTAAACTGCTTTTGCTCGAACAACAACTGGCATTGTTGCAGCAAGCCTGAAACATCCGTACTCACTGCAGGCGCGGCTATAGACGCCGGTGCTGATTGGCCATGACACTTCTTGAACTTCCTGCCGCTGCCGCAGGGGCAGGCTTCATTTCGTCCGGTCATTGAATATCAGCCAGTGAGCCTACGGAAGCGGAATCATACCGTCACAGGCTGCTCAGAGGCAGTCTGTCCCAATATTTCCAGCGACAGTGCAGTTATGGGCAGTGGCAATTTTGGTGTTTCCACCACTGACCGAGGCGGCAAAACCGCTGGCTGTGTTGCTTGTTCCACCACTGACTGATGAGCGTTCGCCGCTGGCTATGTTTCCCAGCCCGCCGCTGACGGATGCGTAATCACCACTGGCGGTGTTGCCATTTCCGCCGCTGACGGATGCGTACTTGCTGGCTGTGTTGCCCGTGCCACCACTGACTGATGCATGATCCCCGCTTGTTGCGTTGAAGAAGCCGACGACCATGCCACCATATGAGGAGTAATTGTTCAACCTGCCAATCACCAGCATATGAGAACCGCTACGGTCATCAGTCTCATCGCCTCCGCGTAGTTCGTTATAGCCAATGAGTAAATTGCCGGTTCCATTAACCGGTCCTTCCGTGGCACCACTACCACTGACAAGTTGCAGGTTCATTGCCGTAAAAGTCAGGGTGTCCTGTTCTGTATTTGGGTCCTGCCCACGAGTGACATTGGCCAGCAAAGCTTCCAGTGCAGCCACTCTGGCTTCAAGCGCAAGGTTGCCTTCCGGACAGTTTTCAAAGCCATTACAGAATATGGCCTCCTGGCTGTAAGTAGGTGAAATGGTGTACCCAAACAGGGCAGCGGCGAAAACTGAAAGAACATACTTCAATGTCATGATGGTTCCTCCCTGTAGGTTCGCAGTAGATCTGTTGCCGTTCACCACACGAGACTGTCCATGCGGTGCATCTGTGTGCAAAAGGAAGAGCCCCGGAATGGCACGAGCATTGCTTAGGGCATTTCCCTGAATTTCTTTTTACGCCCTTTTGCAGAGAATCGAAATGACTTGAACCACGAGAAACCGCCATTTTCGGCGATAGTACAGCGAGAGACGAGTGGAAAAATCCGTTCTTCGCGGATCAGGAAAAACTGGCAGTGGCGAAGATGTCGGAAACTGTTTGCTGCGGTGGGCAATTCAGAACGAAAGCGAACAAGCCAGGGAACAAATAAGACATGAAATCTTAAGTGCTTTAATTACAGCTGGTTAGGTAAGAAAATGGCGGAGGGGGTGGGATTTGAACCCACGAAAGGCTTTCACCTTTGCCGGTTTTCAAGACCGGTGCATTCAACCACTCTGCCACCCCTCCGGAAAAACTGAGATCTGATTTTACATTGTAACGCCACGGCCGCAGCCCTTCGGTCTGCATTTGCCGGTTTTGGCTCGGGCTCCATGCCCTCGGGGCTGCGCCTCGGCCTGCGGCCGCCGTTCTTTTGCTCCCGGCAACGAATCAAGAACGGTGCATTCAACCGCTCTGCCACCCCGCCGTGTTTTTGATAAAACTGGATGGATCAGAGGCGCGCAAGAATAGCTTAATTTGACGGCTCGCTCCAGCTTTGCGGCCTGATTCCTGCAATTTTCTTTAAAAAATTCCCGCACATTAGAATTACAGAAAACTTGAATTGCATTCTGTTGTCACAATATGCGTATTAGAGGCAAAATATTTCCGGTATCATTGCCACAACGCTTTCACAGGAGTTTGATGCAACGATGAGCAATTCCACTTATCACGTTTCCAACACAGCCAGTTTGCCAACCGTTACGGTAAACCGTGTATTACGCAATACCTATGCCCTGCTCTCCATGCTGTTTGTTGCCGGCGCAGGCATGGCCTGGGTAGCGCAAACCATGCATTGGCGCATTGGCTTCTGGCCCTTCCTGATTGGTATTTTCGCTTTTTCTTTTGCCATTAACAAAACGCGCAACAGCTCCATGGGCTTGTTGGTTGCTTTCGGCTTTGCCGCCTTCCTCGGTGTCTTCACGGGCGCCAATGTGGATTCCATGTTGTACCGCTATGACAATGGTGGTGAATTGGTAGCAGCCTCATTCGGCCTGACGGCAGCGATATTCCTGGGTCTTTCTGCTTATGCCATGACCACCAAACGGGATTTCAGCGGCATGCTCGCATTCCTGGGTGTGGGCACCATCGCCATTATCGGCGCCTTTGTGCTGAACCATTTCCTGGCTATCCCGGCTCTGGCATTGGCGCTTTCCACCATGGCCATTCTGTTGGCCAGTGGCTGGATCATCTGGCAGACTCAGAGGATCGTCCGTGGCGGGGAAACCAACTACATTCTGGCAGCCACCGGCCTGCTGGCGGATATTTTCGTCCTGTTCAACAATCTGATGGCCCTGTTGGGATTTGGATTCGGCGACGACTGATTTACTTAGAAAGCTCTGAATAAATCAGAGTTTCCCTAAGCTTCAGAACGAGAAAGGCCCGCAATGCGGGCCTTTTTTTGATCGATGGATGAACGGCTCAGGCGGGTTTGATCAACTCCAGGCCACCCATATAAGGCTTGAGTGCCTCCGGTACCCGAATGGAGCCGTCCTGCTGCTGGTAGTTCTCCATCACAGCAATCAGCGTGCGCCCCACCGCCAGGCCTGAACCGTTCAGTGTATGCACCCAGTCCGGCTTGCCGGTTTCCGGGTTGCGGTAACGCGCCTTCATGCGTCTAGCCTGGAAATCCGTACAAACGCTGCAGGATGAAATTTCACGGTAAGCATCCTGCCCCGGCAACCACACTTCCAGATCATGGGTCTTGGCCGCAGCAAAGCCCATATCACCGGTGCACAGCAGCATCACCCGGTAAGGCAATTCCAGCCGCTGCAGAATGGTTTCAGCATGACCCGTCAATTCGTCCAGCGCCGCAGATGAATTCTCTGGTTGTACGATTTGCACTAATTCCACTTTCTCGAACTGGTGCTGGCGGATCATACCGCGCGTGTCTCGTCCATAGGATCCGGCTTCACGGCGGAAACACGGAGTCTGCGCAGTGAGTTTCCAGGGCAAATCATCTGCATCGATGATCTGGTCAGCCGCCAGGTTGGTCATGGGCACTTCGGCCGTAGGCACCAAATAGCGAGGTGGCTCATCGGTGGTGGCAAATGCATCTTCGGCGAATTTGGGCAACTGGCCGGTACCGGTCATGGCTTCGGCATTGACCAGATAAGGCAGGTAGACCTCGGTGTAACCATGTTCCTGGGTGTGTACATCCAGCATGAACTGGGCCAATGCCCGGTGCAATCGGGACAGCGGTCCGCGCAAAACGGTAAATCGTGCACCCGACAATTTAGCGGCTGCCTCTGCATCCAACAGTCCATTCAGCTCGCCCAATTCCACATGGTCGCGGGCTTTGAAATCCAGCTGCGTGGGTTCACCCCATTTGCGCAGTTCCTGATTATCTGCCTCGCTCTTGCCCATGGGCACTTCCGGCAAAGCCAGGTTGGGCATATCCAGCGCCCAGGCGGTTTGCTTGGCATAGACCTCGGCAAAGCCTGCTTCAGCAGCGCTCAGTGCATCGCCCAGATCCTTGACCGCATCCAGCAAAGGCTGGATATCTTCACCACGGGACTTGGCCTGGCCGATTTGCTTGGCCTGCTGGTTTTTCTGGTTTTGCAAATCCTGCATCTGTAATTGCAGTTGCTTACGCTGTTCTTCCAGCGCAGTCCAGGCAGCCACATCCAGGCTGTAGCCGCGGTGCTGCAAGGCATCTGCTACGCCTTGCGGGTCCATTCTGAGTTTCTGGGGGTCTAACATGATCTAAAAATCCAATGCCGGAAAACGCAGCATTGTACCGTCTGCCCGACGTGATTGCCCTACCTCAATTAATCGGGTGCAGCATCCGCGCCAGCAGGTAACCTGCCCAGACCGCTAACAGGCAGGTCAACAGTGTGAGCGTGATATTCAGGCCGGCTTTAAGCAGTTGGCCTTCCTGGAAGAGAGTCAGGGTTTCGATGGAAAAGGCACTGTAGGTGGTGAAACCACCCAGCAGGCCGGTAATCAGCAGCAAGCGCCAAATGGTGGAATGATGACCTGACTCGGGCAGCAGCACGACCAGGTAACCGATCAACAATGAACCGAGGACATTAACCAGCAAAGTGCCGTAGGGAAAAGCATGTCCGAACAGTCCGTGCGTGGCAGCAGCAGCCAGGTAACGCAGGCTGGCGCCGACAGCACCGCCGAGCGCTACTGCGAGGATTTTGGAGGCTTCAAAATTCACTTTTGAATTCGCTTCTAAATTCAGGGCTTGATCAGGTCATCTGCGCCGATCACGTCCACGCCTTCGGGCGGCGTGAACTCAAACAGCCCGGATTCCAGCGCGGGGTTTTTCTGTAAATCGGTAAAGCGGATTTCGGTGCGCATGCCGAAGGCATCTTCCATCGCCAGCATCTGTAGTTGGCCATCGCTGAGGCCCAGCAGCATGCGATCGAATTCAGAATCGCCGTTGGTGGAGCGCAATTCCAGCAATACCATGCCATCGATATCACCGGCTTCACGTACTTCGAACAATTCGTCCAGGCGCTGAATGTCAGTCAATATGATCAGCGGCGAATCATCATTGAATTCGGCCTGTGATTTAACCGTAACCTGCTCCAGCACTTCGTCATAAATCCAGATACGTTTGCCATCGGCTATGACCTGCTCGGGAAACTCACCGCCATAGGCCCAGCGAAAAAAATGCGGGCTTTTTAACCACACCTCGCCACTGCTTTCGTTTTCCAGGCCGCCATCACTGCGCAACACACGCTGCTCAAAGCGGGCATGCATGGTTTGCAGGTCCTGGGCAAAGTCATTGAGTTCATCGCGGCCTGGTTGGTCCATGGCCGCCTGGGCGATGCCCGCAGTGGCTACAACAACGGAAAACAGAGTGGTTCTGAACAGATTCATGGTTTTACCTTGGAATTCAGTTTTTGGGCGGCGGCGGTGCCAGCACTTCACGCTGGCCATTGTGCTCGGGCGCACTCACCACCCCGGCGGCTTGCATTTCCTCAACCAGTCGGGCGGCGCGGTTATAGCCAATGCGTAACTGGCGCTGCACGCTGGAAATGGAGGCACGGCGGCTGCTGGTGACAAAAGCAACGGCCTGGTCGTACAACTCATCCTGTTCGCCATTCAGTGCTTCTGGTAAACCGGTGGGACCAATGGCCATGCCGTCGCTGGTGATTTGCGTATCATCAAGGACCTCATCCAGGTAATTCGGTTCACCAAACTGCCGCAGATACTGCACTACGGCATGCACTTCATGGTCATCAACAAAGGCGCCGTGAATGCGTTCGGGTATGGCAGAACCGGGTGGCAGGTACAGCATGTCACCGTGGCCCAGCAACTGGTCGGCACCCATCTGGTCGAGGATGGTGCGGGAATCGATGCGTGAAGAAACCTGGAAAGCAATGCGAGCCGGAATATTGGCCTTGATCAGGCCGGTAATCACATCCACTGAAGGCCGCTGCGTGGCCAGCAACAGGTGGATACCGGAGGCGCGGGCTTTCTGCGCCAGGCGGGCGATCAGTTCTTCAATTTTCTTTCCGACGATCATCATCATGTCGGCGAACTCGTCAATCACCACCACGATGTACGGCAAGGTTTCCAGCTCCGCCGCCCTGCCGTCCGGATCCGTGGGATCGGGTTGCCAGAAGGGATCTTTCATGGGCTTACCGCTGTCCGCAGCTTCGCGCACTTTGCGATTGAATCCAGCCAGGTTTCGAACCCCGGCCGTGGCCATCAGTTTGTAGCGACGCTCCATTTCAGCCACACACCAGCGCAGGGCGTTGGCCGCTTCCTTCATGTCGGTGACCACCGGCGCCAGCAAATGCGGAATGCCTTCGTAAACCGACAGCTCGAGCATTTTGGGATCGATCATGATCAGCCGCACCTGATCAGGCGTGGCTTTGTAGAGGAAGCTCAGGATCATGGCATTGAGTGCCACCGACTTGCCGGAACCGGTGGTACCGGCCACCAGCAGATGCGGCATGCGGCCTACATCGGCCACCATCGGCCGGCCGCTTATGCCCTTACCCAAGGCCAGGGTCAGCGGTGAAGTAGAGCGATCGTAAGCCTCGGAGCGCAGGATTTCAGACAGGTAAACAATCTGCCGGCTGGTATTGGGTATTTCCAGACCTATGGTGGACTTGCCGGGTATCACTTCAACCACGCGTACCGAGATCACACTGAGCCCGCGCGCCAGGTCTTTGGCCAGGTTGGAAATCTGCGCCGATTTGATCCCTGCGGCCGGCTGTAATTCAAAACGGGTAATGACGGGCCCGGGATGCACCGCAACTACGTCTACCTGGACACCAAAATCAGCCAACTTCAGCTCCACCTGGCGAGACAGGGCTTCCAGCGTCTCCTTGCTGTAACCCGCCACCTGTTCCGGCGGATCATCCAGCAAATCCAGTGGCGGCAAAGGTCCTGCCGGCAAATTCTTGAACAAGGCCTGCTGCTTTTCCTTGCGGGCCCGCAAGCTGGGTTGGGCTTCTTCTATCGGCAGCTGTGGTTCAATTTTGGGCTTGGCTTTGTTCTTTTGTCTTACCGAATCCGCCTTGCGTACCCCCACACGCTGGGCTTTGGCGCGACGGCCGGCAAACCAGTCGTGCATGCCCGCAGCCGATGAGCCTATCCAGTTGACCAGCTGCAAGGTGTACTGGCCGATGTAATCCATCACGCGGAACCAGGAGATGCCGGCAAACAGGGTCAGGCCCGCCAGCATGATGGCCAGCAGGAACAGCGTGGCCCCCAGCGCGCCGGTATATTGCAATAGCGGCACGGCTACTTGCAGTCCGACTATGCCGCCACCACCTGCCGGCAAGGTGCCTGGAGGTGGTAAAGCATGCAGGTTGAGCAAGCCGGAGGCTGCGAGTATGAAGAGCAGCAGGCCAGACAAACGCCCCAGCCATTCCACCAGCAAATTGACCTCTTCCGATTCGGTTTCGGCATTCTGGTAAACCTGCCAACCCAGGTGGATCAACACCAGGGGTAAGAGATAGGCCAGATATCCGGTCAGGAACAGGAAGAAATTCGCCAGCCAGGCACCAAACAGGCGGCCAATGTTGTGTACATCCGGGGCGGCTACCGGATTAAATGGCCCTGGATCGGTAGGCGAGTAGGACAACAGGCAGGCCACGAGGTAGACTGCCATTAACAGCGTCAGTATCAGGAAGCTTTCACCCAACAAATGGCGGGTATTGCCCTGTACTTTCACTTTAAGCGGTGACTTTTTACGTGCTTGCGGCAATCCAGATTTCCTTGTATGCCGAATCTTCCTGATCCGATTCTTGTTATCGGTGGTTGTTATTCGCGCTGGTGCAACGCAACAACACTTTATTATCGCCTGCCGTTATGTGCCGACAGCTTACCGGGTTTCTTGAATTTCCGGCTACGGCACCCACTTAATCAGACACAGAGTCATTGTTTGGATCATTTTCCTAGGAACCATGACCGTAATTCAATAGCGATTAGTTTTTATTTTGGGCAGCCACAGGCTAGCCAAACAATCGGGGCGATTATACATGAGCGATGTGAAGCACTTCCGGCTCCTGATCCTGGGATCCGGACCGGCAGGATATACAGCTGCCATCTACGCTGCCAGGGCCAATTTGGCTCCGGCTGTGATCACTGGCGTGGAACAGGGTGGCCAGTTAACCACCACCACCGATGTGGACAACTGGCCGGGGGATGTAGAAGGACTGCAGGGACCCGACCTGATGCACCGCATGTTGGCTCATGCCGAGCGCTTCGACACCCAGATGATTTTTGACCATATCCACACGGCCGACCTGTCGCAACGCCCTTTCCGCCTCGAAGGTGACAGTGGCGTGTACACCGCAGATGCCCTGGTCATCGCTACCGGTGCCAGTGCCATGTACCTGGGCCTGCCATCGGAAGAGGCCTATAAAGGTCGTGGTGTGTCAGCCTGCGCCACCTGTGACGGCTTTTTCTACCGCAACCAGAAAGTCGCCGTGGTCGGTGGTGGTAACACCGCCGTTGAGGAAGCCCTGTATCTGTCAAATATTGCTGAGAAAGTGACCCTGGTGCACCGGCGTGACAGCCTGCGGGCCGAGAAAATCCTGCAGGACCGTTTGTTTGAGCGAGCCAAAAGCGGCAACGTGGAAATCCTCTGGGATCACGAAGTAGATGAAGTGCTGGGTGACGACAAAGGTGTAACCGGCCTGCGCATCAAGCATGCAAAAACAGCCGAGGCGCAGGATTTGGAACTCACGGGTGTGTTTATCGCCGTAGGCCATTCCCCCAATACTGCAATTTTTGCCGGGCAGCTGGACATGCAGGGTGGCTATATCACCATCAAGAGCGGTACGGCTGGTTTTGCCACGGCCACGAGTATTCCCGGTGTGTTTGCCGCTGGCGATGTGGCTGATCATGTTTATCGCCAGGCTATTACTTCGGCCGGCTTCGGCTGTATGGCTGCGCTGGATGCCGAACGCTGGCTGGATGAACAATCCGCAGAGGCATCGGCTGAGAGCTGATTGCCTTTTGAATCCCTGACTCAGGCCATCAAGCCCATGCCCAGCGAAGGCCGCATCATTACGGACCTTTGCCAGTTGCGTGAGCAACACTGGTCGCTGTTGGATCACGGCGACCAGCCTTTCCTGGCTTTGCCTTTCCTGCAGGCACTGCAGCAATCCGGTTCAGCCGATGCGGCCACCGGCTGGCAAGCCCATCACCTGGCTATTTTTGAAAATGACGAACTGCTGGCTTTTGCGCCCACTTATCTGAAAGCCCATTCGCACGGCGAGTTTGTATTTGACTGGTCCTGGGCAGATGCTTACCAGCGCCATGGCCTGCCTTATTACCCCAAGCTGCTCACTGCCATCCCCTACTCGCCCATCACGGGTTCGCGCTTACTGGTCCGGCGTGACCACCCCCAGGCACCACAATTACGGCAGGCCTTGATAGAACTGGCGCTGCAACAGTGCCGACAATTACAGCTGTCTTCCTGGCATTGTAATTTTGTTACCGAGCAAGAATTACCCGAGTTGCGCAGCAAACAGGATTGCGAGCTTGCGCAGGGGCGATTGCTGCCGCGTTCGGATTGGCAGTTCCATTGGCACAATCAGGACTTTAATAGTTTTGCAGAATTCCTCGCCACCCTGCGCAGCAAGAAGCGCAAGAACATGTTGCGTGACCGCCGCCTGGTACGGGATGCGGGTGTAAGCTTCCAACGATTGATTGGCACGGAACTTAAAGATGCCGACCTGGATTTTATTTTTGCATGCTACCAGCGGACTTTCCTGTTGCATGGCAACCACCCCGCTTTGAACCGGGAGTTTTTTGCCCACTTGCTGCAACACATGCCCGAAGCCGTCATGGTGGTGATCGCAAACCGCGATGATCGAGCAATAGCCATGAGTTTTTTTCTGCAGGGCGGCGGCCGCCTGTATGGCCGCTACTGGGGCTGTCTGGAAGAGCTGCCGGGACTGCATTTTGAAACGGCCTACCATCAGGGCATTGAGCATTGCATAGAAACGGGCTTGCAGGTGTTTGAACCCGGTGCCCAGGGCGAACACAAAATCAGCCGTGGTTTCAGTCCGGTCAAAACACAATCTTTTCACCATATCTGTGAGCCGCGTTTCAGTGAGGCCATAGAGCGCTACCTGCAGCAGGAAGCCGATTGGATGAGCGATTACGGGCAGCGCCTGCAGGATCATCTGCCATTTCGACAGGAAGAATTGTTAAGCCTGGACCTCCAACAGGATAATGCCGGAACTGGCTCATCCGAAGATGATCAGGAACAGCCATGAGCGAATTTCAACTCGCCATGCTGGGTCCGAAAGCCACCTCACCCTTTCCTGCAACGGATCAAGCGCTGCTGCGACCCAACGGCCTGCTGGCCTGGGGCGGTGGCCTGGAACCCCAGCGTTTGCTGAATGCCTATCGCCAGGGCATATTCCCCTGGTACTCCGAAGACGAACCCATACTGTGGTGGACTCCGGATCCACGCTGTGTGTTGCTGCCCGAGCAAGTCTATGTGTCCAACCGAACCCGGCGACGTTTTAACAGTGGCCGCTACCGCGTCACCGCTGATACGGCCTTTGCAGAGGTTATGGCAGCCTGTGCCGAACCGCGTGATGGCATTGCAGGCACGTGGATTACCGGCGAACTGACAGCCGCATTCATAGACTTGCACCGGCAAGGCATCAGTCATTCAGTGGAAGTCTGGCAAGATAGCGTCTGTCAAGATAGCGTCGGTCAAGAATGGCAATTGGTGGGTGGTATTTACGGCATGGCTCTGGGGAAAATGTTCTTTGGTGAGTCCATGTTCAGCCGCCAGGTGGATGCCAGCAAAATCGCTTTGGTAGCGTTGTGTAGTCAGTTGCAGCGCTGGTCATTCGGGCTGGTGGATTGCCAGGTCACCAACCCGCACCTGCTGTCCATGGGAGCAATGGAATTGCCACGCCGCGAGTTCGAGTCGCGCAAGAAAGCACTGGTTGCGCAGGCCGCAACAAAAGGCAATTGGCAAGACAGCTTCGAGGTGGCCGATCGGGGGTAAGGTCAAGTTTATGTACGCCGTAAAACAACATACTTTGCAGGCCATCGGCCTGATGATTATCGCCGTTTTCATGCTGTCCACCAT
>JBBKVS010000069.1:0-4509 GCA_037968555.1 Lysobacterales bacterium | reverse complement strand
AGAATTTGATCAGCCAGACACTGAAATCCGCAACAGCCGATGTAAATGGCAGGATGACGTGCTGTTCTACCGGCTGTAGAATTTCCAGCGTGAACAAGCCAACCAGCAGCACTGTGAATGTCAGGAAAAATCGAATCATTGGGAGCGGGTTCTGGGGGATAGTTAGGATCGCCCATGTTACCCAAAGTTCTGCGCTCTTGCACGCTCGCAAACCTTGTTATGTCAGGCCGGGCAGATGAGGAATGTGTTCCTGATTGGCCCCATGGGGTCGGGTAAAACCACCGTCGGACTGAAGCTGGCCCGCCGGCTGGGCCTCAGTTTTCATGACAGTGACCACGAAATCCAGAATCGAACCGGGGTAAATATCAACCTGATTTTCGAAATAGAGGGTGAAGAAGGCTTCCGCGTGCGGGAGTCGAAAATTCTGGATGAGCTAAGTTCTGCCAAGGATGTGCTGGTCGCAACCGGCGGTGGAGCCGTCTTGCGCGAAGTCAACCGCCAGATGCTTCGCGAGCGCGGTGTGGTGGTCTACCTGCAAGCTTCCGTGGAGCAGCAAATGGCCCGGCTGAGGCACGATAAGTCCAGACCGCTGATTCAGCTGGAGGACCGCGAAGCCAAGCTGATCCAGCTGGCCAGAGAGCGGGATCCGCTATACGCTGAATTGGCCGATTTTACGTTTCCAGCCCGCAACCGCTCCGTGGACCACAGCGTCGAGCACATTTATCGTGCTCTGCAAACCGACTCTACGGACAGCAATAAACAGGCAGATATTGATGACTGATTCCATATCCGTGCAGATTGATCTGGGAGAACGCAGCTACCCGGTTCACATTGGCCAGGGCCTGCTGGAGCAGGCAAGACCTTGGCAAGCCTTGAAAGCGGGTAAAACACTGGTGGTCAGCAATGCAGTAGTGGCACCTTTATACCTGGATCGGCTGTTGATCGCTTTAGGAGACCGGGACGTGTCTACTCACATCATCGCTGACGGTGAGCCTCACAAAACGGTACAAACCTGGTCCGGCATACTTGACAGCCTGGTTGCCATGCAGGCCCGTCGTGACTGCAATCTGATCGCACTGGGTGGCGGCGTGGTCGGCGACATTACAGGTTTTGCGGCCGCAACTTATATGCGCGGCGTGCAGTTTTTTCAGGTACCCACCACTTTGCTGGCACAGGTGGATTCATCCGTAGGTGGCAAAACCGGGGTTAACCACAGCCGGGGGAAAAACCTGCTGGGTGCTTTTCACCAGCCGGGCATGGTGCTGATCGATACGCAAACCCTGGATACCCTGCCCGATCGTGAGTTTCGTGCCGGTATGGCCGAGGTGGTGAAGTATGGCGCCATCATGGACAGCGATTTCCTTGATTGGCTGGAAAACTCGATTGAGGCCATCAATTCCCGGCAAGCAACTGCGCTGGCTTATCTGATCCGTCGCTCAGTAGAGAGCAAGGCCAAGGTGGTGGCTGCAGATGAAACCGAAGCGGGTATCCGGGCCATTCTGAACTTCGGTCACAGCTTTGGCCATGCGCTGGAGGCCATCACGGCCTATAGCGAATACCTGCACGGCGAGGCGGTGGCCATCGGCATGGTGATTGCAGCCACATTAAGCGAACAGCGCGGTTTGTGCCCTGCTGGAACTGCCGCTAGACTGAGCCGCTTGCTGCAGGCCCTCGGGCTTCCGGTTGAATTGCCGGAACAGATTTCGAACGAAGCCGTACTGGCTGCACTGCAACTGGATAAAAAGGCCGTGGCCGGTGGTTTGCGCCTGATTTTGCTGGAACACGCCGGCCAGGCTGTGATTGATAGCGCCAGCAGCAGTGCGCAAATCGAGGCCGCTCTGGATAGTTGCCGCATGCCGTAATATTGGTCTGAATAATTCATCCATGAATTTTCGGAACACACCAAACAAATCAACCTGGACCACCCCATCAAAACCATGAGCGCCCAAAAGAAGCCTGAAAATGACCTGTTGATTCGCGCCCTGTTGCGCCAACCGGTGGAACGCACCCCGGTATGGATCATGCGGCAAGCCGGACGATATCTGCCTGAGTACCGTGAGCTGCGCGCCCGCGCAGGCAGCTTCATGAATTTGTGCCAGAACCCGGAACTGGCTTGCGAAGTCACCCTGCAACCGCTGCGTCGATTCAAGCTGGACGCTGCCATCATTTTCTCCGACATACTGACCATTCCGGATGCCATGGGGCTGGGCCTGTATTTTGTGGAAAACGAAGGGCCCAAATTCGAAAGACCGCTGAACAGTGTTGCCGATATACAGCAGTTGCCCAGACCAGATATAGGCGACTCACTGCAGTATGTAATGGATGCCCTGGCGCTGACTCGCCGTGAGCTGGCGGGCAGTGTTCCACTGGTTGGATTCAGTGGCAGCCCATGGACACTGGCAACTTATATGCTCGAAGGTGGTTCCAGCAAAAATTTCAGCAAAGCCAAGCGCTTGCTGTATGAAGAGCCACAGGCAGCACATCTGCTGCTGGGCAAACTAAGCGATACCATCGTCGACTATCTCAATGCGCAAATTGCCAGCGGCGCACAGGCCGTGCAGATTTTTGATACCTGGGGTGGCGCATTATCAGCCGATTGTTTTGGTGAATTTTCCCTGCCCTACCTGGCCAGCATCGTGTCGCGCCTGAACCGTCAGCATGGTGGCCAGACAGTGCCTGTGATCCTGTTCTGCAAAGGCTGTAATACCCAGCTGGAAGCGCTGGCAGATACCGGCTGTGATGCCCTGGGAGTGGACTGGACCATTACACTCAAGGAAGCCAGGTCACGGGTTGGTGACCGGGTAGCCCTGCAGGGTAATATGGACCCGACCATATTGCTGGCCAGCCCCGAAGTGGTTCGGCGTGAAGCACTGGCCTGCCTGGAAAGTTTTGGTCATGGCCATGGCCATGTGTTCAACCTGGGTCATGGCATCACCCCGGATGTGGATCCGCAAAACCTCGCAGTGCTGCTGGATGCTGTCCGCACTGCCAGTCCCCGCTTTCATTCCACGGCTTCCTGAGCCCGGCAAACCGCCATGCTGCTCAGAACCAAGCAGCGCAGCAAGGCAGTTTGCAGCTCAGACAGCAACAGCGGTTCAGGCAGCGGCTGAATGTAAAGTTCGCTAGCGCCCGCACTGGCCAGATTGACCAGTATGCAGATTGATCGCCCACTGATTCCGCTGGCAGCAACCAGCAAGGGCAAGCGTGATGGATGGCAGATCAGAATTTGTGAGACTGGCATGGCTCGAATTGCTGCCTCCCCCAGAGCCTCTGTGCACTCGAAAGAAAGCTCCAGACTCTCCAGTATTGCCACTACAACTCGCTCCATGGGCTGCTCCAGGCTTAACTGGCAGTGCAGCATCTTAAGCAGCTTGGGGTTGAAGGGTTTGATTTGTGTGGGAGCAGCCGGGACCACCGCCGGCAGTTGCAGCACATATCGCACCCCGCCAAGCGCAGTGACCTGTTCCTGCAGCCGGCCATTCATCCTGTGAGACAGCTGCTGAACCAGTGGCAAACCCTGGCCTCGACTGAACATGCGATAGCTGCGATCAGCATAATCAAAGCAGCCAGGTAGCTGATGGTCAGCAATTTGCAGGCCGGAGTGTGTCTCCAGCTTGCCCTTATCAGTAGAGTTCAGGCTGCAGTTTTCGACGGATAATTGCAGCATATCCAGACCACTCATTGCGGACGGCAAAACGCTGGCCTCCAGCACCACATGGCCTGATCTGCTGAAACGTATGGCATTGGCCAACAGGTTATCCAGTACCTGGCGCAGTGCCACTGGATCAAGCTGCCAATAAGCCTGGGCTGCGGGCTGAAAAATCAAATGCAGTTGGACATCACCCGCCTGGGCAGCCGGCCAATGCGAGCAAATCAGCTGCTCCAGCAGGTTGCGACCGTCGATGTTCGATTCCATACAGCGAGCGGAACCACTTGAGTTCACACCTGGCGTCAGACTCCTGTCAATCAGGCTGGCCAGTTGTTGACCACAAGCTTGTAGGGTAGCCAGCCAGATAGCGGCCTGGCCTGGCAAGTCCAAAGCGGACAGTAACTCGGCCAGGCCCAGCATACCGGTCAGTGGGGTACGTAACTCATGCCGAAGCAAATAAAGATCAACCCTAGGCGCTGAGCGGCTCAACCTACTTATCGCAGCCCGCCCGGAAAATTCGGATTTGGGCCTGGAAGAATGAAACTGGTTTTGGCGCGCCAACTTACACACCCTGCCCCTTACGCTTTTCATAACACCCCCATTCACCACGCAGCATGAGAAAACCGGTCCTACGGTACGGAATTACCCAAAACACAGAAACCAGGTTGCAGGCCTGGTTTGAAAATTGGGGCACGCGATGCCCGGGGGGATGATGGATAATCTACTCGCAGCTTTTACCGCGCGCAATGGCTGCCCGTAAAATGATGCCAATGAATCGTTGGCTGAGCAATGGCTGCTAGAATGATGAATCATATTTGCGGAGCTTTTGACAGCACCATGCCCCTCAGGCTGCTTGTATC
>JBBKVS010000068.1:0-6378 GCA_037968555.1 Lysobacterales bacterium | reverse complement strand
TCCTGGCCCGCTTCGATCTGATGGGCGCCATCCTGGTGACCCTGCTGGCTACTGCGCTTGCCAAGGTCTTCGCGCTGGCGCGAATCAAGCATGTACTTAAAGTGCCGCTGGCGCGATTGCTGCCCTGGAAAAGTCTGGGCATAACCTCGCTTATAGCCATCGCCTCTGTCGTTCCTGCGGTACTGGTCGAATCCATTATTACCGTGCCAGGGCCTGTTTTGTTACTGCTGATCGGCCTGGTTTACAGCGTGACTTACTACATTCTCCTGCAGTGGTGCGGCCCCATGCAGGCGGAAGAAAAGAAAATGCTCGCCGATTGGCTAGAGCGCCCGTTCAGCCGGCTCGGCTGGTTCTCGAAATCGTAGGAATAACTTTTTCATCATGTGCGGAATAGCAGGAATATTTGGAATACGCGATCAGCCGGTAGAACGGCTCGAAGTCGAAGCCATGTGCGATGCACTGGTGCTGCGCGGGCCGGATGACGAAGGTTATTACATTGATGGCAACGTCGGCCTGGGTATGCGACGCCTGAGCATTATCGACCTGGACAACGGCCAGCAACCGATTCGCAACGAAGACGGCAGCATCCAGGTGGTGCTCAATGGAGAGATTTACAATTTCCA
Organism: Lysobacterales bacterium; assembly: GCA_037968555.1. Classification (GTDB taxonomy): domain Bacteria; phylum Pseudomonadota; class Gammaproteobacteria; order Xanthomonadales; family SZUA-36; genus JAWXBM01. Next base: position 5,755 of record JBBKVS010000068.1, on the reverse strand, counting down.
GGAACTGCGGAAGGAAATGGAAGCCCTCGGTCATCGATTTTACACGGCTTCCGATACCGAAGTGATCGTTCATCTGTATGAAGAATATGGTATCGAGTGCGTGCACAAACTGCGTGGCATGTTTGCTTTTGCCTTGTGGGACGAGGGCAGAGGAAAGCTGTTCCTGGCGCGTGACCGACTGGGCATCAAGCCGCTTTTCTACGGCGAATTTGACGGGAAGCTGGTGTTCGCTTCCGAGCTCAAGGCGCTGCTGCAGCTACCCTGGGTCAAACGTGAGTTGAACTGGAGCTCAGTGGCGCATCTGTTTGCCTTTTCGACCACGCCGCAAAACGAAAGCATCATAGCCGGCATTCACAAACTCCAGCCCGGTCATATGCTCACCATAGAGCGTGGTCAGCCAGCCAGGGTCAATTGCTACTGGGACGTGTTTTTTGAAGCCGACAGCGAACACGATGAAGACTATTTCGTCTCGGGCCTGCAGGAACGACTGGAAGAATCGGTCAGGCTGCGGATGATCTGCGACGTGCCATTCGGTGCCTTTCTGAGCGGGGGTGTGGATTCCAGTGCGGTGGTGGCCACCATGACACGCCTGAGCGATCAACCTATCAAGACCTTCACCATCGGTTTTCCTGAGAAAGAGTACAACGAAAGCGCTCATGCGCGGCAAGTGGCAGTAGCCCTCGGCACCGAGCATCACGAATTGGTGCTGGAACCTGATGTCATTTCTATCCTGGATGACCTCGCCTGGCATCTCGATGAACCCTTTGGCGATTCCTCCGCTATTCCAACCTACATGGTCTCCCAGTTGGCTGCCGAGCATGTCAAGGTTGTGCTGACCGGGGACGGCGGTGATGAGATGTTCGCTGGCTACGATAAGTATTCCGTGGAGCAGAGAGAACGGCGCTATCGGCACATACCCGCATTGATTCGCTCTTTGCTGGGCGCAGTTGGCGGGCGCATGTCTGAAGGCACGAAAGGCCGCAATTTTTTGCGCCACATTGCGCTCAATGGCGCCGATCGCTACCTCGATGCGGGAAACCTGTTCGACCGGCAGGCCCAGACCGCATTGTTTCAGGAGTCTGCTGCCGAGCAGATACTGGCTGCAGATCCCTGGCGGGATATGACAGCCTGTCTCGCTCGCGAAGGTAGCCATTGGCTGTCGGCGATACAGTATCTGGACATCAAGACCTATCTGCCGCTGGACATTCTGACCAAGGTAGACCGGATGAGCATGGCTCATTCCCTGGAGGCACGGGTGCCGTTGCTGGACCACAAACTGGCTGAATTCGCTGCCACCATCCCCCCGGGCCTGAAATTACGCAATGGTCGTACCAAACACATTTTCAAGCAGGCGCTGAAGGATATTCTTCCCGGTAATATCATCGACCGCCCCAAGCAGGGATTCGCCGTTCCACTGTCCCGCTGGTTCCGCGGTGAACTGAACGGTTATGTGCATGATCTGTTGCTGTCACCCAGCAGCAGGGCACGGAACATTTTCAACCCGGCCTACATCGAAAATCTTCTGCTGTTGCAAGGCCGGGGCCGGCCGCTGGATTTGCAACTTTGGACGCTGATATCTTTTGAGCTGTGGTGCCGGACCTTCCTGGATAGTCCCGCTGCCATCAGTAAAGGCCGCTTTGCGCCAGAGCGCTCGCGGGTGGCGCCAGACCTGCAAAAACGGGCTGCGCAGGGATGAGTACCATGCCTCCTGTCGCGGCGAACGAAGATGCTGCAGTTTCTCTGACTAGCCAAGACGCTTTCGCTGCTTTGCGTATCGCGATCGTGGCGCCCAGTCTAGAGATACTCGGCGGCCAGGGTGTTCAGGCCCGTAGCCTGGCGCAAGCGCTGGGTGACGATGGCTTTGAGATCATGTTCGTAGCGGTGAATCCCCGTTTTCCGAAGGGATTGCGCTGGCTGCGGCGGATTCCGCTGGCTCGCACACTGCTTAATCAGTGCTTGTACCTGGTAAAGCTGATCAGTTTGCGTCACGCCGATGTGGTGCATATCTACTCCGCTTCTTATTGGTCTTTCCTGCTGGCACCCGCACCGGCAATCCTGGCAGCGCGTTTGTTCGGCAAGCCGGTGATACTCAACTACCACAGCGGCGAAGCTGAGGATCACCTGGCCAACTGGGGTTGGAAGGTGCACCCCTGGTTGCGCCGGGTGGATGAAATCGTAGTTCCTTCAACCTATCTGCAAAATGTTTTCGCGCGGTTTGGCTATCAGGCCCGCGTGGTCCGGAACATCATCGATACGTCCAGCTTTCATTATCGTGAACGGAGCGAGCTGCAGCCGCGATTACTCTCGAACCGGAATCTGGAAGCGCACTATTGCGTAGGCACAACCCTGAAGGCATTTGCGCTGTTGCGGAAACAATGGCCGCAAGCGCGGTTGAAAATCGCCGGTTACGGCAGCGAACGTGCCCGGCTGGAGGATTGGGTGCGTTCCGAATCCCTGGGCGGTGTGGAATTCGTCGGCCGCATTGAACCAGAGCAAATGCCCCGGCTTTATGACGAGGCCGATATTTTTGTCAACGCCTCGGTTATCGATAACCAGCCCATTTCCATATTGGAAGCCTTTGCGGCGGGCTTGCCGGTGGTATCAACGCCGGTGGGGGATATTCCCGCCATGCTGAATTATCAACAGAACGGTACCTTGGTACCTCAGGACGATCCGGCGGCCATGGCAGCGGCCCTCGCCATGCTGCTTGATGCTCCGGGTGAAGCCCTCATGATGGCGCGCCGCGCGCGGCAGGAAGTCGAGCAATATACCTGGCCACAAGTCCGTGGCGCGTGGATGGATATTTACAGGAATAAATGTGAAGCTGCAGCGCCTGTTTGAAATGAGACCTGCAGAGCTTGCCTTCCGCAGCCGCCAGCAACTGGCGAAGACGGTGGACCGGTTCGTCGCGCCATTGGGCCTGAGCAGTCCGGAATGTGTCTTCGACGCACTCGATGGTGATGCAGTGTTTCATAGCATTGCGCTGCAGCTGGAAAAAAGTGATCCAGTCATCATGGCCGCGAAATTGCAGCAACGCTTTGAGCACATCGCACCATTCCGGTTTTTTGCCGGCACCAGTGAAACCGGCATTGCCGCGCATATTGCCAGTCACTGCCATGAGGCGCGGCAGCAGATTATCGAAAACGCGAACGCCATCTGCCGCGACGAGTTCGAAATCCTCGGTTACGGCAAACTGTCTTTCGGGTCACCGGTCAACTGGCAATTCGATGCCGTTTCCGGTCGGAAGATCACGCCTGCACACGGCAGCCGGATCAAGTATCTGGCAAATGAGCAGGTGGGCGACAGTAAAGTGGTTTGGGAGCTGAATCGGCACCAGTGGCTGCTGGATCTGGGACAGGCCTACCAGTTTACCGGCGATGCGCTCTATGCCGAAGCCTTCGTTCGACTTGTGCGTCACTGGATGAGCCAAAACCCTCCAGGCTTTGGCATGAACTGGACCAGCTCTCTGGAAGTCGCAATGCGAATGATTTCCTGGTGCTGGGCGCTGCTACTGTTTCGTGGTTCGGCCGCTTTCGCCCCTGAATTATTTCTGCAGATGCTGGGCTGGATTCAGGCCCATGCACGCTACGTCGAGCGCAATCTGTCGCGATATTTCTCACCCAATACCCATCTGACCGGTGAGGCCCTGGGCTTGTTCTATGTAGGCGCTTTGCTTCCCGAACTGAAAGGTGCCAGGCAATGGAAAGCCCTCGGGCGCGAGATACTCCTGGCAGAGTTGGATCGCCAGGTACACCCTGACGGGGTGTATTTCGAGCAATCCACCCGTTACCAGTACTACACCGTGGAAATGTACCTGCACTTCATCATTCTGTCGGAACGCAACGGTGTCGCAGTTCCGAAGAGCGTCAAGACCCGCCTCGCCCGGATGCTTGATTTCCTGATTCAGGTACGCCGCCCGGATGGAACGGTGCCGCAAATTGGCGATGCAGACGGCGGCTGGCTGTTACCCCTGGTGCGCCGCGAGCCAGGTGACTACCGGGGTCTGTTCGCGACGGCAGCGGTGCTTTTGAATAACTCGCAATTCGCCTGGGCGGCCGGTGATATGGCGGCTGAAACCTGGTGGTTGCTGGGCTGGGGAACATTTGAAGGCAATCCGCAGGCAGATTTGCTTATGAAGCCTGAGCGGTCAATCCCCGCTTCAGTGGCACTGCGCTGCTTCCCCGAAGGGGGTTACGTGATCATGCGCAATGGCTGGGATGAACACGCGCACCACCTGATATTCGATACAGGCCCGCTGGGTTGCGGCCTTAGCGGGGGTCACGGGCATGCCGACTTGCTGAGTGTGCAGTGCAGCGCCTGGGGCGAAAACTTTCTGGTTGATGCAGGCACTTTCTGCTATACCGCAGACGCGGCCTGGCGGCGGTATTTTCGCAGCAGCCAGGCTCACAACACCGTGCTGGTTGATGGTCGCGGACAGGCCGAGCCGAATGGTCCGTTTTCCTGGCACGGCAAGCCTTCAGCTCGTTTGCTGAGCTGCACGTCCAAACCAGGTTTCTGCCTGGCTGAAGCCGAGCATGAGGCCTGGGGATCTCCAGCAGACCCGCTTGTTCATCGTCGCCGTGTGCTGTTTGTCGATTCACGCTACTGGCTGATCATTGATGACCTCAGCGGACAGGCTGATCATCGTATAGACCTGCGCTACCAGTTTGCAGCCATGCCAGTCGGGATACAGGAGGATGGCTGGGTGCGCGCCCACGGAAATCGCAGCGCATTACTGCTCAAGGCATTTTCAAATGTTCCGCTGGCCACCACCGTTGCGAAGGGCCAACTGGTGCCACTCGGGGGCTGGATTTCCCCGAATTATGGCCACAGGGTTCCTGCACCGGCAGTGACCTTCAGCGCAGAAGCTGCTTTACCGCTGCGTATCGTGACACTGCTTTTTCCGCTGGCAAATTCTGCCGCGGCGGCGCCCCTGCTAACACCCATCATTGAAGATGGCTCGCTTACCGGTGTGACATTCGCCAGCGGTAAACGGGAAACCATTTACATCGGCGACCACGAAATCTCTATAGAGCCTAAAAATTGAAATGTGTGGCATAACCGGAATTCTCAAGTTTGACCCTGCTGCTGAAGTGGAAGAGCGTCGCTTGCTGGCCATGCGCGAGAGTCTCCTGCATCGCGGGCCCGACGGCGCCGGCATCATGTTGCGTGGTCCGGTTGGGCTCGCCCATCGGCGCTTATCGATAATCGACCTGGCCGGTGGTCATCAACCCATGAGCAATCCTGCGGGCAACATCTGGATCAGCTACAACGGCGAACTGTACAACTTCAGGGAATTGCGTGATTTGCTGGTGCGCCAGGGCTGCACTTTCAGGACGGACTCAGACACCGAAGTCGTGTTGCGGGCCTACGAAGTTTATGGCGATAGCTGTGTAGAACATTTGCGTGGCATGTTTGCTTTCGCAATCTGGGATGGACCCGGCCAACGCTTATTCCTGGCGCGCGACCGCTTGGGAATCAAGCCGCTTTACTACTCAATCGACGATAAGGAATTGCTGTTTGGCTCCGAAATCAAGGCGCTACTGGCAGCGAGCCCGGGCCGTCCGGTTTTCAATCGCGCCGTGCTCCCCGAGTATCTCGCCTGCCGATACATCGCTGGCGACAAAACCTTCTTCGAGGGCGTACACAAACTGATGCCCGGCCACACGCTGTCCTGGTCCAAAACGGATGGATTGCAGAAGCGATGCTACTGGCAGCCACCCGTGGCTCAGGCGGATGCCACCAAGTCGTATCA
>JBBKVS010000067.1:0-25938 GCA_037968555.1 Lysobacterales bacterium | reverse complement strand
TTGGAGTCGCGCGGATCAATGCGGATCATGCCGATGTGCTCAGACTCTTTGAGACCCATGTTTTTCCAGTTGGCGCCGCCATCCAGGCTGCGGTACACACCATCACCGTAAGCCACATGTCTGCCACTGACATTCTCACCGGTGCCTACCCAGATGATGTGCGGATTATTCGGATCAATGGTGATAGCGCCAATGGAGTAGGAACCCTGGCCGTCGAATACGGACTCCCAGGTCGTACCGCTGTTAATGGTTTTCCATACACCACCGCTACCCACACCCACATACCAGGTGCTGCGATCGGTAGGATCTACTGCAATGTCCGCAATACGGCCAGACATCAGAGCGGGCCCTATGCCGCGCCACTCAAGGCCCTTGAGGGTGGCTTCATTCAGCCCCGGTATGACGGTTTCTTCCTTGTCAGCTGCACAGTTGAGGTTGAAAGTCAGCAGCAAAATCATCAGGATCAGTGCGCGAATGCTTGGCGGCATGTGTATCTCCAGGTTGAAGCTGGCTCGACAGGAACCGGCCCCGTTGGTTTGAACTGGCCAGGGAATTTTGGTTTGCAAAAAATTTTTGAGCCGCATTATGCCACAGCGATTGCTGCTGGCCGTGTGAGCAAAGTCATGGCAATACGAGCGGTCTTAGGGCTGATTGACTAAGCCATATGAACTGTCCGGCCATCAACTATGGTGCGCAACACCGGAATGTGTTTGATCTGGTCCGGGTCTGTTGCATGCGGATCGGCACCGAGTATCACCAGGTCCGCCAGCTTGCCGGGTGTCAAACTGCCTTTGAGGGCTTCTTCACCGGAAGCATAGGCACCATTCACGGTGCAGATTTTCAAAGCCTGCTCGACAGAGATACGCTGGCTGGGGCCCCAGACGGTGCCTTTGAAATCCTTGCGGGTGACCATGCTCTGGATGGCCATCAAGGGCTCAAAAGGTCCAGGCGTGTAATCCGAGGCGGGAGCTACCGGTATGCCGTAATCCAGGAACGAGCGGTGGGCAAACATCCATTCCATCTTGTCGGCACCGTATTCACCCCATTTCTCGCCATGGTAATGCGCATAGGTGTAGAAGGGTGTCGGCACCACACCGCTGGCCTTGATACGTTTCAGTAATGAAGGATTGACCAGCGAGCAATGTTCAATGCGGAAGCGCGGATTGGCCCCCTGCCAGCCCTGCAAGACACGCTCGTAAGCGTTCAGGGCCATATCAATGGCGATATCGCCGTTGGCATGGATGCCGATGCGCCAGCCGTTGGCCACAGCATCATCCACGGCGGTATCAATTTCAGCCTGGTTCATGGTCAGGATGCCGTAATCATCGGGCTTGCCTTCAAAGGGTGTGCTCATGCGCATGGTGCGTTCCGAAGCAGAGCCGTCGGCCCAGTATTTCACGGCGCCAAAGCGCAACCACTCATCACCAAAGCCGGTGCGCAAACCGGCGGCTTTCAGCTGTGCAAATAACGGCGAGGGCCCATAAGGCATAAAGCTCAAGCGTGTTTTCAATTCACCAGCAGCCCGTGCGTCCTGGTAGGCCACCAGGCTTTCCACCGTGCCAAAGGAATCTGTAGTGGAAGTCAGGCCTGAGGCAGACATCAGCCCGGTCAGATAGGCCACACCTTGTTGTCTCACTGAACGGGTAATCTCCGGCCATTCGCCAGCCTGCATGACCACGTCTGAAAGGGCTTTTTCAGCGACGAAGCCAGTGAGTTCACCTTTTTCATCGCGGCCGAAATGGCCACCGGGTGGGTCCGGTGTTTCGCGTGTGATTCCGGCCAACTCCAATCCTCGGGAATTGACCACTGCGGTATGGCCGCCGCGGTGGCGGATGATGGCGGGCTGGAGGGGTACCGCCTCATCCAGGTCCTGGCGGTTGGCCGGGCGCTCTTCTGCCAGCTTGGTGTCATCGTATTTATAGCCCACCACCCATTGCCCAGGCGGTGTTTTGCCAGCCTGTTCCCGCATGGCCGTCTGGATTTCCACCACACTGCGCCGGTTCACATCGGCACCGGTGACTTCGTCAGCGCCATCGGGATGGCTGTGGGCATCGATAAAGCCGGGGAAAATAACCCCACCGCCCACATCACTGATTTCCGTGGCAGGTCCGCGCAGTGACAGCATGTCTGCATTGCTGCCCAGTGCCAGTATGCGGTTGCCCTGCAGGGCTATGGCTTCGGCGCGGGGCAAGCTTGGGTCCATGCTGTAGATCTGTGCATTGATCAACACATGGTCAGCCTTGACAACTGAAGTATTGGCGGCCCATGCGGGTGCTGTCAGGGGTAGAAAAGCCGTACCAGCCCAGGCGGACCCGGCCACAAAATTTCTGCGCTTCATACTTGATTCTCCACTGCAGTGTTGCTGTGCTTGGCTGTCATCAGGCTGATGCTGATGGTGAGTATCAACCCAACAATAAAGCCAGGAATGATTTCCAGCAAATCGTAAGCATGGGGTTTGATCCAGATCACCCAGGCCATGGTGGTGAAGAAGCCTCCGGCCATACCGGCCAGCGCACCCCAGAGATTGGTGGGTTTGAACCACAGTGCACAGAGTATGACCGGGCCGAATGCCGCGCCCAGGCCCGACCAGGCAAACAGCACAAACCAGAAAATCAGCGGGCTTTGCTGCAGGGCGAAAGCTACGCCCATCACGCCGATCAGCAAAGTCAGCCACTTACCGGCTTTGGTCAGTGCTTCATCGCTGCGCTTGGAGTGCCGCATCTTGTGCAAAAAGTCCCGCACTACCGCCGATGATGCCAGTATCAGCAAGCTGTCCACCGTGGACATGATGGCAGCCAATACCACCACCATCATGACACCGGTCATTAGCGGTGACAGCAATTCACTGGATAAAAGCGGCAATATGGTTTCCGGGTCAGCCAGGCCCGGGAACAGCGCCCGGCCTGCCATTCCAGTGAGTACCGCACCGGTGCCGAAACAAAATATGACCACGATGGATATGCTCATGGCCGGTACCAGGCTTTTCTCCGAGCGGGCTGACATAAAGCGCACCATTAATTGGGGGACCCCCATGAAGGGAATGCCAATGGCGAGGAAGCTCAGTATGCCCACCATGGCAACGGTGCTTTTGCCATCAGGGCCCCAGGCAGTAAGCAGGCCAGGGTCTTGGGCCCGTAGCGACTCGACCACGGCCGGCCAGCCATCCGCTGCCCCGATGGCTACCCAGGGCAGGAATATCAAGCCGAACAACATTAACAGGCCTTGGACCAGGTCAGTCCAGGCCACGGCTTTGAATCCTCCGACCAGGGTATAGGCAATGATGATGGTGGCGCCCAGCACCACTCCCTGGGAGTAATTGAGATCGGTGAAGCCGGCAAAAGCTTTACCGGTGGCTACCATCTGCGCGGCCACATAGGCCCCGACCATCACCAGTATGATCAAAACGCTCAGGCCCCTGAGCAGGTGCAGTTTGTCATTGAAATGTGCTGCCAATACATCCGGCACTGTGATGGAGTGGTGTGAGTCAGCCAGGCGTTTCAAACGGCGGGAAACCAACAGCCAGGCCAGGCTGATACCCAGCACTTCGCCTGCAACAACCCAGAAGGCCTGAGCGCCGGCCGCATAGCCCATGCCGGTCAGGCCCAGCAATAACCAACCGCTTTCACCCGTGGCGTTGGTACTGAATGCAACCACCCAGGGAGGCAGTTTTTTACCACCAATAAAATAACCGCTCATGGTTTTGGACTCGCCCCGGCTCCACCAGGCCAGGCCGATCAACATCAGCAGGTATGCCAGGAATACCCACAAGGTAATACTCATGTTGCTATCCTTTCGCGGTTGTTATTCGGGTTGTGGCTCATTCTCAGGCTTGCCGGGGGCGCATGCAAATCCGGCATCTGAACTGCAATTTTGCGATCAGGCCCACTATAATGGCAGGTCCCAAGCACAACAGGCCCGAGATCGTGTCCAAAGCAAGTACAAACAATGTTCATGCTTTAACGGCGTCGCCGGTGGAGCGCAATCCGGGTATGGCTTTCGAGCCTGACCTGTTTGGCCATATCCGCGTCAATCGCAGCGCCGTTGAACGCCGCACAGCTACCTTGAGCAAACGTCGTTCGGTGAAAAAAGACCATCAGGCGGCCTGGCTGTTGCGCGCCATCACCTGCATCGATCTGACCACCCTGGCTGGCGATGACACACCAGGAAAAGTGCGCCGTCTCTGCCAGAAAGCGATTCGCCCGGTACGGCGTGACCTGTTGGAAGGGCTGGGCGTGGCCGACCTGGACATCAAGGTCGGTGCCGTCTGTGTTTACCACAATCTGATTGAAACGGCGGTCAAAGAACTGGAAGGCAGCGGCATACCGGTGGCAGCCGTGTCCACCGGTTTCCCGGCCGGCCAGATTCCTCTGCCATTGAAACTGGCGCAAGTTCGTGAGTCAGTCGCTGCGGGTGCTGCTGAAATCGACATTGTCATCAGCCGTGCCAAGGTACTGACCGGTGACTGGCAGGGTCTTTACCAGGAAGTGCAGTCTTATCGGGAAGCATGTGGTGAAGCACATATGAAAGCCATACTGGCCACTGGCGAATTGGCCACGCTCAGCAACATCGCCAAGGCCAGCTGGGTTTGCATGATGGCCGGTGCAGATTTTATCAAGACCAGCACCGGCAAAGAATCGGTTAATGCCACCTTACCCTTTAGCCTGGTGATGGTCAGGGCCATTCGGGACTACCATGCGCTGACGGGTTTTTGCGTAGGTTACAAACCAGCGGGTGGTATTTCCAAGGCCAAAGAATCAATTGAATACCTGGTTTTGATGAAAGAAGAACTGGGCAAACGCTGGCTAAGAAATGATTTATTCCGTTTTGGTGCCAGCAGCTTGCTGGGCGATATTGAGCGCCAGTTGGAACACCACTTAACCGGCAGTTACTCAGCACAGTTCCGCCATCCAGTCAGTTAACTATGCTCTGAATAATTCATCCGTGAATTATCAGAGTACGCCAATCAAAAAGTGTCATTTTTGTTTGGCTTCATTTTCCATGTCGTGTAGCCATGGAAAATGTTGGCACATCCGTGTGCCAAAGCAGCTCTGAATAATTCAGAGTTTCCTAAATTTACAGCGGGCAATAAGGCAGGGAGAAATACATGTCAGTACGGGATGCATTTGCCAGCATGGATTATGGGCCGGCACCGGAGAGTGCGGCTGAAGCACAAGCCTGGCTGAAGCAACGTGATGAGCGCTTGTTGCATTTCATCAATGGCGAATGGCAAGCACCTGCTGCCGATAGCTATTTCCCCAGCAACAATCCGGCTACCGGCAAGCAAATTGCTGAAGTGGCTGATGGCAACGCAGCAGATGTAGACCGGGCCGTAGCAGCTGCTCAGGCGGCGCAAGCAGGCTGGGCAGCCTTGGGCGGTCATGGCCGGGCCAGATACCTTTATGCCATGGCGCGGCATATCCAGAAAAACAGCCGTTTATTTGCTGTGCTGGAAAGTATGGACAATGGCAAACCCATACGCGAATCACGTGACATCGACATACCGTTGGTGGCGCGGCACTTTTACTACCACGCTGGTTGGGCGCAGTTGTCTGACAGTGAGTTGTCTGCTTATCAGCCGCTGGGTGTAGTGGGGCAGATCATTCCGTGGAATTTCCCTTTGCTGATGTTGTCCTGGAAAGTGGCTCCAGCTCTGGCCATGGGCAATACCGTGGTGATGAAGCCAGCGGAGTTTACTTCGGCTACCGCAGTGCTGTTTGCCGAAATGTGCAGCGAAATCGGTTTGCCGCCCGGTGTATTCAACCTGGTGCTGGGCGATCACAAAGCCGGTGCAGCCATTACAGAGCATCCGGACGTCGCCAAGCTGGCCTTTACCGGATCTACCGAAGTGGGTCGTATATTGCGCCGTGTTACCGCCGGAACCGGCAAGAAATTAACGCTGGAGCTGGGTGGTAAATCTCCATTCATAGTCTTTGAAGACTCCGATTTGGATAGCGTGGTGGAAGGCCTGGTGGACGCCATCTGGTTCAACCAGGGCCAGGTTTGCTGTGCCGGTTCGCGTTTGCTGGTGCAGGAATCCATAGCAGAATCTTTGCATGAGAAAGTCCGCCAACGGATGGCCAAGCTGATTATTGGCGACTCGCTGGACAAGAGTGTGGACATAGGCGCACTGATCGATCCCAGTCAGGTGGAGCGGGTCAGCCAGTTGGTGGAACTGGGCGTAGAGGAAGGCGCGGTAAAATGGCAACCCAAATGTGAATTGCCCAAGGGTGGTTGTTTTTATCCGCCCACGCTGCTTACTGACGTGCAGCCTGCATCTACCCTGGCGCAGGAAGAGATTTTTGGTCCAGTGCTGGTTTCGATGACTTTTCGCACCCCTGCTGAAGCAGTTCAGTTAGCCAATAACAGCCGCTATGGTTTGGCTTCCAGTATCTGGACCGAGAACATCAACCTGGCCCTGGATATTGCACCGCAGATCAAAGCCGGTTCGGTGTGGGTTAATTGTACTAACCAGTTCGATGCTGCAGCAGGATTCGGCGGCTATCGTGAATCCGGCTTTGGTCGCGAAGGTGGCAGGGAAGGCCTGTTTGAATACCTCAAGCCGAAATGGGAAAGCCAGCTTGCTGATAAGCCATTTACACCATTGCCGAAAATCAAGGCAAAAGGTGCTGGACATGACCTGCCGCCCATTGATCGTACGGCCAAGCTTTATATAGGCGGCAAGCAAGTGCGGCCGGACGGCGGTTACAGTCACTCCGCACTGGACGCCGAGGGCAGGGTGATTGCTGAAATACCCACTGGCAACCGCAAGGACATCCGCAATGCTGTGGAAGCCGCCAGAGCTGCCAAAGGTTGGGGTGGCAGCACTGCGCATAATCGCGCGCAGGTGATGTTTTACATTGCTGAAAACCTGGCAACCCGAGCAGATGAGTTCGGCCGCAGGCTGGCCCAGCTCAGTGGTCGCGGCATGAAAGATGCACAAAACGAGATTTCACGCTGTATAGAGCGCATCTACACTTATGCCGCCTGGTCCGACAAATACGATGGCCAGGTACATGCCACACCGTTTCGCAATGTCACTCTGGCCATGAAAGAACCGCTGGGAGTGATCGGTATTGTCGCGCCCGAAGAGTCCGGACTGCTGGGACTGGTGTCAACGGTAATGCCGGCCATTGCCATGGGAAATGCCGTGGTGCTGGTTCCATCCGAACACTATGCCTTGCTGGCCACGGACTTTTACCAGGTGCTGGATACTTCTGATCTGCCCGGTGGTGTGGTCAACATAATCACCGGCAATCGGGATGAACTTACTGATGTGCTGGCGCGACATTACGATATCGAAGGCCTGTGGTATTGGGGCCACGCCGAAGGCAGCAAGCTGATCGAAGAACAGGCGGCAGCCAGTATGAAACGAACCTGGGTAAATTATGGCCGTTACCACGACTGGCACAGCAGCGAGCAAGGCGAAGGTGAAGCATTTCTGCGCCGCGCCACCGAGATCAAGAATATCTGGATACCTTATGGTGAATAGATTCGGCTACGGCAGGCTGGTGCTACTGGGTCTGCTGCTGCCGTTCATCCAGGCCTGCGCTTCGGTGGTTGCATCAGCGGGCAGTGGCCTCGCTGGCAATCTGACCACTGCCATGATGAACCAAGATGACCCGGCCATTGTGCGTGACGGGGCACCGGCCTATTTGCTGATGCTGGACAGTTTCGTTGAGGGTGCGCCTGAGAGTTCAGCCGTACTGGCTGCCGCCGCCGAATTGTATTCAGCCTATGGTGTGGTATTCGTAGATAAACCCTTGCGTGCACAACGCCTGACGGCACGCGCACAGTCCTATGGGCAAAGGGCCATTTGTGCCTCCATCAAAGAACTGTGTGGTTCCTGGGAACTTCCTTATGAAGCCTTCGTCGAAAAACTCGGCTTTGTAAAACCCAAACAAGTGGATGTGTTGTTTACTTATGGCCTGAGCTGGATTGCCTATATCCAGGCTCATGGTGGGGATTTCGCTGCCCTGGCACAACTGCCGCAAGCTGAAGCCATTTTGCGCCGGGTGCAGGACCTGGATCCCAGCTATCGTGATGCAACCGTGGAGCATTATCTGGGTATCCTCAATACCATCCGGCCACCGGCATTGGGTGGAAATTTCGAAGCCGGACTGGCGCATTTTCAAAGAGCAATGGAGTTGTCTTCGGGCCATGATCTGAGCGTAAAGGTGGATTTCGCCAAGTACTATGCGCGTACGCTTTACGAGCGGGAATTGCACGATCGCTTGCTGCAGGAAGTGCTGGCTGCTGATCCCAAGCAGCGCGGCTATACCCTGTTCAATACCATTGCCCAGGAAAATGCCGAAGAATTGCTGGCAACAGCCGATGATTATTTCTAACCCTTTGCTGCTTGTTCAGTAGCAAAAAACCGGGACTGGATTCATGACTGCTTATCTTAAAACTGCTTTGATTATTACGACTTGCCTGCTGTCCGCAGTCGTTCAGGCACAAACGCTGAAAATTGCCACAATCGTTCCGGAAGGCTCAGCCTGGATGAAATCCATGCGTGATGGGGCTGCCGAAATCCAGCAGCGCACGAATAGCCGGGTAACGCTCAAGATATACGGTGGTGGTGTACAGGGTAATGACAAGCAGGTTCAGCGCAAAATGCGCACTGGCCAGTTGCACGGTGGCGCTTTTACCTCCGGTGCCATGGGTTATTTTCAGCAGGATGCGGCGATCTATTCCTTGGGCCTGCTGTTTCAGAATATCGAGGAAGTGCGCTACGTCAGGCAGAAACTCGATGCGGAACTGATCAAACGTTTGCACGATGCGGGCTTTGTGTGTTTCGGTTTTGCCGGTGGTGGCTTTGCCTACATGATGTCGAATACCCCTCTGCGCAATGCCAATGACATGAGTGGTCAGAAAATCTGGACACCTGAAGGTGATGCGCTGGCATTTTCAGCTCTGCAAGCCATCGGTGTGGCACCGGTTTCCATGCCGATAACCGATGTCATGACCGGTTTACAAACCGCTTTGCTCGACAGTGTGGCTGTCCCGCCGGTAGGAGCCGTGGTTCTGCAATGGCATACCCGGTTGAAATACATCACTGATCTGCCCTTGGCCTATGTCTATGCGGGCATATTGATTGATCGTAAGCCATTCGAGCGATTGCAGCCGGAAGATCAGAAAGTAGTTCACGAAGTGTTGGAAAAGGTTTACCAGGGTTTCGAAGCTTCCGGCCAGAGTGACAACCTTGACGCTTTGCAGGCGCTGAAAAGCGGCGGCCTGGAAATGATCAGCCCTGACCCGGCAGAAGCAGAATTGTGGCGAGCATCCGTTGGGCGGTCCAATATGGAGCTGGCCAGAAACGGCCAGATCGACGCTCAGCTGCTGCAACAGATGCAGCAATTGCTGGCTGAGTATCGCAGCCAGGCTGGTTCCTGATACGGCTCCGCGCAGTGCCGATAACTCTGCGGAAATTTGTCTCGGCGGCAGGCAAGCTCGGTAGTAGCCTGGAAACCCTGCTGCTGGTGTTAATTCTGAGCAGTATGATCCTGCTGGCCTGCGCGCAAATCGTCTTGCGTAATGTCGCTGATATCGGTTTACCCTGGAGTGATGAATTGTTGCGCATGCTGGTGCTGTGGATAGCTCTGGCGGGTGCGGTTTCCGCCAGCCGTGCCGACAAACACATCAGTATCGCGGTGCTGGATCCTTTCCTGCCTGCACTGCTCAAAAAACTGGTCAGGCTCCTGATCCATATTTTTACTGCAGTGATCTGTGCCATTGTCGCCTGGTTCAGTCTGCAGTTTGTACTGACCTCCAAAGAATATGGCGATCTGCTACTGGGCAATGTACCAGCCTGGTGTTTGCAGGCGGCATTACCCCTGGGCTTTGCCCTTATTGCCTGGCGTTACCTGATATTTTTTCTGACCGACTTGATAGCCTTATTCGCTGCTGATTCCACAGCCGCCGACTCGCTTGGCAAGGAGCCTGAGCTGTGAGCCTGGTGTTGTTGGTATCTGGCCTGTTGATTTTGCTGGCGCTACTGGGTGCGCCACTGTTCACCATCATTGCCGCCAGTGCCCTGTGGGGTTTTTACCAGGAAGGCATAGATTTCCAGGCTTTGGCCATTGAGTTTTACGGTATTGCTGAAATGCCCATACTGCTGGCGATACCGCTGTTCACGTTTGCCGGCTATTTGCTAAGCGAAAGTCAGGCGCCGCAACGCCTGGTGCGTTTAAGTCAGGCCTTGTTGGGCTGGATGCCAGCGGGACTGGCAGTCGTTTCCCTGGCAGTTTGCGCCTTGTTCACGGCTTTTACTGGCGCTTCTGGCGTTACCATCATCGCCCTCGGCGCGCTGTTGCTACCGGCATTACAGCAAGCTGGTTATCCTGAAAAATTCAGTCTGGGACTGGTCACTTCTGCAGGCAGCCTGGGTTTGCTGTTTGCCCCATCATTGCCCTTGATACTATACGGAGTGATTGCCGAGATATCGGTGGACAGCCTGTTCCGGGCTGGAATCCTGCCGGGCATTTTGATGCTGGTGGCCCTCTCTGGCTACAGCGTCTGGACCAATCGTGCCGTGCGGGTTCCACTGGGGGATTTTTCCTGGGCCGAAGTACGGGCAGCGGTGCGGGCAGCCGCATGGGAAATACCCTTACCGCTGGTTGTGCTGGGCGGTATTTACAGCGGTTATTTCGCCATATCGGAAGCGGCAGCCGTAACTGCTATGTATGTATTGATCGTCGATATGCTGGTATTGCGTGAAGTGAAGTGGCGCAAACTGCCCGACATCATGCGCGAGTCCATGATGCTGGTGGGAGGCATTCTGATCATTCTGGGCATGTCACTGGCCTCTACCAACTACATGATCGATGCCGGAGTGCCGCAGAAACTGTTGGCCCTGGTCAGCCAGTTTGTCAGCAGTGAGTTCAGCTTCCTGGTATTGCTGTTGCTGTTCCTGTTGGTGCTGGGGGCCATACTGGATATTTTTTCAGCCATCGTGCTGGTCGTACCGCTGATACTGCCGGTAGCCATGCAATTCGGTGTTGATCCAATCCATCTGGGTATTGTATTCCTGGCTACCATGCAGCTGGGCTACCTGACGCCACCGGTGGGTCTGAATCTGTTCATATCCAGCTATCGCTTTGAACGAGGTATCGTCGAGGTTTACCTGTCCACCCTGCCGTTTTTCATCATCTTGTTGTTGTCGGTTATCATTATTGCATTCTGGCCCTGGCTGTCCTTGGTGCTGCTTTGAGCTGTGGGTGGCGGACGAACGGCAGCTCTCGCCGTGTCAAAGGCTGACTACAGGGTGAACCTCCACGGCACAAATGCTAAAGTGAGCTGCGGTATTTGAATATTCGCCAAACTATTTTGTCTGTATTGAAAAGGATTTCGATGGACCAGCCCATGCCCAAAAGCAACCGCCCAAAAATAGTTTTGCCTCGCTATGTGCGCAAACTGTGCACAGTTGGATTATTGACGCTGGGTCTGCTGTCAATGGCCGTGCTGAATCCATTGATGGCAGATCCCACTATTTATCGCTGTGGCCCGAAAGGCAGCCAGTGGTTTTCGCAAATTCCCTGCGCGGAAGATTCCGAACAGGTGGTGGTGGAAGACCATGCCATGTTCAAAGAGACCGGAACTGCTCTCGCATCCACGGATGATTCCTTAATTGCAGGCGAAACAACTGCAGCTGTAAAAGGTGACTCTGCCCGTAAAGCCCAGGCCTTTATCACCCAACTGGAAAAGCAGCGCGGTGAACAACTGGCCGAGATTGACCGTGGTATCAAGGAATTGAAAACCCGCTCCAAGCCAGCCGGTGATGGTAATGAGGAGGCTGCAGACGCCAAAGAAGCGGCCATCCTGTTGACCAGTATGCAGAACACGCGACAATCCATTGTGTCCGAGTATGACGCCATGATCAGTGCAGCCAGGCAGCGTACTAAAACCCCCTGAACTTTCTTAAGCTGCAATGCGGTCTGCGGCACAGTAGAATCTGCCGATGAAACTGCTGCGTGCGCCTTTTTTCTTACTGCTATTGAGCGGCCTGATGGCTGGCCTGGTCTTCCTGGGCTTGCAGGCGCCACAGGCATTGTCTGAAACAGCCCCGGCAACCGTTTTTTCAGCAGATCGTGCCATGACCAATCTGCGCTCGCTGTATCCTGAAAACCTCCCCCATCCGGCAGGATCCCCGCAAAATCTGTTGTTGCGTGATCAGCTCAAGGCCCAGTTACAAAAATTGGGATTGCAGACTGAAGTGCAAAGTCTGAACCATTGCCGGCCTGCCATTGGCTTGTGCAGCCCGGTGCACAATGTGGTGGGGCGATTGCCTGGGCAGGACGAACGTTCAACCCTGTTGCTGACGGCGCATTACGACAGCGTTGAGGCTGGCCCCGGTGTTGGCGATGATGGCGCTGGGGTAAGCGCTTTGCTGGAAATTGCCAACATGGTCGTGCAGCAAGGCCGTTTTAACCACGACCTGGTATTCCTGTTCAGTGATGCTGAAGAGCTGGGCTTACTGGGTGCCGATGCCTTCGCGCAATTACACCCCTGGTTTGCGAAAGTTGCAGTAGTAATCAACCTGGACGCTCGCGGCGTCAGCGGCCCCAGTACCATGTTCGAGACCGGTGAAGGCAATCGTTCCTACATACGCATGCTGGAACAATCGTTGGATCGACCGGTGGCCAACTCACTGAGTCGCGAAGTTTACCGGCGCATGCCCAACGATACCGATTTTTCAATTTACCGGGACCTGGGCCGCAGCGGCTTTAATTTCGCATTCACCGGTGGTGCGGCGGTTTACCACAGTGCCATAGATGATCAGCGTCTGTTAGATGCAAAAAGTTTACAGCACCATGGCCAGAATACCTGGGCTCTGTTGAAAACTTTGGATCAACGGGACCTGCAACGCATAGCCAAAACCGAAGACGCGGTTTATATCGATTTGTTCGGGCACAAATTGCTGCATTACCCGGCCTCCAGTTCCACCGGCCTGTCGCTGGTATTGGCGGTGTTGATATTGGTATTGATTCGGATGGCGTTTCCGCGGCAGCTGAGCCTGCGACAGGCTGCCTGGTGCGGGGCTTTTGTGCTGTTGTTGCTGCCGCTGATGCTTGGCTTGGGCTGGTTACTGTCCTGGCCACTGGGTCACTGGCCGGATCTCAATCGCATGGGACATCCCTATCCCTGGTTGGGGCGTATTGCCTTGTTTCTCACCGCCGGACTTTCGCTGCGGCTGCTGCTGAATGGGCTGTGTCAAAGAGCAACTGCCGGGTCTGTGAGCCTGGTCTGCTGGTTGTTTTTTGCAGCACTGGCCTTGCTGCTGTCTGTAAAACTGCCGGCTGCCAGCCTGCTTGGCATCCTGCCCATGGTTGCCTTTATGCTGGGTGCGGTCATTGATGGCTTCCTGTGGAAACGCCACACACAACTGTTGTTTGCACGGCTGTTTGGTTTTATCGCAGCCGCTTACCTGGGGTTCTATTTCTATTACAGCCTGGAAGTGGTGCTGAGCTTTGAAGACGCGCATTGGTTTATGTTGCCGCTGGTTTTTCCCGCCATAGCAGCCTTGCCCTTGCTGGCCGAACAGTCCTACCGGCGGCATGCAAGCAGGGATTCAGCAAGTGGTTCAGGGCATTGGGTTACGGCCTTGCTGCTGCTGCCGATAGTGGCCGCTTGTGTGGGGCAGCAATTCATTCCAGGACACACGGTTGAGCGACCGCGGGCCATGAACCTGGTGTATCGCGCCACTCAAGGGCAGCCAGCAAGCTGGTGGCAGCTGGAAACCAGTAGCAGTGCAGCGGACCGGGGTTACGTCCAGAGCCAGGAGTTTAGCCAGCAAAGCCTGGTTTTTTCCGGCAACAAAGCACAAGAGGTATTGGCCAAGCCAGCCACGCCCATCAATCACCCCGCGCTCAGTTGGCAGGCAGCAGCGGCAAAGAATGATGGCTCCTTGCTGACACGCAGTTTGCAATTTGACGTTCCGGCGGGCTTGCAGCAACTGGCCTTGTTCCTGCCCGAGCAGTTTGACTTCACTGCTATCAGGGTAGCGGGGAACTTGGCGCTGCAAAACGATGCCGCAAAGGCTGGGGCGAACCGTCCTCGGGCTGTTTATATTAACCGGCCTGCCGCTGGCCCGTTCAGAGTGGAAATCAGCAGTCCGGTGAGTCAGGCTGGGCGCCAGAACACGCTGCAGCTTACTGCCAGGGCCAGATTCGGCCTTTCTGAAGAGGCGCTGCAGTCTGTAACCAGCGGATGGCCGCTGGATGCACAGCCGCAACGCCTGGGCCACCGTGCGGAAATCGATTACGCTATCGAACTGGATTAGCTTATTCACATTAAGAAAGTATTTTAACTAACTGTAAAATATAGAAATAGAGATTATCTTATGAAGAGTCAGGCGACTGTAGCCCTGGGTCAGGCCTTACGCCTGGTGGAAAGTGAAAACCCCCTGCCACAAGGGCGGGAAGTGTTGTTGAAAGTCAGTCACTGTGGCGTTTGTCATAGTGATGTACACATGCATGATGGTTTTTTTGAACTCGGCGGTGGTAAACAATTGCAGGTCAAGCAGGAGTCTGATCTGCCCATGGTGCTGGGCCATGAAATTGTTGGCCAGGTGCTGGCAAAAGGCCCTGAGGCAAACGCGGTTGAGATTGGCCAGTCTTACGCCGTTTACCCGTGGATAGGTTGCGGTTCCTGTGCCTGTTGTCAGGATGGTATGGAACAGCTGTGTTCCCGGCCACGCTGCCTGGGCAACGCCCTGGCCGGTGGTTTCGCGGATCATGTGCTGGTGCCCGATCAGCGCTACCTGCTGGATTTTGGCAAATTGGACCCTGCGATTGCCGCCTGCTACATGTGTTCAGGAATTACCGCTTACAGCGCCTTGCGCAAGATTGAAGCTTTTGCCACTACTGGCCCCTACATGCTGTTGGGCCTGGGAGGCGTCGGCATGATGGCCTTGCAGCTGGCTTTACACCTGTTTGAGGAGCCGCCACTGGTGGCCGATATTGATGAGCGGAAACTGGAATACGCGCGGCAACTGGGGGTTTCGCAAAGCTATAACCTGACCGAAGAAGGTGTATTTCGGCGCATCAAGAAAGAGACCGGGGGACTGGCGGGACTGGTGGATTTTGTCGGGGCCGAGAATACGCTCAATCCCGCCATCAATGCCATGCGCCAGGCTGGCAAAATTGTGGTGGTCGGCTTGATGGGTGGGGCACTGCAAGTACCGATTCCTTTCCTGCCCTGGAAAGCGCTGACCATCCAGGGCACTTACGTCGGCAGTTTGCAGGAAGCCAGGGAATTACTGTATTTGGCGCAGCAAACCGTACTGCCACCGGTGCGCATCGAACAGCGGCCATTGAGTGCTGCCAGCGAGACGCTGAACGAATTGCGTCAGGGCGCTGTAGTCGGCCGCGTGGTCCTGCAACCCGATTTGGACGGCTGAGCCAGCGCTCAAAGCCATTCGATCAGGCCATTCGATCAGGCCATTACCAGGTAGGTGTTGTACTCAAAGGGGTTTACTGCGCCGGTAAACTCCAGTTGCTCAGCACGTTTCATTTGCATGAAGGCTTCCTGGAAATCCGCGCCCAGTGACTGCGCCACAAATTCGGAATTTTCAAATTCACGCAATGCTTCGTACCAATTGCCGGGCAACACCGGCTCTTCGTCGCTGGGTCCGCCACTGGTGGGTGAGTCGGCTTCCAGCTCATTTTCTATGCCATACAAAATGCCCGCCAATATAGCTGCCAGCGTCAGATAAGGATTGGCGTCCGCACCCGCGATGCGGTGTTCAATGCGGCGTGCCTCGCCGTCGCCATTGGGCACCCGCAACGCAACGTAGCGGTTTTCGTATCCCCAGGTGGGCTGCAGTGGCCCGTGTACGCCGCGCCACAAACGCCGGTAGGAATTGTGATGCGGGGCGAAAATCAGCATGCAGTCCTTCATGGTGGCAGCCAGGCCAGCGATGGACTGGCGCATCAGTTCACTGCCTTTGTCGGTGCCATCGTCAAAGACATTCTCGCCGGCCTTGTTCAGCAGGCTGATGTGAGTATGGAAGCCATTGCCGTCTTTATCGCCAAAGGGTTTAGCCATGAAAGTCGCAATATAGCCGTGTTTGTGAGCAACACCTTTGATGGCTTGTTTCAGCATCTGTGCGTGGTCTGCAGCCAACAGCGGGTCGTCCACATGGTGCAGGTTCAGTTCGTATTGCGATGCGGATAATTCCTTGACCAGGCCATCCATGGGTATCTGCATGATCTCGCAGGCTTCGCGGATTTCGTGTAACAGTTCACCCTGTTCGTGCATGACTTCCGTGCTGTACAGCTGTCCGCCTATGGTGCTGTTGCCGTTGGCGCGGCTGTGCGGAATGCGCGGAGTTCCGTCCGGGTTGCGTTCTTCCAGTACCAGGTAGAATTCCAGCTCGGGCGCGCAAACGGGCGTCAGTTCGAGTTTTTTGAAACGCTCTACGATTCGTTTCAGAACTACCCTGGGGTCATAACCCCAGGGTTCGCCATGTTCGGTATTGAGCTGCAACAGGAATTGCGCAGTAGGGCGCTTCAACCAGGGCAACAGTCGCACGGTCTCTTCCAGCGCATCACAAAGCCCATCACCGTCACCGACTTTCTGGCACAAGGCCGGAACATCGCGACCCCAGATATCCGCGGATACGCCGGTCAGGCTCATCTTGAATTTGCCGTCCAGCACTTTCTCTACCGCAGAGACCGGTAACCACTTGCCACGCAGGATGCCATTCAGGTCGGTCAACACCACCTCAACGGTTTTTACTTCCGGATGATCGCGCAGGAATTGACGTACCGGCGATGTGTTGTTGGGCTGATTACTGACAGGCAGTGCCGTAATTTCGGGCATTTGAATCTAATCCATTGAAATACAACCCTGATTCTAGCCGGGTGGCTGCCATGTTTCACCCTGAATCGTCTTCAGAGTTCTGATCAAGGGACACCAGCAAGCCATGTGCTGCACGCTTATGGCCACAGTCACGCTGCTCAGATCAGCGTGTTTTAACGACCTTCGCCTGCCTGGCCTGGTGACCTGTAACCGCCAAATCAGTAGCGCCTGGCTAGCTTTGGCGGCGCCTGGCTTGGTCTTCATTCAGCGGATAGCTATGGCTATCGGCCTCACTCCAGACCGGTACCAGGCACCACCACTCCTTCACCATGCTACTACCGCTTTGACGGTTACAGGCCACTAGTGTTCCGCAGCCTGGGCCTGCTCGGGCAGGTCGAATATTTTTCCGCGATTGAGCAGGTTCCGGGGGTCCAATGCCTGTTTCAAAGTGTGCATCAGTTGCAGTTCCTCAGCTGAGCGAGAGAGGTGCAACCAGGCCTTTTTCTCCAGGCCTATACCGTGTTCGGCTGAAATAATGCCGCCACGGGAGCGTAGGCTGCCATAAACGATTTCTTCAACCTGTCGAACAATTTCGTGCTCCAGACTTCCGACTGTCATGACCGGATGGATATTGCCATCACCGATGTGCCCGAAAAACACGCTGTGCGATTCTGGAAAGCGCTCGGCCAGTTTCTGTTTCACTTCCTTTACGTATTCGTCCATCAGCGAAATATTCATGCTGACATCAAAGGTGAGGGTGGGACTGAGATGCTCAATCATGCATTCGATGTCGTCACGAATGGCCCATAGTTCTTCACGTTGTTGTTCACTTTGGGCAATGACGGCGTCGACAATCAGTTCTTGCTCGAAAGCCTGTTCCAGCGCCTGTTCAAAACTGCTTCTGTCGTTATCCGCATGCGAACCACTGGCTTCCAACAATACATAAAAAGCATGATCAGTGGCCAAGGGTTGGCCATGCCGTTTGCCCTTGGTGACGATCAGACTGTAAAAATCATTCCACAAAACCTCGAATGCGCTGAGACTGCCGGCCAAGGAGGCTTCCATGGCCTGCAACAGCGCAGTAACACAGCCAAAATCGTTCAAGGCCAACAGGGCTGTGTTGCGGCTGCGTGGCAAGGGCCGCAAGCGCAGCACGGCACGGGTGATAATGCCCAGGGTGCCCTCCGAGCCTATGAACAATTGCTTCAGGTCATAACCGGTGTTGTTCTTTAGCACATGGTTCATCGAAGAAATAATGGTGCCGTCGGCCATCACTGCCTCCAGGCCGAGTACCTGCTCGCGAGCCATGCCGTAGCGGATCACGCCATTACCACCGGCATTGGTGGAAAGATTGCCACCTATGGTGGCAGAACCGCGTGCGCCCAGATCCAGCGGAAAAAACAGTGCGTTTTGTTCCGCGACTTCATGCACCTGTTGCAATACCGCGCCGGCTTGTACCGTCATGCTGCGGTTTTCAACGTCCACGGATTCTATGGCGCGCATCCGCTCGAGTGAAATTACAATTTCTTCGGGTGTAGCACAGCCCCCTTGAACCAGCCCCGTCATACCGCCGTGGGTTACCACTGGCTGGTGAGCTGCATGACAGAGCTTCATGACCTCTGCCAGTTGCCGTGTATCTGTCGGCCGCACGATGCATTTGGCCTGACAGGCTGCCGTGCTGGACCATGATTCGAGCCGGCTACTCACGTCAGTGCCAGTCAGTAAGCCTGTGTCGCCTACGATGCTTCGGATGGATTCAATGATGTCGGTCATGAAAGTTCAACCTGTTCTTCAGGATTTGAGTCGTAACATAAAAGCCAGTGCGCGCTTGGCCATGGAACCGTAAGGCGGGGCAAATATTTTCAGGGCACTGAAACGGGCCTGATAAAACACCGGGCGCAATTTGGAAAAGGCCAGGAAGCCTTCGCGTCCATGGTAATGGCCCATGCCACTGGCGCCCACGCCGCCAAAGGGCAGGTCATGTTGTGCCTGGTGTAACAGCACGTCATTCACGCAGACTCCACCCGACATCACGTGGGTGATGTAATAGTCCTGCAACCGGGCATCATTGGTGAAGGGATAGAAAGCCAGAGGCCGGTCATGGCGGTTGATCCACTCCACGACTTCTGCGGGTTCTTTATAGGTCTTCACGGGCATGATGGGGCCAAAAATTTCCCGCCGGATTACATCCATTTCCGGGTTGGTGTTCAATACCAGATGCGGCGGAAATTTGCGTGTCGCTGAGTCGGCATTCTGGCCGCCGCTCAAATCCACCAGACGCGCACCCTTGTCGCTCGCGTCTTCCAGTGTGGCTTGTAGCCGATCAAAGGAACGCTGATCGATGATGGAGGTGTAATCCGGACTGTTAATGTCCGGGCAGTGTTTGGCAGTCCAGTCCAGGCACAATTGCACAAACTGCTCAGCCTGGCTTTCATGCACCCAGGCGTAGTCAGTGGTGATACAGATCTGCCCGGCATTGAACAACTTGCCGAACATGATGCGCTCCACCGCTGTCTCCAGGGGAAAATCCGGTGCTATCACGGCCGGCGACTTACCGCCCAGTTCCAGTGTTACCGGTGTCAAATTGGCCGCGGCTGAAGCCATAACTGCACGACCGGTCTGACCGGAGCCGGTGAACAGCAAGTGATCAAATGGCAACTTCGAAAACGCGATGCCCACGCTGCCGGTTTCCTCATAAAACTTCAGCTTCTCGGCAGGAAAATAGTTCGGCGAAATGCGGATCAATAGTTGCGTCAATGCGCGCGAATTCTCCGACATTTTCACCATGGCGCGGTTACCCGCAGCAAATATGGAAACCAAACCACTGAAAGCCAGCTGGATGGGGAAATTCCACGGTACAATGGCGCCGACCACACCCACGGGTTGGGGAATAACCCGGTTACGGGCGCCGGGATATATGGTGATGTCGATGGAGCGTTTTTGCGGCTTCATCCAGCGCTTCAGATGCTTCAGGTTGTCGGCTATGGATTCCAGCACCAGGAAAATTTCCGCAAAGCGCGTTTCAAATTCAGAACGGTTACCGTAATCCTGGTTGACCGCATCAATCAGGGCTTGTTGGTTTTCGACAATCAGGCGTTTCAAAGCCAACAAATCTGCGCGCCTTTGCTGATAGCTGGGGCAGGGCTGTTGTAAACAGGCCAGCTTCTGGGTGGCCAGATCGGTCTGCAGGGCCGTGTGGAGTGAATGGTCTTCCATGGGGCTGGCCGATAAATTGGGGGCAGTATTCATCTATCCTGTTCTCCGGAATACAGGGCACAACCCCAGGCCGATTGGGCCTGGGCCCAAGTGCCAACATGACGCTGGTTGTTGCATTTCCTGTTGTGTTGACCTTGATGATACGTGATCGGAGCCATTGCTTGCTGCTATCTGGTATTCAACAGCCATTCGTCACCAACGAGAAGCTCCCGAATGGGGGCTTTTCATCACGCTATTCAACAAGAAAATCGTAACCCGGATTCCATGATAGTAAGTGAAAACGACTTTGTGCTAGTTGCGAGATCGGCCAGAGTGCTGCAATGTTAACCTCGAAACTAACCCAGGGATAAACAATGACCAGAGTGTTTTTAAGTAACCCAAAACTCTTCTGCTTTCGCCGCAAGCGGTGAATACAGTGGAAGCTGAAAAAATGAATTGGGCTCAGCTGTCAGATGCCGAGGTATGGTCTGGCTGGCTTAGTGAAGGCAAGTCATGGCTGATCGAAAATCTGTTTACCTATGACACCTTGATTGAACTTGGCCTCATCGTTATCGCTGCATCAATAGCGTGGCCGATATCACGCGTTCTACGGAACAGATTGCAGCAGCAAGGTACCAAGTACGACCGATTCGCCTTGTTGCGACGGCTTTGGTCCAGGCTGCGCAAACTGGCATTTCCAATGGTTTGGTTAGCAGTCCAATGGAGTATTGTCGCGGTATTGGTGTATCTGGAGTCACGGCATGCGGCACTGCTTGTTACCTCGAGTCTCCTTACCGCATGGATCGTGATCAATGTGGCGACCGTTTTTGTGGCCAATCCTTTGCTGTCACTGACTATCTCAATAGTCGCATGGATTGCTGCAGCACTTAATATTTTTGGCCTGCTGGATAACACCATCGCCTTCCTTGATGACGCTGCGTTTTCATTCGGCGAAGTCAGTGTATCGGCGTTGACGGTGGTTCAAGGGCTGATCGCATTGGGCGTGTTGCTTTGGTTGACGACCGTCGCTGGGCAACTCGTTGAAGGGCGAATAAAGTCATCTGAAAATCTTTCGCCTTCTCTCAAAGCGCTATCAACCAAGCTGCTGCGCATCGTCCTGGCAGTTTTGGCTGTCGTAGTCGCACTGAAAATTGTTGGCATTGATCTGACCGCATTTGCGGTTTTTGGTGGAGCTATTGGCGTAGGTTTGGGCTTTGGGCTACAGAAAATCTTCGCTAACCTGGTAAGCGGATTCATCTTGCTGCTGGACAAATCCATTAAACCTGGCGACGTTATCGCGATTGCCGACTACTACGGTCGGGTTGAGTCTCTCGGCGCGCGCTATGTTTCTGTCCTGACACGTGATGGCATCGAACACCTGATTCCGAATGAAGAGTTGATCACGACCCGGGTTGAGAATTGGTCGCATTCGCAAAATCTACTGCGCATTCGAAAGACCATTGGAGTCCACTACAAATCAGATATCAAAAAAGCCATGGCACTGTGCCTGGAAGCAGCTGACGAGACGCCCAGAATATTGAAAGACCCGGCTGCTGTTTGTCATCTGAAGGAATTTGCCGACAATTCAGTCAATCTGGAATTGAGATTCTGGATTGACGATCCAATGAATGGGCGGGCGAATGTTGTCAGCACCCTACAGTTGGGCATATGGGAAAAATTTCATGCGCACGAAATCGAGATTCCGTATCCGCAGCAGGATATCCACATACGCTCTTCGGCGCTGGCGTCTTCAATCGATGAAATTCATGATTAACAAGGAATAGATTATGAAATTAGCAATACTCTCGTGCGGGCCGAAATCTTACAGCACTAGACGCTTGAAAGAGGCCGCTCTGGCGCGTGGCTACCAGGTCAAGGTGCTCAACACGCTGAAGTTCGCCATCGACCTGGATCAAGGTTCGCCGGATTTGTACTTCAGACAAAAGCAACTCAGTCACTACGATGCAGTGCTACCGCGAATTGGTGCTTCAATCACCTATTATGGAACGTCCGTTGTTCGACAATTCGAAGAAATGGATGTGTTCTGCGCCAACACAGCCAATGGTATTTCCAACTCTCGCGACAAACTCCGTAGCCTGCAAATTCTCAGTCGACATCAAATCGGTATTCCCAGGACGACCTTTGTCAATGACAAAAAGGACGTGTTGCCAGCGATCAAGCGAGTAGGCGGTGCACCCGTCATCATCAAACTGATCGAAGGAACACAAGGTATTGGTGTGTTGCTGGCTGAATCAATCAAAGCAGCAGAGTCCATCATCGAACTGCTGCAAAGTCAGAAGCAGGATGTTTTGATTCAAAAATTTGTCAAGGAAAGCAAGGGTAAGGATATTCGCGCATTTGTTGTAGGTGATAGGGTGGTTGCTGCAATGCGCCGGGTCGCGCAGGGTCAGGAATTTCGCAGCAATGTGCATCGTGGTGGCGTAGCGGAGCCGGTAGAGCTATCGGCGGAGTATTGCGATACGGCAGTGCGTTCGGCACAGATTCTTGGCTTGCGGGTTGCGGGTGTCGATATGCTTGAGAGCGATGCCGGACCACAGGTTATGGAAGTCAATTCCTCGCCGGGCCTCGAGGGTATTGAAAAATGTACCAACCTGGATATTGCCGGCGCCATTGTTGAATACATCGCAGCGCGGGTCGATTTCCCTGAAATTGACGTGCGGCAAAGACTGACTGTGAGTAGTGGTTATGGCGTGAGCGAAATTCTTATCCCGGATGCTTCTCAATTCGATGGAATGACCATCGCTGAGACCAAGTTAAGAGATATTGATGTGAACGTACTGACTTTGTACCGCGGTGACAAGGAAATTCCCAACCCGCGGGCAGATCGAACCCTGAAAGCCAATGACAGACTGCTTTGCTTCGGCAAACTCGATGCGATGCGTGGTCTGCTCGCACCCAAATCCCAACGCCGCAGGCGCCCGAAACTCAAGAGCCTTGATCAAACAGTTGCAGCAGAGGCCGGAAAATGAGGCGAGCGTCAATTGACCTCGCAATCAACGCCGCAGCTTGCTGATGTTAATCAGCCTTGAGCTGACAATTACTCAAGTTCAACGGCCGTACCGCTAACGTCTATACCGCCCTTGAGGGGCACACGCACATTCAACTGGCTGGGGCGCCCCATGGCTTCGCCCTGACGAATGTTGAATTGAAAAGGTGCATTACGCAGCCCGCTGTCGCGCAGGTAGCCGCCGAGTGCGGCTGCTGCCGCGCCAGTCGCCGCATCCTCTACCACGCCGCCAACCGGGAAAGGGTTGCGTGCATGAACCAGGGCTTCAGTCTCTTGCCAGATCAACTGCAATGTAGTCAGGTCGTGCTTCAGCATTAAGGCTTTCAAGGCATCGAAGTCGTAGTCAAGCCGGTTTAGCCGATCCAGGGTAGCTGTAGCGATTATTAAATGGTGCGCGCCGGCATAGGCAATTGCAGGAGGAACCGAGTAGTCGAGTTCGGTGGGCTGCCAGTTCAAGATGGCAAGCGCTGCACTCAGCAATTCCGGTGGTGCTGGTCGGAAGTGGGTATCGACTGAGGTAAGTGTTGCAATGAAGGCCCCGTCATTGCTGTTGACCTTCACAGATACGTCGCCCGGTCGGGTGCTGAACAGGTAGCTGCCTGGCCCTTCCGTCATACCCAGAACTACCCCTGCAGCAATGGTTGCATGACCGCAAAACGGCACTTCAGCCAAGGGGCTGAAGTAGCGAACCGTACGTTGGCTGCCTGATTCAGGAGCAAGAAAGGCGGTTTCTGAAAAACCGACTTCCGCAGCGATACGCTGCATCTCGGCGTCATCCGGCAAGGTTGCACCCAGCCAAACACCGGCGGGATTTCCACCCTGTGGATCAGAGCTGAAGGCGCTCAGGCGGTACAGATTACTTTTGGAACTCATGGAAGTTCTCGATGACAGTTTGGTAGATGACCAATATGTGATCCGGAACGACTAAATTCAATTGATCAATTGTGGCAGGGAAATGTTCGTGGTGCTTATGGCAGAAGATCAGGCGGCACCGATATCGCCGTCGTCTGTGTGGTAGCGAACGGTAATGAACTCTGGGGGTGGGTAATATCCTCGTCATGTGAATAGTTTCGCATCCGCGAAAATCACATTCGACCAATCCATATAAGGAAAACAGATCATGCTCTACACTATTGCTGTGGTACTTTTGATTCTCTGGGCTCTCGGTTTGGTAACTTCGTTTACCGCAGGCGGCTTAATCCACGCCCTGCTTGTGATCGCAATCATCATGGTTATTTTCCAGGTTATTAGCGGCCGTAGGGTTGGCTGAGGAATCGCACGAAAGCGATAAGGGGCAGGCTTTGCAGGTTCAGATTAATACCGATCACAATATCCAGCATGACGAAGCGCTGGAAGCATGGATTACAGGTGTCGTTGAGAGCGCCTTGGCCCATTCGAGCAATCACATCACTCGGGTCGAGGTCCACTTGAGCGACGAGAACGGCCGCAAGAGCGGTTCGGATGATAAGCGCTGCATGATGGAGGCCAGGCTCGAGGGGCGCAATCCCGTCGCGGTCACTGACCATGCAGCCACCATGGACAAGGCCGTTAACGAAGCCGCCAGAAAATTGGGGCGAATGATTGAAAGCGCCGTCGGCAAGGCGGCTGAGTTCAAGCCACCACCGCCTGACGCGATTGAATAATCCTCGTCAAACAAAAAAGCCACCGTAAGGGTGGCTTTTGTTGTTTGGTGGAGGCGGCAAGCCGTTCTCGCACATCCCTGTGCTCCACGGCACCTGCACATCCTTGTGCATTGGCCGTTTTCGGATATCACTTTTGCATTTGGCACACTCGTCCATCGGTAGTCAGTTGCCGACCACGGTTCATTCCTCGAACAGTTGGGAGTGCGTGCCCGCGCGGACAAAGATGATGGCATTATCTTCCAGCCGGTAGATCAGCAGAAAGTCCCCTCCGATGTGGCATTCGCGGTGATCGGCACAGTCGCCCTTGAGCGGATGATCCAGCCACTCAGGACCCAGCGGCGTATCGTTGGCGATGAGTAGCAGCATAGTAAGTTTTAAACGCTTCAGGTCGTAGCGGCCCGAGCGGGAGAGGCGTTCCCAGTCTTTGAAAAAGGTCCTGGTGTAGTCGCACGCTCTGGGCGGTGTCGCCCGCTTACCGCTTGCGGGTTTTTTCGAGCTCATCAATCAAAGCATCAGCTGAGTCAAAACGGGCAGCGCGCGCTTTTGTCATTGCACGGGCTTCTTCCATCGCCGCACGGGTCTTAGAGTTGGGCACCTTCAGTTCCAGCGGAAAGGCCTGATCGTTGACTACGCGTTTGAGCAAAATGCGCACCGCATCTGACACAGACAGCCCCATGGCTGCTAGTGCTTCGCTAGCTTGTGCTTTGATTTCTTCATCCACACGGACATGCAGCATCTTGGAATGGGCCATAAATAAATCCTCTGTTCCTGAGGATTATGTATCTCGTATGCGATACAGTCAAGATGCTTTGATAAAAAACAAAAAGCCCCCTAAAGGGGGCTATCTGTTTAATTGGTGGAGGCGGCGGGACAGCTGGTCCCTGTCTTTCGACAAGGGCTGGACTATACCTTCATCCTGTTGCCAGGATGCGGGGCGTGTTATTCGCGGCGCAACGTTCATAAAACTTGGTGCCTTGAATCCTAGTGCTGGCTCTGGCCCTAAGGCTTCAGCCAGTCTATGAGTCTCTACAGGGCAGGCCTGGAGTTAGCCTCCTTCCTACCCCTCGGTATTGCCTTTGCAGGTTTCCCTGCTTTAGGTTTCACCGATGTGAGCCCCGTTTGCACTTTACCTTTACAGGTAAAGGCGACCTAATCTTGATCGAACCCGCGTCCGTAAGTACTCCGCCATTGGCTCTACATGCTTATCCCAGTCTTTGTTTTAGTTGAAGGCTACCCGACGGGCAGGGAAGGCCAGCAACGATCCTGGATAGG
>JBBKVS010000066.1:0-8553 GCA_037968555.1 Lysobacterales bacterium | reverse complement strand
TGGCGGTGATCGATTGTTTGATGACGATCCGCGCTTTGGTCTGGTGGTGTTATCTGAGATTGCCGGCCGTGCCCTGTCGCCGGCTGTTAATGATCCGGGCACTGCCATTGATGTGATTGGTACTTTGCTGCGGCTGTTTACGCAATGGAGCCAGGTGGAGGTTTCAGAGCAAGAGCCAGAATACGATCGAGTGGAAGTGCCGGAAATTTCTGTGCAGGACATGTTCGACGATGCATTCACTGTGGTTGCCCGCGATGGTGCGGCTATGGTCGAGGTGGCAGTGCGGCTGCAAAAAGCATTGCATTCGCTGGCATCGCTGGAAAATCCGGAACTGCGCGAAGCGGCCAAGCACCATGCCAAGCTGGCCTTGGAACGTGCCTGCCTGGTTCTGAAGGTGGAGCAGGATCTGGAGGCAGTGCGCGCCGTTGGGCGTGATTGAATCGGCTCTGTTCCAGGGCTTGCGCTAAGGCAATACTTCCTCGCGTGCACTGGGCTTGCCATGGACTTTCTCGCGCAAGCTGCGGTATTCAGCCAGTGTCCCATTGAGAGCATAGGCAATGGCCTCACCCAGTGCGTCAGCGCTGTCCAGCCGCGAGACAAAAACATAATTCGCCCCAGCGGCATAGATTTCATCCACATCTGCCAGGTTGATGGCATTGGCGATGATCAGTGCTTCGGGGTTGATCTTACGCACAGTCGCAACCAACTCGGCATTGTTGATTCCTCTCATGATGTCATCAGAGATGGTTGAGATGACGATCTCTGCGCGGTCCACCCCGGCGTGGTGCAGGGTGTCCGGATTGGACAAATCGCCGTACTCCACATGGGCACCGGCCTGACGGATCTTGTCGTGCAGGGCCACGGCATAATCGATGACCAGGGTGTCTTTGATCAGCGCCGGGTCATCCCGTGCAATGTCATACAGCAGCGAAGAAGCGATGCGGTGAAAACCCAGAATGACCAGGCGCCATTCGCGTTCTTCACCGCTGTTTGATCGCGGCGGGTTTTTGAAGCCCAGGCGGCGCAAAACCGGAGATAGCCAGGTATGGATGGCATAAGCGTAACGGTAAAACGGACTCGTGGTCAGGGCCGTCAGGATAAAAGCGAGAATGATGGCGGTTGCCAGGTCAGCCGACAAATGGCCCAGTGTGATGCCGAGGAAAGTGACCACCAGGCTGAATTCGGAAATCTGCGCCATACGCAGCGAGGTCACTTCGGCATTGCGACGATCGGTACCGGTCCAATAAAGCAAAGGAAACAGGATGAGCTGCCGGGCGATGATAGCTACAACAGCGATAGCAATGGCCAACACCAATACGCTGAACCCACTGGGTGCCGGGATAGAGAGCCCGAGACTGACAAAGAACAGGGTCAGGAAGAAATCCTTGACCACGTTCACCTTGGTGATGATCTCGGTCGAATAGGGCAAGGTGGCAATGGTTGCGCCGGCAATCAGTGCTGACATGCCCGGTCCGACCTTAAGGTGCAGATTGGCATCGATCAGTGCCAAGGTAATGGCATCCAGAGAACCACCCAATAACACGATACCGAAACACCAGGCTATCGCTCCTACCAGGATGATCTCCGGGGTTTTGGCGATCCAGCGGAAAGCCAATGGGATAAAAGTGCGTGATGCCGTGAAGGCCAGTCCAAACAGCAGCGCAATACCGCCAAATGAAGCGAGAATGGCCTGTGGCTGCGGATTTTCCAGGCTGGGCTGCAGCAGGATGATGACGATGGCCCACAAATCTTCCATCACCAGGATGCCCAGGGCCAGTCGCCCGGGAACGGTGTCCAATTCAAATGCTTCCTGGAACAACTTGACTACCAGCAAGGTCGAGGAAACGGAAATGGCCAGGCCGATGTACAGCGCACCCAGGTTTTCGCCAATAATGGCAGCGAAACCCACCAACGCCAGCAGCTTGGCCGCAACGAATCCGAACAAGGCGATTATGGGTACGCTGATCAGGCCAGTGCCAATGATGGTGCGGCCGCTTTGCTTGATCTTGCTGAGATCAATTTCAAGACCCAGAACGAACAGCAGAAAAACAAAACCCAGACGGGCGATGGTGTCGACGTTGGCCGGGTCAGTGACCAGGCCCAGGGCCAGCGGTCCGGCGATCAAGCCGCCGAGTATGTAGCCCGCAATGGCGGGAAACTGGATACGGGCAAACAGGATGGCCAGAAAGCCGGAGAGAAACAGGGCAATGCTGATGTCGTGCACCAGCGGCGGCAACTCATCGCCAGCAGCCAATGCTGCTTGAGGGACCAGTATCAAAGCCAGCACGCAGCCGCAGTTCAAAGCGGAAGCTCCACCACGAAATTTAGCCCCAGACATGAATCCCGCCCCGGAAAATTGTTGATGGCCAGAATATACAATTCTTTGCTGCACAGCACACAAAAATTCCGGCTGATCTGACTGGTCCTTATTGTTTGCGAGCTGAAACCACCAGGCCGGCAACCGCTTTGCCGATTTCCTGTCGGGTAGAGTCGGAGCCAATATGGATTTGCGAAAATCCACAGGATTGCAGCAGTTTCTGGACATAGTCTGCGGTGTGGCGGTAACGACCATTGGGGTGCAGGCTGTAGCCGCTGTTTTTACCAGTAGCAATTGAAGCTTCCAGGCTGAACACCAGCGTGCCCTGGCGGGTCAAGGCCTGGGCTGAGGCGTGCAGTATGTCTTGCAAATCACCGAAGTAAACCAGGGTGTCGGCGTAAACCACCAGATCGAATGCGGCAGTGTACTGTTGCA
This sequence comes from Lysobacterales bacterium, assembly GCA_037968555.1. Classification (GTDB taxonomy): domain Bacteria; phylum Pseudomonadota; class Gammaproteobacteria; order Xanthomonadales; family SZUA-36; genus JAWXBM01. The sequence continues at coordinate 5,801 of JBBKVS010000066.1, read as the reverse complement.
AAAATAGCGTCAGTTCAGATTCGATTAATCCATCGTATAACTGCTTTTGCCTGGCCCTTTCCAGCATCGCGGCGGAAATGTCTACGCCTACCAGACGATTCGCATAGGGCTTGAGTGCCGGTGCACAGAGGCCAGTTCCACATCCTCCATCCAGAACCTTCAGGTCAGCCTGGGGCGGCCCCAGCAAGTCCAGCAACAAGGGAGTCAGCGTTTGCGGAAGATTGTAATCCAGGCTCTGCAGGTGTTCTTCAAAACTGGATGCGAATTGATCGAACATACCGCGCACCACATCGTCAGGTGCCCGCATCATTGGTGTGTCGCCTTTTATAGCCTGCAACATGAATTGCGCCAGGCTGTTGTCCGGTTCGCAGGCCAGCCATTGTTCATAGGCTGCTGTGGTCTCACTGAAGTCACTTTTGCCCGATGTTGAGCGATACTCCAGCTGAAAAGTACTTTGACACAAGGCATCATGCGCCAAAGTCAGATCGGGTTTGAGGAGAATGGCTTCCTGGTAGCAGGCAACGGCCTTCTTGTAGTCCTGTACCACCTTGTAGGCATTGCCCAGGTTGTACCAGGCAATCAGATATTCCGGGTCCAGCTCGACCGCTTTTCGTCCGGCGGCTATGGCTGCTTGCAGATGTTCCTGCCGGCGCAAGCTGACGCTGAGATTGCTGTGCGCAGCGGCTTCACCGGGCTGCAGTGCTATGGCTTGCCGATAGTACTCTTCGGCCTCAGAAAAACGTTCCTGTTCCTGATAGACGTTACCGAGATTGAGAATGGCATCGATATAGTCGGGTTGGTGCTGTATGGCTTTGCTCATCAGGCGAATCGCCGCGTCGCTGTCGCCTTGCTGGTGTGACATCAGACCCAGATAGTGCAGGGCTCCGCTGTGCTGGGGCCGGGCATTGAGTACCGAGTGGTACAACTTGCTGGCCTGCTTTTCTTTGCCCTGCTGGTGCAGGTCCAGAGCGTGTCTGAATTTGGCTTCGAGTTTGGCGGCGTGATTAGCAGACATGGTTCAAACCAGTAGTCTCAATCAGGAAGGAATGCAACAGACAGGTTTGAAGCAGCAGAACCCCTAAAGCAGGGTTTCAAATCCATCGACGAAAATTATACCGTCGGGGTTGGGACAGGAACACACCTCCGCAGCTGCTGGTCCATCCGGTATGCGCAGGGCGAGGCTGGTCGATTTTGGCCTGATAACCTGCAGGGCTAACGTTTCCAGCCCTTTCAACAGCAGCTTACGGTCACGCTCCAGCACCACAAACAGCGCTTGTTGCGGGTGAGTTTCCCGTGCCAGCTTGAACAGGTCGCCAAGGCTCATGCAGGTCTTCGAACTGGGTAGGAATACCAGCAGATCATCGCTGCGGGTATGTACCGAGCGACAAGCCTGGCCAATTTCGGCTGCAGAGGTCAGGGGAACGCCGGGCAGGAGTATGCTGGCTGGCAAGGTATTTTTTGCTACGGAAGGCGGCTGGAAAACCAGTGCCGCTACATCCAGGTAGTTGACTGACAGTGGCGCTGCAATGGATGAAGAGGCGAAGCTTGTGCCAGCAGCCAAGCCACAGAGCAGCATCACAGCACTGGCTGCCAGGTGGTTTAACATGCGATTCATCAATCCGTGACGGCTATTTTGGTTTACAAAGGATTAACGATAGTCCAGCTATCGCAATTCATCTGCACTGTGGGCTGGCCGGCTGGGTCCAGTACCACGTAACACCATTCAATGTCGGGCAAATTAAACGTGACATTCTCAGTCAGCCGATCTTCACCACCGCTGCCACCAGTTGAAAAACTCGTTACCAAAGAGCTCGTGCCGACGGTGTATTGCTGCAACATGATGCCGGGACAATTCGGAACACCACAGGACTTTCGCACCCGTAACTGCAGCGCCGGTTGCAGTTTGCCACTAGCAACAGATTTCAGCAGATAAGATGATGTGTTGTCGGCGTATTTGGTGATGCTGATGTCCTGGAAATTGGCTTTTCCAACTTGGCCACTGGCAGCGCCGCTGTTGGATGCACCCCAACTCCAGGCCAAAACATCGATGCAGCCGGTATCGGACTTGGTATCGGTGGTGTTGCCAGCTATCCCGTTGATACACAAAACCATATCCACAGCCGCGTTGGCATCGGTGCTTTTAAATCCGATCAGGCCAAGCACAATCAAACAGGAATTCTTGATCCAGTTACGCAAAGGGCATGCCTCCATGAGTATTGGTATTCTTGAATCAGGCGTGCAGTATGTTTGCACGACCCGGAGATCGGTGGCCAGTGTGCACCAGAAATCAGATTTGCGCAACGCGGTGGACACGCAGAACCTGTTCGCCAGCAAACCGGTCTTGGTGCAATTCGGATGGGTTAATCCGGACAGATAAGCAGCTGGGGTGTAACCTTTCCACCAGCTGTTCCGACACAAGTATCAATGAAAAGAAATCCTGCGCAAATTGCTGAAGAAATTCTGGTGCTGGATGCACAAAACGGCGATCGGTTGGCACTGGGAGAGTTGCTGACTTTGTGTCAGCCGGCCATCCTGCGGCACATAGTGCGTATGACGGGAGCAAGCAGCGGCGCCCAGGATATCTGGCAGGAAAGTGCTGTCGCGGCCATGAAGGGTTTGAGGTCGCTCGGAGATCCTGCCCTGTTCAGGCCCTGGATGTACCGCATTGCCACGTTCAAGTCGCGCGACTGGCAGAGAAAGCACTATCGCCAACAGGCAACAGAAGCAGAACTTGATGAGTCGGTAGCGTCAGTCTCTGACTTTACAGAAGGCGACATTACCAGCCAAGTGCAGCTGGCCATGCAATCCCTGGACGGTGAGCAACGTCAATTGCTGTCCTTGTTTTATCGCGAAGGCCTGAGCGTGCAGGAAATTGCCCTGGCGCTGGATATAAAACCCGGTGCAGTCAAGACCCGCCTGTTCCGGGCCCGTGAGAAATTTCGTAGCTATTGGAAAGGAGAACACCATGAGCAAGATTGATGAGCTGATTAACTCTGCGCTGGAGCAGGATGATAAAGCATTGTTCGAAAAGCTGAGCGGCGATATGAATCTGGTCGATATGGCGGCTTCAGTATTCCAGGGCAAGATGCGTTGGCTGTCCATTATGATTACGGTATGGATTTTGTTGCTGACGCTGATTGCTATCTATTGTGCAGTCCAGTTTTTCGCTGCTGAAGCGACCCGCGAATTGATCATGTGGGCTGTGGCTTTTGGCTTCTGCATGATGGCAATCATGGCACTGAAGCTCTGGTTCTGGTCAGAAATACAAAAGAATGCGGTGCTGCGGGAAGTCAAAAGAGTGGAGTTGCAGGTCGCTTTGTTGCACCAGTTGGTGTCGGCTAAAATGCCAGCCAGCCAGGCATAAATCTCCCCTTGAGTGCTTGGGCATACCTGCTGTGCTCAATTCCAGGCGAAACGTGGCTGGTCAAAATGCGCGACCCGGGTGGCTCTGCCCAACAGGGCCACTTCGCGAAACTGGTATGCCATGGCGGCAGTGGGTGCAGCGATCCAATCCTTGCCCAGGGGCATTTTTAATACCGGATGTCCGCGCCCACGCTTGGGTTCCAGGATGGGTGCATCGTTGCGCAGTAATTCACTCAGCGGAATGCGGTGTATGGATTTGACTTCTGCCGGGCTGGCTTTGAGCTCGGCGACATTACCGCCCCAGACCACCACCGGGGTAATGACAAAGCCGGAACGGGTTGCGTAATCATCCAGCCGCCCCAGAATATGGCTTGAGTCCAGGCTCAAGCCGACTTCTTCTGCAAGTTCCCGCAAGGCAGCCTGCTCGGCAGTTTCACCGGCATCTATTCGCCCACCCGGAAAGGCCCGCTGCCCGCCGTGATTTTTCAGCTTTGTGGCGCGAATGGTCAGGATCAGCGCTGCCTGGTCGGCATCGGCTGGTTGGAATGGAAGCTTGCCGATGTTCGCATCCACTCGGCGGTCAACAATGGTCAGGGCAACGGCAGCCTGCTTGCGGCCATCGGTGGCAATGGAACGTGCTGCAAAGTTCTGCAACTGGTAAAGCAGTTGTTCGCGAAGTTGCTCACTGACGGTCAGGTCTGGCATCTATGCTGGTATCTTTGTATTTGTCGGGAAATGAACCACGAACATGTTAGCACTGTCCCCGCTCGTGAAATAATGCAGCTCCTGCTGCCCACCTGGAGAATAAGCATGCACGTAAAAATCCTGATTGCCCTGGCACTGCTGGCGGGCTGTGTGCCCTCAGCGCAGGCTGCACCGACCACCCGCGAGATGAACCTGCTGGGCTGGCAGGAATTTGCAGAGCTGGTGCCGGGGGAGATCGAAACCGTGTTGATTCCGGTCGGTACGCTGGAAGCCCATGGTGTGTTGCCCAATGGTTCGGACAACCTGGCGCCGGAAGCGATGGCGCGCGATATCAGCGGCAAGCTGAACGCGCTGATTGCACCCACCTTGAATTACGGCGTCACCGGTTCACTGGATGCTTTCCCCGGTACTTTCTCCATCAATGCTGAGACCTACGAAGCGATGATGACGGACATCCTGTCCGGCCTGGCCCGTAACGGCTTCAAAAACCTGGTGGTGCTGAATGGGCATGGCGGTTCACAAACGGCCATCCTGCAACGGGTAAGTGAAAAAGTGGGCCGCCAATTCCAGGTGCGCACCCTGGTGATCAATTGGTGGTCTGCGGCCAGCGAGATTACCCAGCAGGTGTTTGGCGAACCCGGAGGTCATGCAGGCAGCAATGAAAGCGCCTATGTGCAGGCCTTGGCTCCGGATTATGTACACAAGGAACGCTATTCGGATGATATGGCCAGCCCGCGTACAGATGGCGTGACGGCCTATCCATTCCCATCGTCCATCGTTCTCTATGAACCAGACCAGGGCTATCCGGATTTCGATGCCAGCAAAGCTGAGCGGTACTACAAAGCAGTGAACCAGCGGGTGCTGGATATCATCACCGATACCATAGCCCGCTGGGACCGGGCAGGAATTTTTCCTTAATTCTTTCCTGCTTACAAAGCTGCCGCCATCTTCAACAGGGTGTCCGACAAAGCAGCCAGTCGCTGGCTGGTGACAGCATCGGACGAGTCTTTGGGTAAAGCCTGTGCCAGTGATTGCAGTTCTTCTGCCAATCCTGATTTGCTATTGCCGCCATCAAGCCGCGCCTGCACTTGATCCAGGGCCGACAGCAGCTGCTGCTCCTGTGCGTGGTCGATCAGGTCAGCGCGTTGTAATTGATCCAGGTAGGCTTTGGCCACCGCGGGTTCTGCCGGCCAGCTGACACGGAATTGCTGTTGCGGATTGAACACTGCGCCCTGCTTGGCCCGTTCGGCTGCGGCAATTTCATTGGCGCTGAGGAATTCGCTGGGTAGCAATTTGAATACATCCAGGCCCCGGACGATTTCCGTGCCGTAAATAAAGCCCTTGTACCAGTAACTTGACCAGTAACCGCCCACGACAAGCTTTTCGGAGTCGATTGGGCCGCGATCAAAATAAGCGATTTCAACAGGTTTTGAAGAGTCGGTGAAATCGATAATCGAGATGCCACCCTGGTACCAGGACTGGACGAAAATATCACGCCCCGGAACCGGGATGATAGAGCCATTGTGGGCCACGCAGTTTTCCTTCTCGAGCTGGGGTGCGGGCAGTTTGAAATGCGAGCGGAACTCGAGCTTGTTATCAACGATGTCGTAAATTGCATCGGCGCCCCAGGTGATGGGGTCCCAGGCACGGCAACGAGGACGGTCGCCGCCACCCCATTCATCCGTGAACAGCACTTTGTTGCCATCATTGCTGAAAGTGGCCGAATGCCAGTA
>JBBKVS010000065.1:0-4363 GCA_037968555.1 Lysobacterales bacterium | reverse complement strand
GCCCGTTATATCGAAGCCGGTGGGCGGGAACAACTCATTGCCGCTACCGATGCCGGCGCGCCGCTGAATTTCCATTCACCGATTCCGCTGCAGCTGCGCAACTTTGTAGCAGCAGGATTGAGCCCCATGGAAGCGATACAGAGTGCGACCTTGCGCGCGGCACAAATGCAGGGTGTTGCCGATCAGGTGGGTACTTTGTCCGTCGGCAAGCTGGCAGACATCATCGTGGTGGATGGCGACCCATTGCAGGACATTTCACTGCTCCAGCACCGGGTGGTCCATGTGGTCCTGAATGGCCGCCTGGTGAAATAGATCTACGCTGTCCGACCCTCATCGATGCCTATCCGCTGACGATATCAAAGCGTAGGTTGCACTGAAGGCAATAAGATCAACCAACAACTGTGATTGTAATGCTCATATGCTGATGTAATCTGGTTTGCCGGGTGGCCGTGATTTAACCACCCCCGTTTGCATCGAGGTCAACCTGGCCTTGATATTCCAACCGATGAGGATTCGATTGATGACATTCAGATTACGGGCTTTAGCATTATTGTTGCTGAGCAGCATGACACCCGCCTTGATTGTGGCCCAGGAAGCGGAGCCGGTCGATCTGGCCATTGTGGGTGGTCAGCTGATTGACGGCTATGGCGGTCAGCCCTTGCAGAATGCAGTAGTCCTGATCAGTAAGAACCGCATCGTTGATGTAGGGCAAGTCGGCACGATGGACATTCCGGCGACTGCAACCGTCATCGATGCCAATGGCATGACCGTACTGCCTGGATTATGGGAGTCGCACGGCCACCTGTTTCACATCTCTGAAGGCGATCCGGAAAATTTCCCCGACGAGTTTCTGGAACGCGCGCCAGAGGTCATGAAAGCGGTGGCAAAAATCAGTCTGATGTCCGGAATCACCACATTCCGGGACACTGGCGGACCCGCTGAGCCGCAACTCGCACTCAAGGCAGAAATCGAATCGGGCGCGGTGGTTGGACCGCGGCTGTTTATAGCCGGGCCTATCCTCAGGCAAACTGCCAAGGGACAGGCAGCTGCAAATAAAGACTACCCCATTGACTCGGTGGAAACGGCACGGCGAGAGACGAAAAGGGTGATCGCGCTGGGCGTTGACCAGATCAAGGTCTATGGTTTTTGGGACAAGGACATCCTCGAAGCCGTCACCAGCACAGCGCACGCTGCAGGCCTTGGGGTGGATGCAGACGTTCGCCACATCACCGCCTACAGGACGGCCATTGAGGCGGGCGTCGACCGGCTTCATCATGTCTTTACCGCCGATCCTCTTTCTGATTACAGCGACGATGACATGCGCTTGTTGGTTCGGGGTTTAAAACCAAGCTCCTCAGGGCCCATGGCCAACATACTTCGTGGCCCCTATATCATCCCGACTATTGAAGTCCGCAACGCCTATGTTCGCGTGTTCAGCTTTCCCGAAATTCTCGACCATCCAAAATTTGCCGAACAATATCCCGCCGATATTTACGCGCACCTGCGCAAGTCATGGGATAACCCGGCATCCATACCCTGGGGCATAGGCGCGCCGGAACGAATCAAGGTGGCGAAGCGAAAATTGAAAGCGTTTATTGATGCTGGCGGACGCGAGCAACTGGTTCCTGGTACCGACGCCGGGTCGCCGTTCAATTTTCACAGCCCGCTGACAAAAGAAATGTTCAATCTGTACGAAGCGGGCTTGACGCCTATGGAAGTGATCCAGAGCGCGACCTTGCGACCGGCACAGATGCAGGGTGTTGAAAAGGACCTCGGGTCGGTTAAAAAGGGCAAGTTCGCTGACCTGATCATCGTCGATGGCGACCCGCTGCAGGATATGACGGTCCTGCAACACAAGCTGGTCATGGTGATCAAGGATGGCAAGCAGTACCCGGTCAATTAGTTCTCAGGAAAGCGCAAAGGCGCATTAAACGGGTAATGAAAATAAGTCTGACAGTCGGCTAAGGAAGCTCTGAATAGTTCAGAGCTTTGCCAAGGCCTCAGGCGGCAATCTGGCCCAATCGGATCAGGGTCTCACGTACTTTCTCAAGCCCTTGCTGGTCCAGATCCTGGATGGGCGAGCGAGTGTGGCCACCTGGCAGGCCTTGCAGATTCAGTGCTGCCTTGAAGGTACCCTGCGTGGAGCCGTACTTGGCGGTGTAATCGGGGTTGAACAGGTCCTGCATGATGGCATCCAGGCGTTTGCCAAGCTGCTGTGCGCGGCTGACATCACCCGCCCATATCGCTTCGAAGTACTCGGCATGCTCTCTACCCAATACGGCCCCGGCTCCCATCGTGCCATCGGCACCGTGATGCATGGTCAGGCTGATACCAAGATCATTGGTGGGCATTCCCAGCACCCTCACCCGGTCATTCAGTGAGAAGAAAACGTCAAGAAAGTGGTTCATGTCAAAACCGGCCGTTGAGTTCTTGATGGCAACCACTTTGTCCAGCTCGGCGAGTTTTTCCAACAGGGCCCGTGACATGTTCACATTGGTTCCCGGTGGCCAGTTGTATACGCAGATCGGCAGCGCAACAGCGTCACTGACCTGGCGATAGAACTCGAGGATTTCTGCTTCGGTGGGGCTGACATAAGGTGGCGGAGTCACCAGTATTCCGTCGAAACCGTACTCGGCAGCGATCCCGGCATTCGCGATCACTTCTTTAGCCGTGAATGCATTGCAGCCGGCGATGATGGTCATTTTACCTTTCAGCTCCTGGCTCACAACTCGCAGGACTTCCCTGCGCTCTTCCCGCTCCAGACTGAACCACTCGCCTTGTGTGCCAAGTGCAATGATGCCGTGGATTTTTTCTTGCAGCAGCCAACGGAGTAACTGTTCAAAGGCGGCAATATCAAGAGCTTCATTCTGGTCAAACGGGGTTGTAATGGCGGGGATGTAGCCGCGCCAATCTATGGAGTCTCGGTCCATTTCGATTTCTATACCTCGGTATGCAAACGTGTTTGAACCTTATGCTAGGTGCGCTCCGCATTCGGAGCAATCACACGCCACCCCCTATTTTGTTGCTTTATTGACAAGTGAGATCAACGGGGTCTCGGCTCATTGCTGCAAGCGCTTCAAAGATTGGGCTCGCCAGCCTCTCTGGCACGGGAAATTCGACTGAGTTCATCCGGCTCGATATACCTGAGTGCGGCGAGTAACAACGTCAACGGAATGAACAGGGTGAACACCGATGCCAATAGAGCTTGCTTCAGGGATTCGGCGGGGTCAGTGCCTGAAGCCACCAGCAGGTCTGATGCAAGGCCAATCAGGTAAGGCCCGATTGCCAGTCCCAGGAATACATTCAACAAAAAATAGAATGCCGCTGTAACGGCTCGCATCCTCGGCAATACCAAATCCATGATGGTGCTTGACGCCGGCCCCACCCACATCGATGTCAATCCGGCGATCAGGAAGTTCATGACCAGGGCGAGCTGGGTATTGCTGGTTGAAAACAGCGTGAGCGCTGCCGGAATGGTCAGGGCAATCGTAATCAGGCCGAAATACAGCCGGCCCCTGGGGGTGCGGGATTTCCACAGATCAGACAGGTAACCACCGAGGTTGATACCCAGGCCACCTGCAATAACCACGGAGAAACCGATGATCATACCCACCTGTCCTACTTCCATCCCATGTGCGCGGATGAAAAAGGAAGGAATCCAAACGGCCAGGCCATAGGCTACGAAGTTGATTGAACAAAAACCGAAAATCGTGAACAGAAAGGCGCGGCATCGGAACATCATGGCGAAGGCCGGCGGGTCCCTCAGGGCAAGGTTCTGCACCCACGAAATGGTTGCGTAAATGCCAATACCGAATACCAGCCATTGCGGAATATTGTTGGTCAGATAGCTGAGCAGCGCCATCGCCAGGAACAATACGAGACCCGCTCCCAGATTGAATAAAATCTGCCCGCGGCTGGCCTTGCGTGACAGCAGGTTGAGTACCGAAAAGGGCGGTACGATGGCAAACAATTCCTTGCCGGTCTCACGTAAGGGATGCGGATGGGGTTCAGTAAAGATATTTTCAGAAATACCGCGAACCGGTTCTTTCAGAGTGGCGGTCCACAGCGCCAGCAACAAACCTGGAGAACCCACGATGATAAAGGCGGCTTGCCAGCCGCTTAATCCCAGGGGTGCCAGTGAGGGGTCCGGGTAGAGAGCCTTCCAGCCTTCTACTACCCATCCGCCGAGAAATATTCCCAGCCCCATGCCGATGTAGGCGCCACTCGAATAGATCGCCAGTACCGTGGCTCGACGTTTGGGCGGGAAGTAATCTGACAGCAGGGAAAAGGCGGCCGGTGATGCGCTGGCTTCACCAATGCCAACTCCACAGCGGTAAATGGCCAATTGCAGGAAGCTGGAGGC
>JBBKVS010000064.1:0-6591 GCA_037968555.1 Lysobacterales bacterium | reverse complement strand
TGATTCCATAACATCGGCAAAACCCCAGACCGGTATCACACCCCAACCCTCTTCTGCGGGAAAAAACTGCCAGTAGCCGATTTTCTCACCCACTACACCATAGGTGATGTTGTTGGCCGTCAGGGCAAAGCGGTCAACCCGACACAAAATTTCACTGGTCTGCAATGGTGAGTGCTCGCCTTGAGTGATGCGCGTTTGCGTCAATTCGTTTTTACGCACTTCCAGGGTGATGGTTGCCGTCATGGTTCTTTCCGCTTGGGCTGTGCCTTCAGAACAACTTCAGGCACGCTGAGGAGGTTGTTGATGAACGCTGTTAATCAAACAATGAGAGTACCAGCATAGCCTTCAGAAGGAAGCTCTTACTGAACCGAAGGGTTTACTGGTAGCCCGCCGCCTGTAATGAGAACAGGTGCGCGTAATGGCCATCCAGCTCCATCAACTCCTCATGACTGCCGCGCTCGATGATGCGGCCGCCCTTGCCATCATCATTGATCACCACGATCTGGCTGGCCATGCGCACGGTGGAGAAACGATGTGAAATCAGGATGGCGATGCGGTTCTCGGTGAGCTTGCGGAAGTGTTCGAATATGGTCGCTTCAGCCGCAGCATCCATGGCGGCGGTGGGTTCATCCAGCACCAGTATGTCCGCCTCTTCACGCATAAAAGCTCGACTCAGGGCGATCTTTTGCCATTGCCCGCCCGACAACTCCACACCACCCTTGAACCACTTGCCCAGCTGAGTGGCATAGGTTTCCGGCAAACGGGCAATGATCTCATCGGCCATGCCTTTGGCCGCGGCAGTTTCCCAGCGGGGTTGTTCCTCGAAATGCCGCACATCCCCCGCACCGATGTTTTCACCCACCTGGAACTGGTAGCGGGCGAAATCCTGGAAAATCACGCCGATGCGCTGGCGCAGCTTGTCTTCGTCCCAGTGTTCCAGGTCCAGGCCGTCTAGCAGAATGCGGCCCGCGTCGGGCCGGTACAGACGGGTCAATAATTTGATCAGAGTCGTCTTGCCTGAACCGTTTTCGCCCACCAGTGCCAGCGATTCGCCGGGACGGATATGCAGATCGATATCAACCAGCGCCCGATGGTTGGCGCCAGGATAGCTGAAACTGACTTTTTCAAATCGGATGCCATCCTCCGGATTGGGACCTGCTGTTTTTCCACCCGACTTGCTGCCGGTTGGCCGGGCTGCCGGTGTTTCCAGGTAATCGTAGAGCGTGGACAAATAGAGGTTGTCCTCGTACATGCCTCCAATGGCACTGAGGCTGGCCGATACTGCTGATTGCCCCTGGCGGAACAGCATCAGATACATGGTCATCTGGCCCAGTGTGATGCGGCTCATCATGGCGGTTACTGCAATCCAGGCATAAGCGCCATACAGTGCTGCCGTGCCAATCAGGCCCAGCACGAAACCCCAGCCATCGCGGCGTATGGACAGGTCACGGTCACGTTTATACAGCTCGGTGTAAATATCCTTGTAACGCTGCAACAGCAGTGGGCCTAGTCCGTACAACTTGACCTCGGGGGCATTGTCCTCGCGGGCAATCACAGTCTCGAGGTATATCTGCATGCGCGTGGCCGGTGAGCGCCAGCGAAACAGGGAAAAAGCCTGGTCGGAAAAGCGTGTTTCAGCAATAAAGGAAGGCAGCCCGGCCAGCAACAGTATGAGTACGGCCCAAGGCGAGAAACTGACCAGCAGCACACCGTAACTGGTCAGTGACACCAGGTTCTGTGCCAGCCCAAAGGTGCGGTTTACCAGTGATAGAGGTCTGCTGGACGCTTCGCGGCGGGCACGGGTGAGCTTGTCGTAGAACTCCGAATCTTCAAACTGCGCCAGCTCCAGGGTCAGCGCCTTTTCCAGGATCATGACATTGACGCGTTGGCCCAGCTGAGCCCGCAGCAAAGACTGGCAGAGGGAGATTCCGCGCTGGGCACCGGCCAGTACCACCACAATGGCGGCTTCAAGAGCAACCAGCCAAAGCACCGGCTGGACGATGGGCCACAGCGTGACTGCGCCGTCCCCACTGGCTTGAGCTTCCGAATAGGTACGCGATGCCGCCACCACGCCATCAATGATCAGGGCACCCACATAGGCCATGGCCGCGGGCATGACGCCCGCCAGTACCGTCAGCACACCCAGCACTATGGTCAGGCTGCGGCTGGTAGTCCACACCAGCTCCAGTGCCCGGCGACTGTAGCGGAATACACCCAGGAAACTGCGGCGCTGGCCGTCCGGGGTTTGCTGGTCTGGTTTGAAGTCTTTCATGAGCGATTAAGATGGAGGCAAAGTTGTCGGGGAGCAAGCATGCTGGGCGTTTTCCCGCGCTGGTATTCCCGAACCCTCGTGGCCCAGGCCAGGACATGGTTTAAATTACGCCATCATTCCCGACTTGATCAGGAATCCATAGACGGTGGGTGTCTCTTGACTCGGGAAAGGTTGCGGATGTATTTTTTCAGCGCGCCTTTGTTCAGGGACAGGTCGTGTTGCCATCGCACACGTTGGTGCCCATCTGGACAGCAGCCGTGCCACCCGCAACCGTGCCACCGTTGTCCTGGATCAGGTTGCCACCGTAGGCAGATTTGCCCACGGCTGTAATGCCAAACAGTGCATTGCCCCGGATGTTGTTACCGGTCGCGATGGAGGTGGAAAGACGAATGCCATTGCCATTGTTGTTCTGGATTGTATTTTCGATGACTACGCTGCCTGAATTGGTGAATATCCCATCACCGCGGTTATGAGCAAAGGTGCTACCGCGAATGGTTGTGAGTGTCGCATGAATGCCTTCCCCACCATTGCGAAAAGACGAGCTGTCGTGCACTACGCTGCCGGTGCTGCCGGAGCTGGCAGAAATCCCGGCGAACTGATTACCGCTGGTAATGCAACCATCGACGACACTGCCGGTTTCCACACTGATTCCGCCGCCAGCTGAATCCATCACCGAGACGTTTTCAACCCGACAACCCAGACCGCACTGTACGCCCGTTCCAGGGACTCCGCGGATGCTGCCATTACGAACGGTCATGCCGGAAACGGCGCCTGAAATTCCCTGTCCGTTTATCAGGTTCTGGGGTGTGCACAGTCGTGGTTCAGCCGGTGGCAGACCCGAACAATTCACCGGACCTACAATCTGAAAACCATTCATGTCGATGGTCACGTCTGCCGCCTGTACATTAATGACCGTTACTTCGGGGTTCCCCAGGCTGCGAGTATCGAGATTGCTGGTGAGGATGTAACTGCCCGGACTCTGGATTTCGACCGGAAAGCCTGGGGCGTCAAATTGCATGCAGCCGGTGTTCAGGGCGCAGGCCTGATTAATTTCAATGACTCCGTCGCCGGCTGTTGCTACTCCACACGACAGCAACAGCACTGCGGCGGCTATTATGGCTGCTCGTTGCATCTGCTCACTCTCCTTTTAATCCCGTTCCGAAGAATTGTACACCAGAAAACGCGATTAGCCTGCAAGGACATCCGCGGCCTGAACGGTCATCAGAAACAGCGCGCTCACTTGATCATTGGGCGGGGAAAGGTAGCATTAAAACCATATTGTGAACGGTTTGCTGGGCAAATCTGGACGGCCAAGTGAGATGCCCAATCCCGAATCAAAGCGGCGAAAGTTTTAAAGCCTTGCGGGACAGGTTCACCAGGTAGCGCGCTGCATTCACGTTCGGGCGATCTTCCAGGTAAACAATATCGATATGCTCGCCCAGGTCGTGTTCACTGAATATCTTTTCAGAAACAGCAATGCGATTGGTCAACTGTTGGCCATTGGGGGCGTCGAAGCGGTACTTGATAAAGCCCGCCGTCTGGTGACCCGAGCTGGTTCTGCGGCGGGTTTTCTGAATGACTTCAGCTTTTCCGACAACACCGGCATGCGCCAGCGCTTTCATCTGCAGGCCACGGCGAACCAGGACCACGATGATGGTGAATACAAGTGCCGCGGCAATCCAGAATCCCATGCGGGCAATCCTCCAGCGTTGCTGGCTTTATTCTAGTCGAAAACCCGCCTGGTCGAAATCACTGGATTCATAAGACTACACGACATTTTGATGATCAAGCATTCGGCTAAGCAAAATGTCTGTTGGGTAAATAATACCACCGGGCGTGACCTTCAGCATGGCCTGAACCGGATAACGGCTTGATGGCAGCCGGGCCTGACCTCAGTTTGAAAGGGCTTCGAAACCGTCTTCGAAAATCAGTTCTGGCACTGCCTCATTGTCCAGATTCAGGACCGCGACATCCGCCGGGTCAATACCGTGGTAGGCGGGGTCAGCGCTGACCGAGGCGCTGGTCATGATTCGGTACGCGATATCACCATCCAGGATGCCATCATCCACACCCGTCACCGTCACCCATTGCGGTGTGGTGACCCCCGCAGGTAAAACCACTTCCATAGGAGCCGTACCTTCGCCGGGAAAACTGCTGGTCAAGGCTATGGTTACAGGCTGGGTGGGCGCTGCGGCCGCGCTTAAGGTAAAAGTGGCTGTACCACCCGATTCAGTGGTATCACCGCTGATCATGGAAACCATAATCTGCGCCTGTACTTCGGCCATGAACCACAGCTTGTTCTCGGCCGTAATGTCGATATGCTCCTGATTGGCCGCCGGGAAGTAAACCGTGTGGAAGGGTGTGTGCTCCAGCAATTGCGCGTCACCAACTACATCGTAGAAAGGATCATTGCTGTCCAATGCCAGCGCACTGATGGTAGGAATAAAGCTGTGGCTGCCGTGCAGGGCGATGATATCGCCGTAAGGTGCTTCAACATCAGCTGCCTGCTGCATGGTGGACCGTGAGCCTCCCGGCGCATTATCCCAGGGCAGGGTGCCGTTGATGGTCAGACTGTCTGTGGTATTGATCACAAAAAAGATGGAAATGCGGCCATCAAAGATTTTTTTGCTGCCTCCATCCGGCACAGCCCAGACATCACCATCAATATCGACCAGCAAACTGTCGTAATCCCACTCAATCAGCTGATCACCTGGATTGAATGACTGCCCGGTCATCAGACCACTGCCATTGATAATCGAAACCAGGCGCGGCTGGACGGGCCAGCTGCCCAGATTGTCGAGTTCGTTATTCAGCTGAGCCAGCAATGGATCAGCACCAGCTGTGCTACCCGAGACCCCGTCCAGGTGATACAGCAGCATCTGCTTCGAGGCTGGACTGCGCAATTGTTGCAACAGGAACTCGGCTTCTTCGGCTTGCCCGGCGAAAAACTCTACCCAGGCTTGCATACCCAGCGGAATGTTGGCACCGCCGTGTGGGGCATCGAAAGAAATCAGTTTGCGAACTTCATGATCAATGCCCTGATCTTCCATCCATAACAGAGCATAGCGGCTGACCAGGCCGCCCATGCTGGCGCCCACGATGACTGAGGTCTGACCTGCTGGCGTGGCCGCATTCACCAACTGCAACAATTCAGTCAGCACCAGGCCATTGCGTTGAATAGGGTCTACCGCCTCAGTGAAGTCCAACACCACCGCGTCGAAGCCAGCAGCACGCAGATCTTCCAGCAGATTTTCGCGATTGAGTAAATCGTACAGCTCCGGCCAGCCCAGGCTGTTGTCGATATCAAAACCTTCCACAATTACCACCGGGTTCGTCACCGTGGCATGGCCATCAGCCAGGTAGATATAGGCTGAACCCGTACCGGCTACGCCACCGTAGGTTTCGCTGGCAGCGATATTCCAGATGTCATCCGGGTCGGGCGTTGCCAGTTGAAGCACATCCAATTGAGCATTTGACTGCAACACGTCTCCGTTGGGCAATCGCGCTTCCAGGCTCAAGATTTTCATTCCAGTGTCCTGGTAGCTGACGGCCAGGGCTTGCCCCGGTGTGAGCGGCCTCATACCCAGGCCATCATCAGCATCCAGCCATAACTCCGAAGCAGGTTCAACGGCATGAATCAGGTAGGCCTCGGCCTCCAGCAGCAGCTCAAAATCTGCACCATTAAAAATCTGGGATTGCAGCGGACTGAATGTGAAAACGGTTTTGGTCTGGCGCCTGCCGGCACCATCTTGCTGCTCATAACGAGCATGCAAAAGTGCCAGTGACACGAGATTCCAATTCTTCTGCGTGACTCGCTGCTGCCCTGCCTGCCGGCTCAACTTGCGGGCTCGTGGCCACTCCAACTCGACTTTTGCAGCCTTGTTCAACTCAAACACGGCTTGTCGCCAGCGTTGCAGCGACACCACATCGGCATTGGCACGGCCATCCAGCCCCGGTAATTCAGCCAGCTCCAGATTCTGGCCTACTACGATGTCTCCTGCGAACCCGGCCGGGCTGCGGGGCGGTGGTTGTTGCTCGGATTGTGCCTGGCTGTGCCAAAGCGCGGATCCCAACAGCAGGCAGATGACAAAACCGCGAGAAATAGATTGGGACATGAGAGTTAAGGGCATGGGGTGGGGGATCGCTTTAAATCAGGCAGCCCTGATTCTAACGGATTCCAGCTGCAAGTCCTTGCCACTGGCTTCACTTCTGACTTAGCCTGAGTTCAACTCGGCCATCGTCGGAAATTCAGTTGACCACTTCGAGATTCTCTTTATTGTTCCTGATGCTGTTCGGTACGGTGTATCAGCAGCCAGGAT
>JBBKVS010000063.1:0-2700 GCA_037968555.1 Lysobacterales bacterium | reverse complement strand
TTGCCCAATGGCATGCCTTTATGCCTGAGGATGTCGTAAGTCGTGGCCGCATGGAAGTACACATTGGGCAACGAGAAGCTCAACACAAAATTTTCGGCAGAGAAAGGCAAGTTCAGGTCACCCATTACAAATGCCATGGGCTTACCGGCCAGGGCATTGACCTCGTCCATATCCAATGCAGCCAATGCTACGCTGGCGGCCTCCACGCGTGCCTGCAGGTCTGCAAAGCTGACCGTGGCATCGTATCCGCCCGGACCGAAAACACCGCCGCGGATGGCATCAATAACATCGATAGAATGATGCACCACCGACAGGATCTGGAAGCGCAATGGCAGCATTTCGGGATGCAAACGCGTATCGAGCAGCTCTTCAAGATCCACGCCCTGTGCGTTGAAATGATCTGCCGCCTTGTTGAGCAGCGCACCCACGGCCGGAACGATCTGCAGGTAGGACGCTACCGATACATCATAAAGGGAAACACTCACTGCCTTTCTCCTGCTGAAATTAATTTCTTGTCTGGCTGCGCGCTACAATGAATGAGCTATGATAATCAGTCAAACTCTGAATTATTCTGCGCTTCCGCAAATTAATGAACATGCACAGGGTGGGGATATGTCAAAAGAACTCAAAGAAGCGGAAAAACAACTGCATCAGGCTCGGGAAGATCTGGAGAAAGCTATCAAGCTCATCGAAGAAGATACGCACGCGCCTGATGATGCCAAATCTGTCAAGACCGAGGCGGATGCAACCTCAGCAAAGCCGGCGGTCACTGTTTCAGAGCCAGCGCCAGCACCGGTTAAACAACCGGGCACGGCTCGCGGCATTGAAACGCTGTTCAAGAGCTCTTACCGGGTGCAGATGGACCTGACCAGTCTGGCCGACAACAAGGCCAATATGATGATCAGCATCAACGGCATCATCATGTCCATTATCCTTGCCTCGGTAGCACCCAAGCTGGATTCAAACCCCTGGCTGTTACTACCCACCATGCTACTGCTGGTGGGCAGCCTGATATCCATGATATTTGCCATCCTGGCCGCGCGGCCGCGGGTCAGTCACGAGCCGATCACACTTTC
This sequence comes from Lysobacterales bacterium, assembly GCA_037968555.1. GTDB lineage: Bacteria > Pseudomonadota > Gammaproteobacteria > Xanthomonadales > SZUA-36 > JAWXBM01. The sequence goes on along the minus strand of JBBKVS010000063.1, from coordinate 1,624 downwards.
CGATCTCAAGCACAGCAAAGGCAATATCCTGTTTTTCGGAAATTTTGCCAATATGGCCGAAGAGGACTTTGTGCGCGGGCTGGAAGAAATGATGTGGGACAAGCCGCTGATCTACGACACCATGATGCGCAATATTCATGGCCTCGGTAGTGTACTGAACAAGAAATTTGCCTTGCTGCAGATAGCCTATACGAGCTTCATGGTTGCCCTGAGCCTCGGTGTCACGTCCTTCCTGGTTGTGTTTGTCTGGCTGTCATTTCGGACGCCCTGAACAGGACTTTTGATTATGAGTAATACCATCACTATTAACGGTCAGGAACAACATACAGACGTGCCAGATGATATGCCACTGCTGTGGTTTCTGCGTGACACGCTGGAACTCACCGGCACCAAGTTTGGCTGCGGTATGGCGCTGTGCGGCGCCTGCACCGTGCATCTGGATGGCCAGGCCATACGCTCCTGCGTCACGCCCGTCAGCGCCGCTTATGGCAAATCGGTGACTACCATTGAGGGACTGTCGCCGGATGGAAGCCATCCGCTGCAGATTGCCTGGCTGAAAAACAATGTGCCGCAGTGCGGTTATTGCCAGGCCGGGCAAATCATGTCGGCCGCTGATTTACTCAGCAAGATCCCCGAACCCAGCCTGGAAGAAATTCATACCGCCATGCAGGGCAACATCTGCCGCTGCGGTACTTATTTGCGCATACGCACGGCCATCCAGGATGCCGCCCAACAGATGAAGGGAGCCTGAGATGAGCAGCGTACTGATTACCCATCAGATCAATCGGCGCGATTTCCTGAAAAGCTCAGGGCTGGCTCTGGGCGGACTGACCATAGGTGTTTCCTTTCCACTGGGCCTGTTGTCCGCTGCTGAACAACCGGGGTTTGCGCCCAACGCCTGGCTGCATATTGCCGAAAACGGTGATACCACTTTGTGGTGCGGTCGCTGCGAGATGGGCCAGGGCATCAGCACCGCCTTGCCGGCCGCCGTGGCAGACGAACTCGAGGCCGACTGGTCGCGGGTGACGGTGTTGCAAGCCGATGGTCACAAAGACAAATACGGCCCGCAGGGTACTGGCGGTTCACGCAGCATCAATACCATGCTGGAGCCCATGCGCAAGGCCGGAGCGGCTGGCCGCGAAATGCTGGTGGCTGCCGCTGCGCAAAGCTGGGGAATTCCGCTCAGCGAATGCTATGCAGACAATCACCAGGTGCGAAACCATCAGGATGATCGGGTTTCGTCTTACGGTGAACTGGCCACACTGGCCGGTACGCTACCCGTTCCCGAAGACCCGGTGCTGAAAAGCCGCGATCAGTTCCGCTATATCGGTAAACCGCTGCAACGTCATGATCAGGGCGAGGTTGTAGTTGGCCAGCGCATTTACGGTGCTGATGTAAAACTGCCCGGCATGAAGTATGGCGCCATCCGCCATGTGCCGGTGATGGGCGGCAGTCTGAAGTCGCTCGACAAGTCAGCACTGGATGGTATGCAAGGAATTACCGCCGTCGTTGAGATTCCACGATTTGAAGATCGCTTTGGAACCGTAGGTGGCGTGGCCGTGGTTGCGGACAATACCTGGCTGGCCCAATCGGCCGTTAAAAAGCTGAAAATCGAATGGGAAGC
>JBBKVS010000062.1:0-12034 GCA_037968555.1 Lysobacterales bacterium | reverse complement strand
TCATCGTGGTAATAATAGCTCACCCGGAAACCCATCTTGTCGTTGACTGGACCACCGAAGGCAGCCATCCCGTAGAAGCCTGTTCCACCGTCGCCATTGGGATTTCCCTCGTAGGCGGTTCGTGCAGAAAACTCCATCTCTTCTGTGGGTTTCTTGGTGTTGATCAGTACTGCACCACCGGTCACATTACGGCCGAACAGTGTTCCTTGTGGTCCACGCAGGACTTCAATACTGGCGATATCGAACATGTCGATAACAACGCCGGCGTTTTGGCCCATGTACACACCGTCAACGAAAACACCAACGGTAGGGTCTATGGACGGAATGGAACTGTTGATACCGAGCCCGCGTATGGAGAAGTTGGCCACGCTTTTGAAGGTACCAATATCATCCAGGGACACATTAGGCATGGCTACGGTCAGGTTGGACAGATCACGAACCTTAAGTGCGTCCAGTTGATTGGCATTGAACGCGGAAATCGAAAGCGGCACTGACTGTGCCATTTCTTCGCGCTTTCTGGCGGTAACTACCACCTCTTCCAGCAATGCCGATGTCGTGCCCGCGTATTCTTCGTCCTGCTCCTGTGCCATCAGTCCCATTGAGGAACAGCCCAGGCCGATGGCAATAAGAATTGAGAGTGGTGCCGGATCAATGAATTTTGAAAAAATGGATTCTTTTGTTCTAACTCTATCTTTTGACATTTTTTGTACCCCAGGGGTAGTTGTGCGCGTGACAATTCTATCCCTAAATGCATTTGAATTTACAATTTTTTAATAAAAATTCAACAAAGCGGGTTCAGCTATGCAAGTCACTGATGTCGTGGAAATTCCTGGGCAAATTCTGACTCGGATACTTCCAGGGGCAAACGGGCTTGAACAGACTCGTCAAGCGGCAGACCAAAGCTGTTAATCATACCGGCCAGTATCACGTACATCCCGTGTAAGGCGATAAGATCAAACACCTGCTGAACAGAGCAATGCTGGCGCAGTGCTGCCAAGGTTACCGGCGAAATGGCATGAATATCAATCAGTTCATCCACAGCCTGCAACAACAATTGCTCCTGATCGGTCCAGCCATTTGCATTCGCACCCTGCATCACCCGTTCAATCTCATCCAGACTGAGATCGCTGGCCAGGGCTCTGTCCACATGTGAAGCCCATTCATACCAGGCGCGCATGTGTACCGCCACCCGCAGTATGACCAACTCCCCCAGCCGCGGCCCCAAAGCGCCACCGCTGACTGCATGATTACGAAAACTCCACCAGGCTTGCAGCAAAGTCGGATGGTGCGCCATCAATTTGTGCACATTTATGGGTTGACCGCGCATATCGTCCACGATGTGCTGCAAAGCCGGGTCCCATTGATCCACCGGCAAAGGTTTGACATCCATGATTAAGTCCTCTGGTACAGGCTTGCATATTCTCATGCCAGAGTCCTGCACGTACAATTCCGGGTCGGCTCCATTGAAAAGTGGTGGGTGCTACTATCTCTTTACCGCGACTTCACGAAGAAATAATGCACAAGCAACCCAATACCGACTCCTGCTTCATCTGTGGCCGCAACAACCCGGTCGGCCTGTACATGAGTTTTTACGATAACGGCGAAGACGAAGTTGTCAGCGAATATACGGTGCCCGAACGCTATCAGGGTTATCCCGGTATCGTTCACGGCGGCATACAGGCATCCATGCTGGATGAGGTTGTGGGCCGGGTGGCGATGATAGAGGACCACCATCATTTCATGATGTCTGTCATCCTGAACGTCAAGTACAGGCACTCAGTGCCGGTTGAAACTCCACTGCGTATCGTCGGTAAAATCATTCGATTGCGGGGGCGCCTGGGCAAGGCAACGGGCCGGATTTACCTGCCCGATGGCACCATAGCCTGTGAAGCTGAAATGACTCTGGCCGACGTTCCAGCACAGTTGCTGGAACGTACCGACCCGAAACTACTCAATTGGAAAATCGACTGAGGGTGCTGAGCTCAGAAAGAAGCGCCCACACCAACCGCGAGGGTCAGATCATCTTTGGAAGCGCCTGGCGCCGGCTCCGTTTCATAGTCGTAACGCAAGGACGTGGTCAGATAAACATCCTTGAAAATGTCGAAGCGGAGCCCCGTGTTGGATTTGAATATCATGTTGTTCTCAGCGTAAAACTGATAAGTGATGTTGTGGTCGTGGTACAGCGACATCTTGCCATCAATCAAATCCTGGGTATAGAACAGCTTCCAAAGGCCTACGCCACCTGAATCGGAAACCCCGGACTGTTCCTGATCGGACCAACCCGCACCGGAGCTGACGGAAAGAAAACGACCCGCATCATTCAGGATATCCCGGCCAAACAACAGACCTGCCGTATAGCGATGGTTCAGTTCCTTGATCGGATCGCGTTCATAGGTGAATGATGCACCCATGAACCAGGGTTTGTTGAAAAGCCAGTTGTAGTTGTAATTGAACAGATCCTGTTCTTTGGTTCTGACGCCTTCCGTCTCATCGCGCCGAAAACTGATATCAGCGTAATGGCGATGCTCACCCAGCTTAATGCGGGTGTCGGCGTACAGCAACGAACTCTGGCTGTCGGTATTGCCGGAATTGAAAGTCGCGTTCACTTCGGCATGCGAAGAGCGGGTGTAATAAGGAGCGGGCTGCACAGCCTGCGCCACGCTGGTCAGATCAATGGGTTGGGCAACACCATCTACGACCAGTTGCTGCTGTCCTTGAGGTGAAAGCCGGAACTGACCCTCAACTTTCTGGCGTTCAGCCAGCTCAACTTCAAAAAGCAACTCGGATTCCATTTTCTCGACTTCACCGGTCGCAACGCCAAATTCATCTGCGTAAGTGGGTTGAATCCAGACTTTACCAGCTGCAACACGTTTCACTTTACCGGTGATGATGTCGCCGTTTTTCATGATGACCTGATCTGCCTGTGCACTGATTACGCAACAGGCCAGGCTACAGATCAACAGCCGCAAGCCGGCCAGAATACATTTCGAACTCATTCCTTTCTCTCCATAAATAAAAATCGGCCGACAGACATCGTGGTCCACTACGCACCGCGCGCAAGCGTGCCAGATTCCTGGTGATGATTGCGTGAATCAGGTCCGGGAAGGCCGATTGACATAACAAGATCTTGAATTATTTGAATATTGTCCCGTACTCGGCAGCAAGTCTCAAGCCTTGACGGTACCTGGATCAGGATTCAGTACATGGTGAAATCGGCCAGCCCTGCGTCCAAGTTTCGCTACAATTGCTTGATGCAACTCAAGCAGGCATTCCAGTTACTGCAACAAGGCCAGCTCGACCAGGCCAAATCTCTGTGTACAGAGCTGATCAAGCTACAGCCGGATCAACCGCGGGCGCTGATGCTGATGTCAGCCATCCTGCACCGTCAGGGAGATCAACAGCAAGCCGTAGAATTTCTTCTGAAAGCGGCAGATTTGCAGGCCAATGACACAGCTGTCCAGCTCCAGCTGGTGCGCGCTTTGCGCAATATGGGGGCTTTAAGCGAAGCAGGCCAGCTGCTGAACCCATTAGATAAAAATCATCCGGAAGTAGCCCTGAGCGTGGCACAGCTGGCCTGGCAAGGTGGACAGTATTCTACTGCCCTGAGCGATTTTGCTGCTGCGCTGCAACGCTGGCCGGAAAACAGGCCAATTGCACTTGCTTACACCCGGGCTTTGTTGCGTTTGGGACAGCTGGATGACGCTGAACATACTTTGCAGCAGGCGCTTGGCCTTTGGCCCGAAGAAGTTGAATTCAATCACTTGCAAGCCGTGCTGCATCTGGACCAGGGCAACCCGGCTGTGGCGCTGGAGTATTTGCAAAACACCGCAGCGCAGGCAGGCTCTGAGAGCATGGCCAGTCGCTTATTGCAGGCCCTGCAGATCTTAAATGGCCAGGCGCAGAGAATTACAGCCAACCGGGAAAACGCCATTGAGTAAAGTTTTGACTGGGTGCGTATGCAGTCTGCTGAAATTTGCTGGTTCGGCACCAACACTGGCTTATTGCATTGGGCTCGCAGCAGGTTCCAGGCGATTTGCCCGGCCACTGCCCCGTAGTGGAATGTGGTGTTTACCATGGATTTTCTTTAACTCAAATTGCAGCCGCTACGCAGCGGCCCATACACGGCTTCGACAGCTTTGCAGGATTGCCGGAACAATGGAAGCCGGGCGAGCCGGCGGGCAGCTACAGTACGCAAGGCCAGATACCCGCAATCGCTGCTCATGTGAAATTGCACAGCGGCTGGTTTGACGATTCCTTACCGGTTTTTGCTGCCCAGCTGACTGCGCCCATCGCATTACTGCATGTGGATTGCGACCTGTATTCCTCAACCCGCACCGTGCTTTCCACGCTGGTACCGAAACTGGCCAAAGGCAGTCTGTTGGTGTTCGACGATTTCCTGGCGTATGCGGGTTATGAGCAGCACGAGTTTCGCGCTGCGCATGAATATTTCGCCACTACCGGGCAGCAATTTGAATTGGTGGGTGCAGTGCTGCTGGGCCGCGCTGTGGCCTATCGCCTGCTCTGAGTATTTACCTCCAGTGCTGACAATTCACTTGGAATTGATACGCTGGTTGGCTTCTTCCATGGCTTGGGTGAAACTGTCTTCATCGCCGCGATTGACTGCATCAGCCAGGCTATCCAGCACACGCCGGAAATGTCCGATCACTTCTCTGGTTTTGCTGTTGCCCTGTTGAATCTCGAAATACAGATGCGGATTTTCCGAAACCACCTGCGCCGCTACGCGCAATTGCGCATTGAAGGTACTGGACGAGATCTGACGTAACAGGGGTACTGCCTCCCCACTGCTGGCCAGGGTAGAAGCAAACGCAATGTTGACCATATGCGACAGGCTCAGCACCCAGGCCATGACTTCATCATGCTCGTCAAGGCTGAGGTCCACCCGTTCTGCAGCTGTATGAGCGAACAAGGCACGCGCTTCAGCCGCAGCTTCGGCGTGACCCAGATCAACGAACAAAATATGTCGGCCAGACAAGCCGATTTCATTCGGCCCGAACATGGGGTGCACAGAACACACCCGGCTACCCGTTTGTCGCAGTGCTTCCAGTCCACTGCGCATGGGGCTCTTCAAGGAACCGATATCAAACACCAGGCCACGAGGTTTCAATTCGGCCAAACGGTGCAGCACCTGGTTGGAAGGTCGCAGCGGGACGGCCACTACCAGCAGATCATACTCATCGACCCGGCTTTCCCAGCCTTCAACACGTTCAAATGCGGATTCCCGCTCTGAAGGATCGGCAATCACCACGTTGTAACCCACCATGTCGAGGTAGCGGGACATCCATTCGCCCATACGACCCGCGCCACCGATCACCAACGCGGACTGCCCAAGACCATGATCAGAACGGATCAGCTGATGCGCCTCCTGGTTTCCCAGCGAGTGATGAATCAGCAATTCGAGCACATCCCTGGCCAGCCTGCCGGTGAGGCCGTGCGACTCAGCGCGCGCCATGCCGCGCTCTATCACTTCCAGCTCACGGGCGTAATGCCGTAATGGTGCGCCGGTTTGCAGCTTGTGCTCACCAATGGTTGTAACCACGGCCTGGCGCTCGGCAATCAGATCGATAATACCGTCGTCAATTTCATCCAGCCGCTGGCGCAACTCCAGCAATTCACTGGGGGTTAATGGACCTGGGGAACTCATGATGGCTACACCTGCATAGTTAACTTGCGAAAGGCAGGATTCTAGGGCTTTGGTCCGCTATGCTCCAGTAAAACTTCCTGGCCTGTTCGCAGCGAGAACGTCACGTGGCGCCTGCAGCAATGCTAAAGTTGTCTCTATGAATGAACAGTATGAGATAACACGACCAGATATACCTGAGGAGCCATTGATTAATGAATGAGAAAAAGCTGAAGCTGCTATTGCGGCAACTGAATGATGAGCTGGAGCAAACCAGCAGCGTCGACACCGATACTGTCAGTCTGCTGAAAGACTTGGAAGATGATGTGCAGCGCCTGTTGGATGCCGGCGCGGAGGCCCCTGAATATGAGTCGGCCCTGAATCAGGCGCAGGCCCTTGAAGCCCGCTTTGCGGTTGAACATCCCAAGGCAGAACGGTTCTTGCGCGAAATAATGGACTTGCTTGCGAAAGTCGGTATTTAGTTAAAGCCCTGCATTGAAATTCCCTGCACCCTGGCTGCAGGACTAACCTCCAAGGGCGGCCGGATTGCTGATATCACCCTTATTGAATTCCACATACTCTTCACTGAGATCACAAGCGTAGACGATGGCTTTGCCCTGCCCCAGGTTCAGGCGGATGTGCAAATCAAATTCGGTCGGTGCCACACAGGCACAGAGGCTGGCAAAGTCGACCTTGGTCGGTAAACCCTTGCGTAAAGACCAAGTGATATCCTTGCTGCCCGATGCGCTGTAGCCCATGTCGACTTTTTCTTCGACGATTTTCGCCGGCGAATATCCCAGTGCGTCGATAATCCTGCCCCAATTCGGGTCGCCGCCAAACCAGCTGGTCTTGACCAGCACGCTATTGCCCACCCAGCGCGCGGCGCGGTCCGCATCCAGATGGGTTTTCGCACCGCTGACCCGTATGGTCACCACGCGGCTGACGCCCTCACCATCCGAAACAATTTTCTGCGCCAGCGTCAGGCAGACCTGATTCAGCGCTTCCTGAAACAGTTTGCCGGCCGGGCTTTGCAGGCTTTTAATGCTGCTGTTGCCTGCCATACCATTGCTCAAGGCCACCACCGTATCGTTGGTACTCATATCACCATCAATGGTGATGCGATTGAATGACAGGGCTACTGCCTGGCGCAATGCCGACTTCAGGGCCTTCGATGTGATGGCTGCATCCGAAGTTATAAAACCCAGCATGGTGGCATGCAATGGACTGGAGGCCGGGCGCTTGCCGCTAGGACTCATGCCCGGTTCTATCATGCCCGCACCCTTGGAGATACCGCCAATGGTGACTTTCTTGCCATCCAGCTTGAACTCAATGGCGACTTCCTTGGAAACTGAATCGCTGGTCATGATGGCTTCTGCGGCATGGGCTGCTGCATCGCGACTGTCAGACAGCTTTCCGGCAGCATCGATGATGCCGGACGAAACCCGGTCCATGGGCATAGGCAAGCCAATTCGTCCGGTTGAACAAACCAGCATGTCTTGCGTCGCTATGCCCAAAGCCTTGGCGGCAGTAGCCACCATTTTCTGCGCATCCTTCATACCCTGCTTGCCAGTGCAGGCATTAGCATTGCCGCTGTTGGATACTACCGCCTGGGCCTTGGCCTTACTGGCCGCCGGCATGCTGACTTTAACCGGCGCAGCACAAACCTGATTGGTGGTAAACATGCCTGCCACCGTGGCCGGACAATCCGAAGCAATCAGCATCAGATCGCGTTTCTGGCCCTTATCCGAACCTTTGCCGGTACCCATACGCTTGATGTCGCAAAATACCCCAGCTGCACGGAATCCCTGTGGCGAGGTCACCGAGCCTTCAATCATCTTCAGTTTCTTGTTCATGCGCACATCATAGCTGCATGTAAGGCTGCTGGCATCATGACAAACATTTTTTAGACCAGCATTAATAAGACTGGCAAGGGTGGTAGAGTAATCCCGACTCATGAATCAGCAGCCGGAGTAATGGAATGCGCAAGATGTCCTTGATTGACTCGTTCTTTTTGATCAACGAATCACGCCGTACGCCCATGCATGTTGCCTCGGTCAGCCTGTTCTCTCTGCCGCGTGGCGCCGATGACACTCACTTTCTCAATGATATTCGTGAGACTTTGCGCACCGACGATCCATTGCGCCATCCCTTTGGCCAGAAGCTCAAAACCGGCCCACTGGGCACACTGGGCACCATTCATTGGGAAGAGGATGAGCAACTGGATTGGGATTACCACATCCGCCACTCCGCCCTGCCCAAGCCCGGCCGCTATCGTGAATTGTTTTCACTGGCATCCCGATTGCACGGTACCCTGATGGATCGCTCGCGTCCCCTGTGGGAACTGCATTTAATTGAAGGCCTGCAAAGTCGCCAGTTTGCCACTTATTTCAAAATGCATCACAGCGCCATAGACGGCGTGGGCTCCATGCACCTGGTGCAGAGCATGTTTTCTCCCAACGCCCGCGTGCGGATGGACCAGTCACCGTTTTCACAGGCTGCTTTTGAAAAATATCGCAAAAGCCTGAAGATCAAAACCGGGCAGCCAGTGGAGCCGCGGGAAAATGAAATCCTGGCGGTAGCCGAATTCCTGCGCGAACAGATGGGTGGTGCTGTCAATGTAGCCAATGCCTTGCGGCGTTATGCTGGCGTGTGGATGGGTATGAGCGACAAGCTAACCGTGCCCTGGCGCAAGGTGCCCAAAACCCGGTTGAACACGCAGATTACTGGCGCACGACGCTTCGTTGCGCAGTCCTGGCCCATAGACCGCTTCAAGGCCATAGGCAAGGCTTTCGACGGAACGCTGAACGATGCCGTGCTGGCCGTTTGCGCCGGCGCCTTGAGGTTACAACTGCGGGAACAACAATCACTGCCAGAGCACTCACTCAAGGCCATGGCACCCATTTCGCTGCGCGACCCGGGCGATCTGGATACGGCCAATGCTGTGGCATTTATTACTGCAGATCTGGGCACCAATGAAAACGATCCTGCCAAGCGAATGCGCATCATCAAGGAGTCCATGCGTGCTGGAAAACAGCAACTTAAGGGTATGAGCGCACGCGAGGTTCAGGTTTATACAGCCATCACCCAGGCGCCCATGTTGATACTCACACTGGCCGGCCTGGCCAGCAAATTTCCGGCTTTCAGCACGGTTATCTCCAATGTACCGGGGCCCCGGGAAGCGATGTACTGGAATGGCGCACGCCTGGATGGCATGTACCCGGTGTCCATTCCTTTCGATGGCTTCGCAATCAACATTACCCTGCTCAGCAATAACGGCAAGCTGGATTTTGGCATCGTGGCCTGCAGGCATTCGGTACCGCAAATCCAGCATCTGATCGACCATATGGAGACAGCCATACAGGAACTGGAATTGGCCGGGGGTATCGCCGGGGAGCAAAAGTCCACTGCGCCCAATCGTCATCGCGGCCGTAAAGTGCCTCTGCAGAAAAAAGCTGTGAATAAGACAGACTCAAGCACAGGTACAAAGGGTAAAAAAGTCCAAAGTAAAAAGGCTGCGGGCAAAAAGGCCGCTGGCAAGAAAACCCAAAGAAAGAAAGTTCTAAGCAAAAAAGTACCGGGCGAAAAAGCCTCAGGTAAAAAAGCCGGAAAGAAAAAAATCCGTAGCAAAAAAGCGCAATCCAAGTAACAGTCTGAAGACTCAGAGACTGGCCAGTCCCTCGGAAAATTTCCTGAACAAGGTTTGAGTGGCTTTCTGCGCTTGCTGCAATACTTCCCGAAACGCATCGAAATTATTCTGGTACTGGGCCTGGTCCAGGCAGAATATCTGCGCCTTGCGCAGGTCTGATGTCCACAGCACAGGCGGTAGTTCAGCCAGCTCCAACTCCCGACCAAACATGAGTCTTGCCGTTCGGCCATTGCCGTCAACAAAAGCATGAATCTGGTTGATGGCAGACAAAATAAATGCAGCTCGACCCAAGCCCACAGGCAATGAAGGATAGATCTCATCCAGCAGGATTCGAACACTCCAGATCACCTCCTGCGGTGCAGTGGTCTGGTGCAACCCTATACTGTTAGGGGCAAACTTGAACAAACCGGGTCGATTAGTGGCCGACCTGGCAAACAATCGAAAATGCCAATAGCGCAGCCAGGCCTCTCCAGATCCTGCTTCGAAATGCTTTTGCCGCAATCGCTTACGCTCCAGCACAACATTCCAGGTATCCCATAAAACCAGCTCTGCGGAATTGAGCAAGCCGGCATCAGCTTGGTGCTGCTGCAAGGATTGCCATAGCCTGATCATATCCTTGGGATTCTCTGTTGTCCGGCTCAGCAGGCAGGCCTCAACAAAAGCTGATTGTTGTAAAGCCAGGCCATAATCCATAACGGGGAGCTGCAAGACAGATTGCTGACTGGCAAGCGCCATGGCGCGCAAACTTTTTTCAGTCCGCTGGCTGGTTTGCATCAGGATTGCAGGCGCCTGTTGCAAGATAGCCTGTAAGCCTTCCAGACTATTAGTCTCTGCAGCATGCCGTAAGCCATCTGCTAAACGCAGTTGTTCCTGCAAGGCTGCCTGTGTGACCCGTGCGGATTCCCGCAGTTTTGGTTCCAGATCTTTTTGCTGCAACAGCGACGCCAGGGTTTTACTGGCTTCCTTTGGTTTAACCTGGCTAGCCAGCACCAGAGCAATGTTCAGTGTGGCTTCGGTAAAATCCGGCTTGATTCGCAGCGCTTTCTTCAGTTGTTGCAAGGCTTCATCGAAAGCCCCCTCGCCTGCCAGACAAGCACCCAGACCCATCAATACAAAAGGGTTGTCAGGCATGGATTTGTGCACCTGGCGATAATCTTCCAGCGCCAGCTTCCATTGTGCGGCTTGCCGATATGCTTCGGCTCGAGTCAGACGTGCATCAATGGCCTTGTCATTGATTTCCAGTGCCCGGTCTGCAGCTTTTATCACCTCTTCAAACCGATGCTCTGCCAGCCGGATCATGGCCAGCGCTGTCCAGTTCTCTGCCAGTTCCGGATTGATATTCAGGGCGGCTTCCAACTGGTCACCAGCAGCGCGCACCTTGCCTTGATTCTGTAAATGTTCAGCGAACAACAGGTGCGCACGGGAATCACCTGGAAAGTCCCGGATGATGGCCAGAAATAGCTGGTTCGCTTCCTCCGCCTCGGCGGCTGCATGCAATTGCGCTTTAGCCATGCGTGGTGCTGCGAGTCCAGGATGCTGTTGAGTGATGTGCTCAAGCCATTGCTGCGCGGCAGTGGGACCCCTGCCTTCTTGCATTTCCAGGCCTGCCAACAACCAGGCCTGATAATCATCCGGCAGTAATTCTATGCTTCTGCTAATGGCTCTTTTGAGCTCCGGGCCGGGCCGGGATTGAGCCAGAATCTGGGCCATGGCCAGCCAGGCGGGACCATCGTTTGGATTACGCTGGATCCTGCTTTGTAAGCTACTGAGCGAGCCTGTCCGGGAGTTCTGAGTATGGGCGTGCGTCATACACCCATGATATCAATAAAAACAACACCAACCAGGTCAAGCCTGGCTGGTGCACCCATCAACCTTTGCAGGTATCCGGCAACAGATTTTCGTCGATACCCTGTGCGCCGCAAGTCCATTCCACCCGGGCATTCGCACCGGTGGATTGTTTACCGGCAATGTACAGGTATTGATTAACGCCAGCCGGATTTTTCACAACACCTTCCTTGATGAAGACTCTGACCACCACATCATTGTCCAAATCAGGAGCAAAGACACCCATATCCAAAACGTAATCAGGCGCCTTCAGCGTGTCAGTCCTCATGGCCTCTGCTTCATGCATGTTCCTGGGGAAGCGACCATTGGTCATGTAATACATTTCCAGTTTTCGCTTGGATTCGTGCGCAATGTTCAAAGCTTCGGTTAACTGTGACTTGGTGACAAAGTCCTGGTACTTGGGCATGGCAACCAATCCGATAGCAGCCACAATCGCTACCACGATGACTGCCTGAACCAAACCAAAGCCAGCTTGTAAACTCTTCATGCACACTCTCCTGTGTTTGTTATTAGTTTCCCTGCGTGCTCACAATGCGCAATTTGTGCCAAATAGCCAATTAGCATATAAATCAATATTTTAAAGTTTGAGTAAACGCAACATGCCCGTGCCAACGACCGAAAATTGGTCACAGGCTGACAAAAAATTGTCCTGATTTTGAGACTGTGTAAAAGCAGGGATCAAATCGGGAAACACAGATGAGGTCAGGATTGCCCTGCTCGGTGACCGTGCTGAAACGGATATGACGCTGCTTGCGCGTGCTGATCTGGAAGTAGTAAACCCAGCTCTAGCAACTAGGTGGCTGGAACGCGCACCCAGCCTTCCATCAATACCCGAGCACTGCGGCTCATGCTGGCCTTTTTGACTGTCCAGTGACCATCTTGCTCACTGGCCTCTGCGCCCACTC
>JBBKVS010000061.1:0-3368 GCA_037968555.1 Lysobacterales bacterium | reverse complement strand
CATCTCATCAACACTCAAGCCCAGTTGCTGGAGCAGGCTGGAGTTGTTGTACAGCACGTGTTCAAGAAAGATGACATTGTCCTTGGCGACGCAATTGGCAATGACCAGCACATCAACATTCTTTCCTGTAGCCGGGCCATACTTGCTGTCGCCGTCATTGGTGCCTCGGATCAGGGTCCGATGCGAGGTGTGATAGCCAACCTCATCGTCTCCGGCCCAGATGACTTCATCAGCAATCAGCTGGATATTGGAAAACGCACCGGTGGTGTGATGGGTATCAGCGACAATCTTGCGACTGCCGTGCTGTAAGCCATAGTCATCAAAGACCCGGGAGCGATCTGCATAGGTGTCCAGGATGTATTCAACATCACGGTCTTCCCAGATGCGATAAGTGATCCGAACAATGTAGTCGATGATATTGCGGTAGGTTTCTTCGAATCCCCGCATGGACTGGGCTGGCCCAAAGTCAGCCGGAATTCTCTGTTCGGACTCTTCAAAACCCCCACCGTTTCCGTCGCGGCCTATATAGCTATCCAGCGATACCGAAAAGTCCGTGGGCATATGCTCGCGTCTTAAGGGACTGGCTGATGGTTCAAAGGTGTTCTTGTTCATTATTTTGGCTTATAAGTGACTTCGATTGAAAAAAGTTATTCTTCTGTGGAACTGGCTTTAAGGTGGGTAATGCTATCCTATTCTATCTTGAAGTTCTAATTATTGCATTCGAAGTACAATTTACCTACCATTCACGGCGACGCAGGCTGTGCAACACTGTCCATGTGGCTCTGTGGCCGCAATCATTCTCCTTTATCTTTTTCACCGATTATTGGAATCATGACGGATCATCAGAAAAACAAAAGTTTCGTTCTGGCTTATTTTGCTGAGATGGAAGCCGCCAACGTCGGGGGTCACCAAGCGATCACCGAAAAATACACAGCGGCCGATTATCGTTTTATGGGCGTCTATCCTTTCAACGAGCTGCAGGGTGCAAAGGCGGTGGCCCAACGGGTCTGGCAGCCCCTCTACCATGCCCTGTCATCACTGCAACGTCGGCAGGATGTTTTTATTGCCGGCAGCAGTGAGATTGATGGCGACAACTGGGTCATGAGCATGGGCCATTTCATGGGCCTGTTTGATCATTCCTGGCTGGGCGTACCACCCACTGGCAAGATGGCCATGCTGCGTTATGCTGAGTTTCATTGCATTCGAGATGGCCGGATTACGCGCACTGGATTCTGGTGCGACATCATCGGATTGATGCACCAGGCCGGCGTTTACCCACTGCCACCGGAAACCGGTCATTGGTTTGTTTATCCCGGTCCCCGGACACATGACGGTCTGCAGTTTGAGGCGCAGGACCCTGCCGAGGGTGTAGCCACACTTGCCCTGCTCAATCGTATGGTGGATGACCTGAGTGTCCTGAACAAGACTGGCAATGATCGATGTCCGCCAGAGTTATTGGCGAAGACCTGGCAGGAAGACATGATCTGGTACGGTCCGGCAGGAATCGGTGCAACTTACACCATCCCGCGTTACCAGCAGCAACACCAGTATCCATTTCGTGAAGGCCTGAAAGACAAGGTCTTCAATGGCCATGTCTGCCGTTTTGCCGAGGGTAACTATGCCTGCTTTTTTGGCTGGCCCAATCTCACCAATACAGCAGCGGGCGGTTTTCTGGGTTTGCCAGCAAACAACACTCGTGCTGATATGAGGGTGGTTGATGTTTATCGCCGGGAAGGCGACAAGCTGGCTGAAAACTGGGTGCTGATCGATTTGCCCTGGTGGTTGAAACAGCAGGGCCTGGATATCCTGGAACGCATGGTGGTCATGCAAAGCTGAAATACTCGCAGCGCCATTGTGCAAACTAATCAGGTAATGAACTTTTGTGCCGCCTTGACCAGATCATGGACATTTGGGGTCAGAGTAAAAATATGCCAGTTACAATAGAGTGGCAATCCTGATCAAAATATTTTTTACTCTGGCCCCAACTTTCGGCGTTGGCTGCCGGGGGTTCAGGCCGCAGGCTTTGCCAACCAGCTCAACATAGCGGATGAAACGGCTTCCGGCGCTTCCATGGGCACCATATGGCCGCTGCCCGGTATGATGGCCAGAGTTGAGCCGGCAATCTCCTCTGCCAGTTTCTCATGCAGCCAGGCCGGGCAGATCTTGTCTTCCTCGCCGCAGAGCACCAGGGTCGGGCAGTGAATTTTGCTCAACAGCGGGCGATAGTCCATGCGTGTGTTGAGGGCATGGCATTGCTGCAGGAATACATCCTGCCCCAGCAATAAAGCCATGTTGAGGATTTCCCAGCGCAGCAGGGAATCGTCCTGTCAAGCCTTGCCCAGGTACAAAGGCATCAATTCTTCGAACATCACGTTGCGCAGCTGCCCTTCACGTACCCGCTCCATCTGTGCCAATCGCGGAGCCTGCTGCTCAGGTTTTTCATTGGCCGCATTTGTGCCCAACAGTGCCAGGCGTAATACACGCTCGGGTGCCTGGCGCCAAATCTCCAATGCCAGAATGCCACCCATGGAAAAACCGGCCAGGGAAAAGCTTTCAGGTGCAGTCTGAAGCGCTGCGCGGGCCATACCTTCAAAGTTGTCGGCCATGGAAACATCGACAATCTGGATGTCAGAGCAACGCGGGCCCAATGCCGCGACCTGGTGACGCCACAGGCGCTCGTCACACATCAATCCGGGGATCAGCAACAGGGGTGTAAGCGAGGACGAATTACTCATGTTGGAGGTCAGGCCGCACGAGCTCTGGCCGCTTTATCCAAATCAAAAGTCGCTTGAAGATTCATCCACAGCTTAGCGGATGTGCCCAATGCTTCGGCCAAGTCCAGTGCAGCATCGGCGGGTACACCTCGCTTGCCACGAATTAATTCGTTAAGCCTGACGCGCGTCCAACCGACTTTCTCTGCAAAAGCAGCCTGGGTCATTCCTTGTGCTTGCAGAAACTCTTCGAGCAGAGTTTCGCCAGGATGAAAAGGGTTTTTTGGCTGTTTGTTCACAGCATTACCTCCTAGTGGTAATCAACTACTTGTACGTTCGATGCGTTCCCATCTGTCCATTGGAAAACCAGGCGCCATTGATCATTTATTCGAATGGAGTTGAAGCCCTGCAATTCACCGCGAAGTTTCTCAAGCCGGTTACCTGGTGGGACACGCATATCCTGTAACACAGCAGCGTCGTGCAGATAAAGTAACTTGCGGCGTGCAGTTCGCCTGAGTTCGCTTGGGAACGCGCGTGTATTTTGCCCCCATATTTACTGGAAATCCCGTGGAATGGTCTCTGTCCATTCCTTTTCCCGCACGAGTTCGCCATTTTCAGACAGGCTGCGGAAATATTCATAATAGAAATTCTCTGTAT
>JBBKVS010000060.1:0-7162 GCA_037968555.1 Lysobacterales bacterium | reverse complement strand
GTCGCGTATTTCGATGGTTCATACGAACAACTGATGAGTCGGCCGGTGTTCATGCGTCGACTGTGAAAATGTGAAAACGGGGTCGAAAACGCGAAAACGGGGTCGGATCCAATTTCCTAAATAGGTATAATATTTGAGTTCAGAGTAAAAACTGACCCCTTTTTCAATCACCCTCACCGATCTGCATAACAAGAGGATGCGGTTAAGCACTTGCCTCATGGACAGAACGCAGACCCCGTTCCCGTCCCCGCGCAGTAGTTTCCACCGGAAAAAGGGGTCAGAGCCCTTTTCTGACCCAGCGCCAAATCGTCTATAGCCTGGCTGCCACTCCAGACTCAATAGTCAGCGCATCGGCTTCTGAAATACCCAGGGAATCGCGCAACCGGATTAGCAGCGACCGTTCTTTGTCGGAAATTCCGTCTTCCAGCATGGCCTCGGCGATTGATCCAGCCCCGTTTTTTGCCATTGGCCAAAATTCGGACATTCTTGTTAAGGGCAACACCATACAAGACGGTGCGGTGGGTTTATTGCTTGATGGGAATGCAATTGGCTTTACCATTACACAAAACTGCATCAGGGACGGCGGCACGCAAGGTAATGCAGGGGCACGCAGAGGAGGGGTTCTGGTGGGAGAATTCATTATCTCCAGCGCGTCGGGTTTTGATATTTTTGACAATTCCTACCAGGGCAATTTTGCCGGAAGTTCGCCAGTGCCCAGTTAAAAGTCTGGACACCCATCGCTTCTGCGCAGTTGAATCACAACTGATTGATGGGACCTGATTGATGGGTGTCTTCCCTTAATTGATGGGTGTCTTCCCTTAACCCCTCTTCCCTTAACCCCTCGGTCTGCAGGCGTTAACTTGTCGAAATACAAAAATGTATCCACGACGCGTCCTGCAAAAGAGCTCGGCAGTAGCGCAGGACCTTACTCATTTCCTTTCAACTGACCAACGATCGTTGAAGCCGTGGTCAATCCGCCACCCAGTGTGCCTGCCAAGCCGCCCTCGAACGGGCCCGTGGTTACCATTCCTCGGCCGCTCTCTTGCGCTCCAGCCTGTACGACGATGTCACCACGGCCGTTGCTGATTTCCATCTTTCCGGCTTTTGATGTCACGGACGCTATAATGACTGCAGTAGAGCCCTCACTGTCGAAAATGTTCACAGCGCCTGTCGCGCCTTCGGCAATCAACTCTGCGCGAGCTTTTCCTCCTTTCACCGGAAAGACGCGGACCTTGCCGCCACTCGGCTCTACGTCCAAACTAACCGCGCTCGTACCACCACCGGGGCCCGTCAACGAGATTCCGCCACCCTCAGCGCTCGCGTACATGCCACCTACGGCTTTTCCATCCGAGCCAAACACTTTGACGATGCCATGCCCCGTCTTCCCCGCAGAGATTTCGCCGAATTTTTTGTCGTCCTTGCGAAGGAACAAGCCAAAACCGTCGCCCTCGACTTTGCCCAGTCCGGCAGATTGTTCGTTGTCCCTCAATCGCAGATAACTGCCGTTCGGATTGCCAACGAGCGAGGAAAGAAGCTTGTTCGAATCATCGAACAGTCCGACGACGGACGCACCCCCGACACCAAGGCCGATTTCGACGCGGCTACCTGTTGGATTGCCAACGACTACCCGAGGCATATTTCCAGACGCATTATCGACCTTGAAGATGACCCTGCCCGACGCATCCTTCACGGTGAAAGGTGCGCGTAGCGACAGCGACTCCCCGTCAGCCGGTTTTTCTGGACCTGGGTTCTGTCCAGGTGGCGTTTTCTTGCCTGGTTCTATGTTCTGCCGCGCCTTCAGCTCAGCCATGTCCTGGGTTAGGACTTCCACCGTCGATTTCAGGAGCGAGATTTCCTGTTCGTCCTTCTCTAGCTGCAATTTGAGGGAGTCCAAGTCCACTTGCACCTCTGAGCGCAAATTAACGATCTCGACCGCCTGGTTCCGCAGGAGAACCTCATGATCATTAGCCCGCTGCTCGAGCACTATAATTCGTGCCAGCAACTCGCCCTCAATATCGGCGACTGCGGGTGTACCAGCGATTGTCAAAACTATCCCAATCACCCAGAGAAGAAATATTTTTCGCCGTAGCGAGGTTTTAATGGCCATGGAGAACTCCGTATGGGTGGGTAATGAGACCGTTGAGGGGTGCTTGAGGCCGCCTTTCGTTAGCCGAGTATCGGACAAATAAACAGGGTGTCGAGATCCAGTTTCTTTCTTAAGCCCAGTCGCCGAATCCGAAAAGATCACGAACCTATAGTATCGTTCTTTGAAATCGTGACCGCATTGATTATCGGCAAATTCCATTCGTCCGCTCCTGGGCTGGGGTGCGCTCACCGTCCGGCAGGTCGTGTAGCAGCAGTAGTGAGATACGCGACGGGGTAGTGTTTAGAGACGCCCGAAGGCTTTCGCAGCGATCGCCTTTACGGTTGCGACTGCATCGGGTCCCATCGGCAAGGAGACCTGGAGAATCAAGTTTCCTTTCTTTGCATACAGGTCTGTATATTCATAGGCATTCGGAGTCACGAAGGCATCTTTGCCGAATTCGGGTAGCGATGCGGCATCTTTGTTGGATGCGCTTTTCCTGAGGACGGCAAGATCGCCCTCATGAAAGCTGATTTCAACGAAGCTCGGCCCATCCTTGGGTATGTAGCTGCAGGAAATAATACCAGACTTCGGATCGCTTGCCTCTGGTGCACCATCCAGCGGCCCCACAATTTGCTGCATCTCCTCCACAGTGATGAGCGAGCAGGGATCCGGGATCGCAAAATCTGCCGCGACGGCAATGGTCGAGCTACCGGCAAGGATAGTCGCAATAAACAACAAACCTGGTGTATGAAAAATGGACGGTTTCATCGTGTCTCTCCCTGTAACTGTTCAAACTCGAGCCCAGCAACACATCAGCTTCGAGGCCTATAATCGAGCGGAGCGAAGCACCGATAGCATGAAGGACTCCCAACCTAGCTGCAATAGCTTCATCGATTGAGATTCTCGATGGCTTTCGCGACAAAGGCACTCGACACTTCCTGCATAAATGGCCCGTTTTCAACATGGACGAGCACATCGCTTTTTACCGCCGAGATGCCGACTATCGACTGGGCATACACATCCCACGGTCCGGGCTCCTGTTCGCCGGCTGGATTATCCGATCCGCCGATGTCCTCGCCTTCACCGAAGGCTGCCTGCATGACCAGGTTCGCACCTTGATCGAATGCCGCCTGCATGACCGCCATTTCACGGAAGCCATTGCGCCATTGGACTTCCAGGTCAAGGTCGAGCGTTGAACCCGGCATATCGAGGGGAATCTGGTAAAAGCAGTGGTCCTCGTCTCCGGCAGGTTCTGCAACCAGCGTCTTTTTGGTAAGGGCTTCTGCGTCTGCGCGTGTCACCAGTTCGCACACAGACCGGATCCTGGGCCGAGCGGATTCACGGCTCTGCGCCGCGGCCACGGCGGGTGCATCATCAACCGCCAACGGTTTCTCTAGACGCAATATCGCTGCATTTACCAAGCTCACTACTTGCGTAAGATCTGCATTCGTACCCGCAAAATCAATAGTGACAAGTTGATCACCGCGCAATGCGTTGAATTCGCAGCAGCCCATGAGGCGTGCCTCATCCCACTCGCCGGTCAGAGTCGTGCCATTGATCAGCTTGAGCTCGCCCGCCTTACCGTCCTTTATCACGCCCTGCATCATGTTCATCATGCTGATATTGCTTGCGCCATCGACCCACACCACATTCACCACCAGGGAGCGTAGAGTTTCAGTTTCGTAGCGACACATATCACCCCCCACATCCGGCGGCATACCCCCTGCCCGATAGGGCGCACCCGCGAGTGGACCGATGACCGCAGACACTTCTTCAGCGGTGAGCAGCGAACACGGACCCGATGCGTCGGCTGCTGCTGTGGCTGGAGGTGCACCGGGTGGTGCCTCGGCAGGCTCTTGCTGCTGATCACACCCGGTGGTTATCAGCACCAGCATAAAAACAAGCGCGCTTATCGTGCGTTCCATAGTTGCAAGTCTCCATTGTTCGATTGAATACGTCATGACGCACAGCCATGTGTAAGTTCAACGCGCCGATTGCGGGCGCGGCCTTCTAGGGTTTCATTTGTTTCGATCGGGCGCGTCTCACCAAAACCCTTCGTGGTCAGTCGATCCGGCGTGACATTAAAGCGTTCGATGAGGGCTGTGCGCACCGCCGACGCGCGTTGTTCTGAAAGTATCTGATTCGACGCATCGACACCAATGCTGTCAGTATGACCCTCGACGGTGATGCTCCAATCCGCATGCTCGGCGAGCATGTCGGCGACACGTGCGAGTGCCGCATCCGACTCCGGCAGCAAGACAGCACTGGCTGTGTCAAAGTAGATGCCATGCAATACAGCACGACAAGCATCAGGTTTGAAAATGGATCTGGGCTTCTTGCCAGCTTCCGGCCTATCGATACGCACCACTTGTACGGTGTCGCCGAGAAACTTCCAACGCAAGGTGAGTGGGTTGTCAGGTTGATCCAGCCACCAGAATTCCGCTTCGCCGGATTGCGTGCCGACCGACAGTGTGCCCGTGGCGTGAACGACTGGCACCATCGTCCGCTCGCCATCGAGCAGGATTGGAAAGCGCTCTTTGGCCACCAAGTGGACCGTACCGCGATAGTATTTTCGTGAGGAAATCATATAGTTGGGTGGCCCCGGAGATATGCCAAACACGATGGGTGTATCCGCGCCGGATGTGAGCGAACTCAGCACTGCGGTCGAGGTTTGTATGGCAGTGGAGCCGGGGAGTAATTCGGGATCTCCATAGTAAAAGGTCGCCACGATGCGGTTTGCCGATGCCAGGTCCTCTCGTCGTATTGCACGGGTAACAGGGGGGATTTCGATCATCCCCGCATCCGCCGCGTTGGTCTGGTCAGATTCCCCCCAGCTCAGGCGCAGGACCACCGTTTCAGTACTCACGGAGTCGATGATGCGCAGACCCTCGTAGTCGACGTCGCCCTGGCGAATGGCGGCAACGATGTTGAGATCTGGTTCAAGCAGGATGGGCGTATCAATCTCCTGCGCGGCGATCGATGTTGCGAAACAGCAAAGTTTGGCTATGAAGAATATTGGCAGAGCATTGCGTGTGCCTGAGCGGAGGTTGAAGCGGCCGGGCAACGCATTGCTGCTGCGCGCAGGTCTTCGGTTCGTCGGGATAAGCTTATTTTGTTGAGACATCTGCCGTTCCATCCTTGTGGCGGAAAACAAAAAATGCCCTACTCTTGATCAGCCGAATGCTGGCAGATTATGTGGTGTTGGCGACGGCCATGCAGGCTAATGCTAACCTGTACCTGATCGCTTTCGCCGCAACCCCACGCCCAAACGGTGCTCGGATATCGTGCGCTTTGAATCGAACAGACACAATACCCCTCCGCGCCGAATTTTTTTGATATTCGGGACAGCGGGCCCCGTATAACGAAACGTGGTAAGGCAGGCAGGCGCGAACGACTCGTTGCGAATTCCGACCAGGGCAGCCTGACGCCAATATGATCGAAAAACCATCATCGCGTAATTCAGCGTATCAGCGCGTGCAAAATTACTGCCGGTAACCAGGTGAAAAGACTGGACAGGGCGATCGAAACATTGGCCAGCCCGAACACAACGGCGGCCAGCAGCACGAAAAGCAAAGACACCCACCTCTTAAAAGCAAAGACACCCTGAGGTAACCCCGATAAAAAGGACGGTTTAATCAAGCGACACTTGTCATCTTCTCAAAGTCTGCCGGTGAACGGTAGCCGATGGTCTGATGAAGTCGCTGACAGTTATAAAACACTTCGATATATTCAAAGATTGCGGTTCTGGCTTGCTGCCGGGTTTGAAAGCGGGTGCCATGTATCAGTTCGTTTTTCAGGGTACTAAAAAAGCTCTCAGCCACAGCATTGTCATAACAGTTACCTGCGCGCGACATACTCGATTGCATCTGTGTCCGGCCAGTAGTTGTTGGTAGCTCGCTGAGGTATACACAGCACCCTGATCGGTATGATGGATCAAGCCCGATGCAGGCTGGCGTTGTTCAACTGCCATCGTCAGTGCCTGTTGTACCAGCTCGGTGTTGTTGCGCTCAGACATCGACCAGCCAACGATTTTGCGTGAGTACAGATCCAGCATGATGGCCAGGTACAACCAGCCTGAGCCGGTGCCGATGAAGGTCACATCGCCCACCCAGGTGCGATTGGGCTGGGATTCCTGGAACGACCGACTCAGCAAGTTCGGGGCTGCCCAATGCGGCAGTCGGGACTGCATGGTGACCTTGAAGCGCGCTCTGCGCCTAGCCTGGATGTCGTGTTGCCGTCTCAGATTGGCCACCCGGTTCTTGCCACACTTTATCCCCAGAAGCGGTAAAGCCCTCCAGGTTTTGATGGCGCCGTAGGAACGACGCGATCGGGCATGCACTTCACGAATCTGCTGTAACAAGTGTAAATTGCATTGCACCCGCGCGCTCGGAGGTCGCTTGCGCCAGGCGTAAAAGCCACTGCAACTCACACCTAATGCCGCACACATCGGGCGCACTGGCAAGCGGGGCTGGCAGCGATCAATAAATGCGTACTTCACCGGGATAGCTTGGCAAAGTACGCTTCGGCCTTTTTTAGAATGTCGCGTTCCAGAGTGACGCGTTTTAACTCCCGGCGAAGTCGTATGAGTTCACTTTCTTCACTGGCGGGCCGTCGACCGGAACCGACAAAAGCGGCTTCACCCTTGGTCTTGAGTTCACTGCGCCAGTGGTACAACAGAGTGCGACGAATGCCTAACTCTTTGGCAATCTGGGTGACGGGCTTATCGCCAAGCTCAATCAGGCGCACAGCTTCTAACTTGAACGCTTTGGAATGCATTATCTTGCGGGTCATCGAACACCTCCTGGGACATTGTCCCTGTTTTGAAGTGTCCTTTAAACCGGGGTTAGCTCACCCAACTCTTAGCTTTTCGCTTGAATAAAAGCAAAGACACCCAACTCTTAGCTTTTCGCTTGTGAAAACTTCATGGGTGTCTTCGCTTTTTTTCCTTGTGAAAACTTGATGGGTGATGAGATGGACGCCTCCATCCATCGTAACGGCGTCGTAATGCGCCACACTGGTATTGGCAGACCATAACGATCTGCATGTCACTCAGTCATTTACGCAAGAAGGAGGCGT
>JBBKVS010000059.1:0-11784 GCA_037968555.1 Lysobacterales bacterium | reverse complement strand
GCTGCTGGCAACGTGGCCTGAAACCCGACACGATTGCGGACATCAAAGCTTCAGTGGCTCATCCTGAGCAAATCCTCTATTTCCAGCTTACCCCTAAACGCAAGCCAACCCTGCAGCGTAAATTCCAGCAGCTACGCGAAGCCGGAGTGGTGTTGATGGTGGGTACCGACAGTGGTATTCCGATGAAATTTCATTGCCAGTCCACCTGGCATGAGCTGGACGTGTGGGTGAATGTGATGGGCGTACCGGTCATGGAGACCATCCAGGCAGCGACTTACTGGCCTTCCAAATTCATGGGCGTGGAAGAGCAGTGGGGCACCATAGTAGCTGGCCGCTATGCCGATATCATTGCGGTTAAAGGTGATGTGTTGAAATACATCAACCTGTTACAGAATGTTGATATGGTTATGAAAGGCGGCACCGTATTCAAACAGGACGGCAGGGTAATCGAAGCGGCACTGGCGCCAAAATAAAGCTATTGAATCGGGGCCGGCTTATTCAGCCGGCCCCGATATTTTGTGACTCAACAGGGCCTTAGTCCGGAACACCCAGACGCCGGTGCATGATGGGGCTGGTGGTGGTGTATTGCAGGCGGATTTTCTGTTCCGGATGGATATGTGCCTGGATCGCAAAAGCGGCCAGGGCCGCCTCATGAAAGCCACTGAGTATCAGCTTCTTTTTGCCGGGATAGTTGTTGATATCACCCACGGCAAAAATACCAGGAACATTGGTCTGGAATTTTTCAGTGTCCACCTGGATTTGTCGTTTCTCCAGATCCAGGCCCCATTCGGCTATAGGCCCCAGGTTAGGTGACAAGCCATAGAAAGTGTAAACCTCGTCAACCTCGATGCGTTGACGCTGGCCATCGGGTGCTTCCACGTCAAGGCCGCCGAACTCCCCATCGTTGCTGAAAACGCCGCGTACCTGTGCGTGTATCTCGGTTAACTGTTCTTCACCGGCAAACTCTTTCATTTTGCGTACCGTGGCCGGTGCCGCGCGATACTCTTCACGGCGGTGGATCAGGGTGATGTGGCTGGCTTTGCCATGCAATTCCACCGCCCAGTCCAATGCCGAATCACCACCGCCCAGGATGGCGATGTGCCTGCCGTGTGTGCGTACCGGATCGGTGATGCGGTAATGCACATGGCTATTCTCAAATTCTTCGGCACCTTGTACACGCAGTCGCCGTGGCTGAAAAGCGCCGAGTCCTGCCGCCAGGACGACGCAGGCCGTATCAAATTGGGTGCCGGTCGATGTTTCCAGGGCAAATCGGCCGTTTTCCAGGGGCTGCAGGGCAGTGACCATCTGCCCCAGGTGAAACTCCGGCTTGAAAGGCTTGATTTGCTGCATCAGGCGGTCCACCAGTTCCTGGGCATTGCACACCGGAATGGCTGGAATGTCGTAAATGGGTTTGTCCGGGTACAGTTCGGCGCATTGGCCACCGGTTTGGATCAGGGTATCCACCACGTGGGCGTGGATGTCCAGCAGCCCCAGTTCAAAAACCTGGAACAAGCCAGCCGGGCCCGCGCCGATGATAACTACGTCGGTTTGGATGCTCATATCACTCCATCGGGATTTATACAGAAATCAGATTATCTTTCTTTGCACGTGTCTTGGCCGCAAAGTATTGTTGCATTTTAGGGTTGCTCGCGACAGATTCAAACACCCGGATTAGGTTTAAATGACAAATCAACGCGAAATTCACCTCGATCCCAGCTGGAAGTCCAGGCTGAAGGAAGAATTTGAACAGGACTACATGCAGCAATTGCGCGCTTTTCTGCAAGCCAGGAAACAAGCCGGTGCCGTAGTCTATCCACCGGGTTCGCAGATATTCAGTGCGCTGGACTCCACGCCTTTTGAACAGGTTCGTGTGGTGATCCTGGGCCAGGATCCTTACCACGGGCCAGGCCAGGCCCATGGCCTGTGCTTCTCAGTGCGTGAGGGTGTACCCACACCACCATCATTGCAGAATATATACAAGGAAATTGAACAGGATCTTGGTTTGCCGGTTCCTGCACATGGCAATCTGGAACATTGGGCCAAACAGGGAGTGCTGCTGCTCAATGCCGTGCTGACGGTAGAACGGGGGCAGGCGGGTGCTCATCAGGGCAAAGGCTGGGAACGCTTCACTGATAAGATCGTCAATCTGCTCAGCGCTGAACGTGAAGGCCTGGTGTTCCTGCTGTGGGGAAGTTATGCGATCAAAAAAGGTGCCAGCATCGATCGTAAACGCCACCTGGTATTAACTGCACCCCATCCTTCGCCTCTGTCGGCTTATAGGGGTTTTTTCGGTTGTCAGCATTTTTCAAAAGCGAACCGGTATTTGCAGGAGCAGGGGGCGCCGGCCATCAATTGGACTGGCGACTAAGGGAATATCGTCAACCCGTCCTGCAGCGGCATCCAGTTCACGTGCGTATCAAAAAAGGCATGTGCCTGTGCCTGGAAAGTGTGCGGCTCATCAATGCATCCCAGTGCCACATGGGTCTCGCCAGCCCATTTGTCTGATTCAAAAAACAGACTGCTGCCACAAATGCTACAGAAGCCACGGCGTGAGCCTGGGGAAGATTCATGCCACTGCAAAGCGGCTTTCGAGTCCTGAAGCTCAACCTGTTCCGAGTGAAAACCCACCCAGGTCACATAGCCGGCGCCGTGCTGACGGCGGCACATGCTGCAATGACAATGCGCACACCACTTGGCTGGCGTGCTGGCAGTGAATTGCACAGCGCCACAGAGGCAGCCGCCGTGTACCGGGGGAGTATCTGATGGTTGTTCTGATTCGCTCATGACGGTTTCACTGGACCAGTATGTAGGCAGACAGGCGCAGCCACATCAACAACAGGATGATACAACTGCTGAAGTAGACTGTGAATCTATGTGTGACCCGGTTGTAAGTGCAGTGAATCAGGCTGTGTATATAGCGCAAGGCCACATAGGTCCAGGCCAGCATCACCAATACCGGGTCTTGCACCAGCAATAACAAAGACAATAAAACCACCAGATAGAACAGCACCGGCATTTCCAGCAGATTCATGAAGTTATTGGCGGGAGCGGCAGAATCTACCAGCAGGGTCTGTAGCTGGCTGCGAGCTTTTAATGCCTGGGGATGAATGCCTTTGTTCTGCATTTCGCGCAAGCGGGTGAAATACAGCCAGCCCCAGACCAGAAAAGTGAGTAAAACCTGTGCCAGCACGGGCAATAACATGGGCTTGTAGAACATAATAGGGTCCTTGTTGCCGTGTGTGGCCGTGAACTTCAGCGCTGCAGCTTAAGCGCCTTTTGCCAGCTTGAGCAAGGCCTCACCTTGCATCCGGAATTGCGTCCACTCATCCAATGGTCGGGCACCTATGCTTTTGTAAAAATCGATTGAGGGCTGATTCCAGTCCAGCACTGACCAATCCAGGCGACCGCCTTTACGTTGCACCGTCAGTTCTGCCAACCGTGCCAGCAAAGCCTTACCCAGGCCGTGTCCGCGAAATTGAGTGAAGACGAACAGATCTTCCAGGTAAATGCCGGGTCGGCCCAGAAAAGTGGAGTAGTTTGGGAAGAACAATGCGAAACCTGCGGGCTCATTCTGCCACTCAGCGATCAGGACTTCGGCAACCGCATCCTGGCCAAATAAAGTGTCACGCAGTATGGCCTCGTTGGCCACCACCTGGTCGAGGAGTTTTTCATACTCGGCCAGAGCCTTGATGAATTGCAGTATCAAAGGGCAATCTGCAGCGACGGCGGACCTGATGTTGATCGACGAATCGGAATTCAAGCGGGCTCTCCACAACAATTTTCAAATGGGGTTTGTTGAATGGTGCCTGCCGGAATACCCGGACGCAAATCCAAGGGCTTTGCCTTGACGCAAATCGCGGGTCAATATGCCCGGCGGTAATAGCGGGCATCCCTGTTTTCATCGGAGCGGTAAACCGCCGCATCGATGATGGACCACAAATGGATGATCCAGCCCAACAGGATCAGCCACAACACGGCGGTCAGAACGAACATGAAGCCAGCCAGTAGCCAACGGCCTTGCAACAGCTGCCCCAGGCCGGGAATGAAAAAACTGGCTAATGCCGCCAGAACATTACCGCATGAACCGCTGCCCATGGCATGACCTCCTCATATAATTGCTGATCGATGTACTAATACATGCAGCATTTGTGCCAGCATTGATTTGATGTCTGAAATCAAGCAGCAGTGCGGCTTTGAGTCGAGTTAATCAGGTCGGCAACCAGGGATGATTCGGGATGAGGCTGTAGAACCGGTCAAGGCTTGGTCAGATTCGCCAGTTTGACTTGACCGCTATGGCCCCTTCTTGTATCGATCGGGCATGGAAAATGTTGCTGTTCTGCTGCACAGTTTGAACATCATGACGGGTTCTACCAGTGGCTGCATGGGGTTAAAGGCAGCGGCCCGGCCGCACAAGGCTTCACCGCTGGGTAAATTCACTATGACATTGTGGCTGCCGTCATCGGCTTGCCAGCGGTCCACAATCTCTGCTTCGTCCGGTAAAGTCACAATATGAGATCGATCTTCGAAATCTGCGAAAAAAGCCGCGCCAGCATTGCGGTTCCAGTTTGCCGGAGGCTGATAGCCTTTGGCAGAACCCAGGCGACGGGTGGATTCCTGTTTCGGTGTCACCAGTTCTGCTTGCCTTGCCAGTTGATGCAATTGTCGGGCGTTCAACAGTTCGATTGGTGACTCGTCAATTGTGTTTTCAGTTTTGACTGGAAGCTCTGGTTGCGGGGGTGGAATTTCTTCCAGGGCAATATCGGCCGCAGGGTACTTTACCTCCGGGCGTAGCGGGGGCGTACTGGTTTCCAGGGACTGAACCACCGATGGCGGATCTGGTTTGGGATCAGCCGCTTTTGCTAAAGCCTGAAGATTGATGGTCAAGCGTTCCGCCGGCTCAAGCTGGGCTGCTTTCCAGGCATTGAGCGGTAACAACAAGAGCGCAGCATGCACGGCCACTGCCATGGCCAAAAAGGCCAGGTCACGAGCACCTGAATTTTGGTACGGGGCAATCCTTCTCATCGTTTCAAACAGTGCAGATCAGAGGGTGGCTATTATGCCAGCAGATGCGTAAATAGACGTTAAAGAACACCTTTGTTCACGGCTAAATTAAGGGAGGGTTTTGCAAATTCAAGAGCAATGAAGTGTCAGCGATGATTTGGATCACACAAGCAGGCTGCTGGTCATTTATAATGTCAGGCTGCATACCATTCAACAGAGGAATTCAACAGATGAGCTATCGCCATATCAAACTCCCGCAAACCGGGCAGAAAATCACCATCCAGGACAACCGGCTGCAGGTTTCAGATAATCCCATTTTGGGTTTTGTCGAAGGCGATGGCATAGGTGCTGATATTACCAAGGCTTCCATGCGGGTTTGGAATGCGGCGGTGGAAAAGGCGTATGGCGGTAAACGCAAAGTACATTGGGCAGAATTGTATTTGGGTGAGAAAGCTGCCGGAATTTATGATGGCGATTATTTTCCCGCTGAAACCCTGGAAGCCATCAAGGAGCTGGTTGTTGCGATCAAGGGCCCCTTGACGACACCTGTGGGTGGTGGTTTCCGGTCGCTGAATGTATCGCTGCGCCAGGAGCTGGATCTGTATGCCTGTGTGCGTCCGGTGGAGTATTTTGCCGGCGTGCCCTCACCCATGAAAAAACCGGAAGATGTGCACTGCACTATTTTCCGTGAGAATACTGAAGACGTGTATTGCGGTATTGAGTACCAGTCCGGTACTGAGGAAAACAAGAAGCTGGCGAAATTCCTGCGTGAAGAAATGGGCGCGGAATTCTTTGAAGATGCCGGCCTGGGTATCAAGCCGATTTCTTCCTTTGGTTCCAAACGCCTGGTGCGCAAGGCCATTCAGTACGCCATCGACAACGGCAAGACCAGCGTCACCCTGGTGCACAAAGGCAACATCATGAAGTTTACCGAGGGTGCATTCCGTACCTGGGGTTACGAGGTAGCGCGTGAAGAATTCGGTGACGTCACCATCAGCGAAGATGAGCTGTGGTCCAAGCACGATGGCAAGCGCCCTGAAGGCAAGATCGTTATCAACGACAGAATTGCCGACATCATGTTCCAGCTGATGCAATTGCGTCCGGCGGAATTTGAAGTGCTGGCTACGACCAATCTCAATGGTGATTACCTGTCCGATGCACTGGCAGCAGAAGTAGGCGGTATGGGCATAGCACCAGGCGCCAACATGGCTGATCATGTGGCGGTATTTGAAGCTACTCATGGTACGGCACCGAAATACGCCAACCTCGACAAGGTGAACCCCAGCTCGCTGATGTTCTCCGGCTCCATGATGTTTGAATACATAGGCTGGAAGGAAGTCACTGACTTGATCAGCAAAGCCTTTGCCAAGACCGTAGCCGAAGGCATAGTCACCTATGATTTTGCCCGGCAGATGGAGAATGCGACTGAAGTTTCGACTTCGGGTTTTGCGGACGCCCTGATCGCCAGGCTCTGATAGCTCGACTCTGAAAGTTCGGCCGGGTCCAGTGCAGCCGGGAATTTTCCAGGAAGCTTCCCGCTGTTTGGCATTGGCGCAGCCGGCAGAAAAATGTGCGGCTGTTGCCAGCCTGAACGCAGCGGTTCAGACAGGTGACTTCAGCTGGGATACGGATACCCCGGTCCCAAACATAGATACTGTGGGCAGGCCAGAACGGCCTGCCCTGGTTAATCCCTCTCAAGTACCCCGGCGGCGACTGGGCAATCCAGCAGGCCGCGTTGCACTGCTGCATGCCATTGCGCATATCGAATTCAATGCCATCAACCTGGCTTTGGATGCGGCCTGTCGATTTCGTGATATGCCGGAAGACTACTACTGTGACTGGCTTTCGGTGGCTGCAGATGAAGCACGGCATTTCCAGATGCTGCAACAGCGCTTGCTGGATTTGGATGCGGAATACGGTGATCACCCGGCGCACAACGGCCTGTGGGAAATGGCCGAGCAAACAGCAGATTCCTGCCTGGTGCGCATGGCACTGGTTCCGCGTGTGCTGGAAGCGCGGGGGCTGGATGTGACGCCCGGCATGATGGTGCGTCTGGATGCTGTCGGAGATCAACAAAGCTGCGCGGTTCTGCAAATCATCCTGGATGAGGAAGTAGGCCATGTGGCCATAGGCAGTCGCTGGTTTGCCTGGTGTTGTGAGCAGGAGGGTAAGGAACCCGGAGCCACTTTCCTGGAATTGCTTCAAAGCCGCTATGCCGGTTCAGTGCGCGGCCCGTTCAACAGGACGGCGCGATTGCTGGCTGGATTCAGCGAAGCAGAGATGAAAGCGCTGGAATCTGGGGCATAATCTGCTTGTGAGCTCAAAATTCAAAGATCATTTTTCCGGCCACGCCGCGCAATATGCCCGCTATCGTCCGGCCTATCCTGCGGCCTTGTACGACTGGCTGGCAGAACAGGCACCCGCACGGGATTGCGCCTGGGATGTGGCCACTGGCAATGGCCAGGCTGCAGTGGAGCTGGCCAAACGATTCCGCCAGGTGATTGCTACTGATGGTAGCCGACAGCAAATCGAGCAAGCCGTAGCTGCAGCGAATATTGACTACCGGGTTGAAACTGCAGAAGCGAATTCCCTGGCTGATCACAGCGTTGATCTGATTACGGTGGCGCAGTCCTATCACTGGTTTGATCACCCCGCATTCCAGGCGCAGGTGCAACGTATAGCTATGCCAAATGCCGTGTTTGCAATCTGGACCTATACCCTGGCTCAAATCTCGACCGAACTGGATCAGGTGGTGCGGGCATTTTACGCGGGACCCATTGATACCTTTTGGCCGCCCGAACGCAGGCTGGTCGAAGCCGGCTACAGCAGCCTGGAATTTTCCTGGCCGGAAATAGCGGTTCCGGATTTTGAGCTTGAATTGGACTGGCGCCTGGAAGATCTATTGGGCTATTTGCGCACCTGGTCAGCAGTGCAACGCTATCAAGCGGCTCATTCAACCGATCCTGTGTCTGACTGGGAACCCGCCTTGGGCAAGGCCTGGGGCGATGCCAGTACACGCACAGTGCGTTGGCCGATGCGGGTCAGGGCATTCAGGATTAATAGCTCGTCAGGTACTTAAGGGCAGGGAAGTGGCGGCGTCGGCGGTCACTCGTAAATAACTGCCGCTACGATACCAATCAGCCAACACAATCCGTTCGGCCATACTGCCGTCTTTCAGTTCATGTTGATGCACGGCTGGCCTGTGCGTATGGCCGTGAATCATATGGTGCGTATTAGCCTGCTCAAAAGCCTTGCCCACAGCCGCCTGGTTGACGTCCATGATGGCCATATCGGTCTGGCCGGTATGTTGTTTGCTTGCGTCGCGCGCACTGGCAGCCATGGCCAGTCGCTGTTCGACGTTTTGCGCCAGGAACATGGCTTGAAAATCCGGATTACGCACCTGTTGCCGAAATGCCTGGTACTCGACATCGTCGGTACACAAGCTGTCGCCGTGTAACAACAAAGTGGCTCGGTCATACAGCTTTACGACCAGGCTTTCAGGCAACAGCTGCATACCCGACATGGCGGCGTAGTCAGCGCCCAACAAAAAATCTCGATTGCCATGCTGGAATGACACCGGCACTCCATGGTCGACCAGCAATTTCAACTCGGTGGCCACAACTTGTGCTGTTTGGGTGAGCACATCATCACCTATCCAGAATTCAAACAGGTCGCCGAGTATGTACAGTGCATCTGCCTCCCTGGCTGGCCCGCGCAGGAAAGAGACCAGGATAGTGGTGATTTCCGGGCGTTTGTCTTCCAGGTGCAAATCGGAAATGAACAAGGTAGCCATCTTTACTGCTCAATCACCTGACTTGTTGGTAACGATGTCTACCGATTCGATAACCACCGGAAGTACCGGCACGTCACTGTACGGTGGCACCGTTTTGGTTTCTACAAAACGGATACTCTCAACCACATCCATGCCTGCCGTAACTTTGCCAAATACGGCATAGCCCCAGCCGCGTGAACTGTTCTGGTCGGTATAGTCCAGATTGCCGTTGTCCTGGACGTTGATGAAAAACTGCGAAGTTGCGGAATGCGGATTGCCGGTACGGGCCATGGCTATGGTTCCGCGTTTGTTGGACAGGCCATTGGGTGCCTCATTAACAACGGGCTCTGAGGTCGGTTTGTCTTTGAGGTCAGCCATCATGCCACCACCCTGAATCATGAAGTGGCTGATCACCCGGTGAAACACCGTGCCATCATAAAATCCGCTGTTGGCATAACGTATGAAATTTTCCACCGACGCAGGAGACTTATCAGCAAACAATTCAATGCTGATATCGCCCATGCTGGTATGGATGATGGCTTTGGGGTTATCACTGTTGGCAGTCGACTGGGCTGCCAGGTTTGGACTGATCACTGCTATGCCCAGGCTGATCATCAATGCCAGGACTGAGGTCAATTTAAACTTCATTGCGGAACGAATCATTGCTGGCTTTCTCCACGGAAATTATCCGTAAATATGGGTCGGAGCAAGCATCATAATGGGCAGCGCAGGCTGCGGCCAGTTTTTGCAGGAATTTTCGCCGGTCTTCAATACCTGGCAAGTGCTTTAACAAGGGCTTTCGGGCAGGTTCTGTGGTTAATTTTGTGGTAGTATTTCAGGCTTGTTTAGAGCCTTTGAAAGCTCAAAAACTGAAATAAAAAATAGAAAATTAAAATTATTTATTTCAATAAGATACGAAACAATCCTGAGACAATTTGACATATGGCTGAACTCGCCAAAGAAGTGCTGCAAGTAAATCTCGAAGATGAGATGCGGAAGTCCTACCTGGACTACGCCATGAGTGTCATTGTAGGGCGAGCTTTGCCCGACGTTCGTGACGGCCTGAAACCGGTTCATCGACGCGTATTGTTCGCCATGACGGTACTGGGAAACGACTACAACAAGGCTTATAAAAAGTCGGCTCGTGTGGTCGGTGACGTGATCGGTAAATACCACCCGCATGGTGATACCGCAGTGTATGACACCATTGTGCGCCTGGCCCAGCCTTTTGCCATGCGCTACATGCTGGTGGATGGACAAGGTAACTTTGGTTCGGTCGATGGCGATGCTGCGGCAGCCATGCGTTATACCGAAGTGCGCATGTCCAAGCTGGCACACGAGTTGCTGGCCGACCTGGACAAAGAAACAGTCAACTTCACCGCCAACTACGATGAGTCCGAAATGGAGCCGCAGGTGCTGCCCACCCGGGTACCCAACCTGCTGATCAATGGCTCTTCCGGTATTGCCGTGGGTATGGCTACTAACATTCCGCCGCACAATCTGAGTGAGGTAGTTGCGGCTACGCTGGCGCTGATCGACAACCCGGAGCTGACGATTGATGACCTGATGGTGCATTTGCCAGGTCCGGACTTTCCCACGGCAGGCATCATCAATGGAGCCCTGGGTATACACGAGGCTTATCACACCGGTCGTGGCCGCATCTATATGCGTGCCCGCACCGGGATAGAAACCACTGAAACATCGGGTAAGCAGGCCATCATCATTCATGAGCTGCCCTACCAGGTAAACAAGGCCCGCTTGCTGGAAAAAATCGCCGAGCTGGTTAAGGAAAAGAAGCTCGACGGCATCACTGAACTGCGCGATGAGTCCGACAAGGACGGCATGCGCGTGGTGATTGAACTGCGTCGCGGGGAAGTTCCTGAAGTTATTCTGAATAACCTGTACAAGCAAACGGTGATGCAGTCTGTTTTCGGTATCAACATGGTGGCCCTGGTCGATGGCCAGCCCCGTTTGTTGAATTTGCTGCAGATACTGCAAGCCTTTATTTCCCATCGCCGCGAAGTGGTTACGCGGCGTACGCTGTTTGAATTGCGTAAGGCCAGGGACAGGGCTCACGTACTGGAGGGTTTGACCGTAGCTTTGGCCAACCTGGATGAAGTGATTGAGCTGATCAAAGCTTCGTCAACGCCCGCCGATGCGCGTGAAGCATTGCAGGCTGTGCGCTGGGATTCCGGCATGGTAGCTGCAATGCTGGGGCAGGGTGGAGCCAATGCTTCACGGCCAGAAAATCTCGAAGCCATCTATGGCCTGCACGACGATGGTTATCAGTTGTCACCAATACAGGCTCAGGAAATACTCAATCTGCGCCTGCATCGCTTGACTGGGCTGGAGCAGGAAAAGCTCACCCAGGAATATGAGGCACTTTTAACCATAGTCCGTGATCTGTTGGACATCCTGTCGCGGCCGGAACGTTTGATGCAAGTGATACGCGACGAACTGGTAGCCATTGAGGTGGAGTACGGTGATGAGCGCAGGACAGAGATTCTGCAAACCCGCCTGGATTTGAGCCTGGAAGATCTGATCACTGAGGAAGACGTGGTGGTCACGCTATCGCACGGTGGTTATGCGAAATCGCAGGCGCTGGATCGCTATCAGTCGCAACGTCGCGGCGGTACCGGAAAATCAGCAACCAAAGTCAAAGATGAAGATTTCATCGACAAACTGTTTGTGGCCAATACCCACGATACGCTGTTGTGTTTTACCAGCAACGGCAAAATCCATTGGTTGAAAGTATATGAATTACCGCAGGCTGGTCACACCAGTCGTGGCAAGCCCATCGTCAACCTGTTGCCCCTGGAAAAAGATGAGCGCGTGAGTGCGGTACTGCCGGTGCGCGAGTACCCGGATGATTTATTCGTCTTTTTTGCAACCCGCAAAGGCATCGTCAAGAAAACTCCTCTGTCGGAATACTCACGGCCGCGCGCCAACGGTATCTGGGCAATAGATTTGCCAGCAGATGACGAGTTGATAGGCGTGGAGCTGACGGATGG